>JANNSR010000155.1:0-23380 GCA_031402935.1 Hyphomicrobium sp. | reverse complement strand
CCAACCGGCCTCACAACAAGCACGGTGGCGTTGTCCTGGTGCGGCTCGCGGAGCGATTCAACGGCGCGGATGAGGGCGCGGGCAACGGCACCGGCGCCGTCCGATGCGTAGCCTTGAATGATGCGTGCGATTTCGGGCGGCTCAAGCGTCGCGACGCCGTCGCTGGCGAGCACGACATAATCTCCGGCTTCCAAAGCGAGCGGCGACAGCGACACATCGACCATATCAATTTCGTCGCCGGTGACAGCCGAACGCAGCATATGGCGGCGGGGATCGCGGCGGGCTTCGTCCGCCGTCAAGCGTCCGGCCAGAACCATGCGGTCGAGTTCGGGTGCGAGGGAATGGTCTTCGTTCAGCACCGCGACTTCGCCACGGCGGAACAAGAACAGCGGGCTATCGCCGACGCTGACCCATTCGATGCCGTGGTGCGAGAACGAGGCGCCGATCAATGTCGAGCCCATGCCGGCGAGCAAAGGGTTTTCGGCGACCTTGCCGGCAATCGCCGCGTTGGCGGCCTCAAGGGCTGCACGAAGGCGCTCCTCGAGCGAGCCGCCATGAGCTGCGGCAGCGGAGATGAATTCCTCGCACACCATGCGGCTTGCGAGCGCGCCTCCGGCGTGGCCGCCCATGCCGTCGGCGAGCACGGCGAGGCCGCTGCCGTCCGCCGGCCAGACAGCACCGGTCGTGCGCACAAACGGGTTATCGCCGCCGGGCCAAAACGCAGCGGTGTCTTCCTGGTAGTCGCGGGCGCCGCGGGTGGCGGCGACCGCATGCTCGAATGTGGTCATACTATCTTTTGCCGTGCTTCTTTCCGGAAAACCGGTGCCCATCCCGGTCTTCACCTGGACAGGCTTTTTCCGGAAGCACCTTACGTTTCAGAAATCTCAGACCAATCGAACTCTGAACCGCAAAACGGTACGAACGCGACTTGCGTCCGCCCAAACATGATGACGTCCATGGCCTTGAGTTCGACCGCGCCGGATGGGCGCTTGTCATTTACAGAGACGACGTTGGTCTTGGCAAGGTTCGGCACGAACAGGAACGACCGGTCGTTCGAGTCGTAGCGCAGATAGGCCTGCGCTTCGGCCGAAATGGTGTCGTCGCCAAAATCGAGCGGAATGCGGTTGTCCGTCGTGCGGCCGACCGTGTTGTTGCCCTCGAATATAGGCCGGAAGCTCCCGAGGCCGGGGCCGCCGACGACAATGAGGAAGCCAACGACGGGGTCTTGCGCGAACGTGGTTCGTGGAATCGCCGCGCGCCCACGGACGAGCACGGTACGCGGGTCTTTCGGCAGGGGCTCGGGCGATTTTTTCAGCGGCGAGGCCGGTTCAGCGCGGACAACGCGCGTCGTCGGCGGTGCGTCGGGTTCGATTGGGTGTTCGGGGGCTTTCGGTTGCACGCGCGCGACGGGTATCGTGCGGGCGAGGCGGGCCGCTTCTTCCGCGCTTGGCAGCGGGGCCATGGCCGCAGCAGGTACCGCGACGACTGTGACGGGCACTGCGGCACGCGGCGCGGCTGCGTTCGCCGTTGGCGCCTGCGCGACCGGATTGTCATCGCGGCCGGCGGCGACGAGCGCGTCTTTCAACGAGCCTAGAAATTTTCCGGCTCGGCTTGCCGCCGCCGCTCCGCCTGCACTCGTCTCACCCCGCACGTCGGCCATCGTGGTCTCTCCTCATGTGTTGACGTAAAAAAGAACTGGAACGCGCACGCGTCGTCACTCGATTACTCAGGCATACTGGCTCAGGCATACTGGGCCCGGAACCGCAGCCGGCCGGGGCCAAGTTCAATCACGTCGCCGTCGTGCAGGCGGGCGTCGCAGCAGCGCTGGCCGTTGACGGCGATGCCATTGCCTTCAACGCCTGAAAGATCGGTGATGTGCCAGTCGCCGAGGTCTTCGCGGTGAATGGCGGCGTGATAGCGATGCACGGCGCCGCTCGGGATGCGGATGTCGTTGTCGTCCTCGCGGCCGATGCGCATCATGTCGCGCAAAATGGCGTAGCGGGTGCCCGAGCTGCCTACGACTTCGAGGAAGGCGCGCGCCGAGAGGCCGTTGACATCCTCCGCGCCGTCGCCCGAAATTTCGCCGGTGACGTCGGATTCGAAACGGCCGCGATGGCGGCGCGTGGCATTGGCACCGCGGCGCGACCACTCGGTCATGCAGCTGGCAAACGCGACCAGCGGCATGGCAGTGATGACGGCGAGGCCGAGCATAAGTGCGGGCGCAACATGATAGCCTTGCGCGATGGTGTTCTGGATCAGAACGCTGGTTTTGCCGGCGGCCTCAAAAACCGCGCTCGAATCAAAAGCGAACGCCGGTTGCGACAACGCTGTGACGGCGCCAGCAAGGGCGAGACCAGCACGGGCTAGAGATGTTGCAAGTCGGTGATGCTGCCCCATGCGCGTCCACCCGGTTCAAACGTGATGCTTGAGTTGGGGTTGCGATGGCGGCGGCAACATGGCCGGAAAGAGACACCTTGAGGATTTGTTCATCTCGGGTTCATCGCCCTTCCGCGCGCCACATTCTTGCGCAAACGATGCGAAGCAGCGACAAGACCCGAGACGGAAAAATCGCAACTGCGCCTCGCGGCGCGAGACACAAGCGATCTGGGAACGACCGGGGACATGACAAATCTGATCGCTTTGAAAAGCGGAACAGAACTTGCCGGCGACTACAAAATCGACCGCGTGCTCGGCGCGGGCGGGTTCGGCGTGACTTATCTCGCCGAAGAAATGGCGCTGTCGCGCTTGGTTAGCATCAAGGAATATTTCCCAGCCGATTTTGCAGCCCGCGACGACGAGGGCGGCGCTGCACCGAGATCACAGGATTGCTCGGGCGATTATCAGTGGGGTCTAGAGCGGTTCGTCGAAGAAGCGCAGACGCTGGCGAAGTTCGATCATAGCAATATCGTCCGTGTTTACAGGACTTTTAAGGCCAACAACACAGCCTACATGGTGCTGCAGTTCGAGGAGGGTCAAAGCCTCAAATCGTGGCTCAAGGGTCTTGGCCGGGCGCCGCGCCAGAAGGAACTGGATGCTATTCTCGCGCCGTTGCTGGACGCGCTCGAGACGATCCACAAGGCCGATTTCCTGCATCGCGATATCGCGCCCGACAACATCATCATCCGCAAGGCCGGCGATCCGGTGCTGATCGATTTCGGCGCGGCGCGCAGCGATATCGCCGCGCATTCCAAAACCAAAACCGTCTCGGCGCTAGTGAAGCCCGGTTATAGCCCTTACGAGCAGTACGCCGAGACCAGCCGCCAGCAGGGGCCGTGGACGGATATCTACGCACTTGCCGCGACGCTCTATCATGCGGTGACGGGCAAGCGGCCGCCCGACAGCCCCTCGCGCATGCTTAAGGACGAGATGGTGGCGGCGCGCGACGCCGCGTTGTCGTCGTACCGCGCGACGTTTCTCGATGCGATCCAGCGCGGGCTGGCGCTGAGTATCGAGGCGCGTCCGCAATCGGTTGCGGCATGGCGCGGCGCTCTGCTTGCGCCTGAGCCCGAGAAGCCCGGCATGCTGGCGCGGCTGCGCGAACGCACCGAAGTGCGCCGGAGCAACGACAAAGCCGAGCGTGATGCGAAGGGCGGCGCCATCCATGTAGCCATTCCACCGCCACCCGACGCGCCGGGGCCGCAGGGAAAGATTCTCGATTTCGTCGATGCGTTGAAGAACCCAGCGCCGAAGGCGGCTGCGCCCGATCCGGTCAAGCCGAGCAAGGCAAGAAAAACGATTGCGGCAGTCGCAGCGCCGGCAAAGGCGCAAATAGCAGCGTTGCCGCCGCCGCTTCTTGTCAAAAAGACCATTGCGAAGAAGCGCGTGCGGCCAGCCCCGGACGTGGCGCGCCGCCGGTCTCTGACACGAGGCTTAAAAACAAAAGTCACGCTGGCAGCGGCAATCGCGGGGGCGCTGTTCGCGTTCCAGGATCATGTGCCGCGCGTGCTGGCGATGTTGACGGTACCGGCCGGCGGCATAGCAACCGGTTCTGTGACGACCGGCGCGATCCAGCTTGCCACGGCCGACCGCGTTTTGAGCCAAGGCGCCGAGTTCAAAGCCCACGACAGCGCCATCACAGCCATGAGCTTGAGCGGCGACGGGCGGCTGATCATAACGGCGGGCAGCGATCGTACGTTGAAGGTGTGGGATGCGCAGTCGCAAATGCTGCGCGGCACGTTGCTGCTCGACGAAGGCGCGGCCACGTCGCTGTCGGTGCGCAACAACCGGGCCGCGACAAGCCATGCCAGCGGCAGCGTCGTGCTGTATGATCTCGATAGCCTCCGCCGCCTGTATCGCTTCAAGCGCAATGACGCGAGCATCACGGCTAGCACCTTTGCCGGATCGGAGGATCGCGTCGCAGCCGTTGGCCCGGACGGCACGGTTGCGGTTTGGGAAACGGCGTCGGAAGCAGCACCGGTGACCGTACTCGAAGGCCATAGCAGTGCTGTGCAGACGTTGGCGACTGACTTGAGCGGACGCTGGCTGGCGGCCGGCGGGGCGGAAAAATCGGTCAAACTTTGGAATCTGGAACGCCAGGAAACGCGGCGCACCTTCCGCAATCATTCCGATACCGTGTCGGCCTTAGCGTTCGCAGCCGACGGCGGCACGCTGGCCGCCGGAAGCGCTGACGGCGCGGTGCGCTTGTGGTCGACGATTTCGGGCCGGTTGCAGCGCACGGTGCTCGCACACACCGCGCGCGTCGCTCAAATCGCGCTGTCGGCGAGCGGCGAATTGATGGCGTCAGCGGCGGACGATGGCAGCGTCCGCCTCAGCAGTTTGAAACCGCAGCGGGTCAGTTACGCGCTGAGCGGGCTCGACAAGAGTTCGAAGACGCTGGCGTTCAGCAACGACGGCCGCACGCTGCTGACCGGCGGCCAGGACGGCGTCGTGCGGGCGTGGCTGCTGCCCGAGGCCGAGCTGGCGCAGCGGAACTAGGGTTGTCACAGCAGCCATCGGCGCAGATTGACATCCCGGACGAATTTGCGATTCTTTGATCGCGAAACCGATCCGGGATGACAAGCGGCACCGCTTCCTCGACTGCGACAGCGGATCGGTTCATGATGTGCGAAGCATCACGAAGGCATCCGGGAGACGCAAGGCATGGATATCGACGCGACCGTGCTGGCACGCATCCAGTTCGCGTTTACGATTACGTTTCATATCATCTTTCCAAGCTTCTCGATTGGGCTTGCGGCTTTCATCGCGACGCTGTTGGTGCGCTGGCGGATCACGGGGGAAGATCACTTGCACCGCTTGGCGCGATTCTGGACCAAGATCTTCGCGGTGTCGTTTGCCATGGGCGTCGTCTCGGGCATCGTGCTGTCGTACCAGTTCGGCACCAATTGGAGCCGGTTTTCCGAAGTCGCGGGCAACGTTGTCGGGCCGCTGATGGGCTACGAAGTGCTGACAGCGTTTTTCCTCGAGGCGTCCTTCCTCGGCATCATGCTGTTTGGGTGGAACCGCGTGTCGCCGAACCTGCATGTGACGGCGGCTGTGCTTGTCGCCATCGGCACGTCGATCTCGGCATTTTGGATTCTGGCGGCAAATAGCTGGATGCAAACGCCGGCGGGCCACGAAATGAAAGACGGCATCGCCTATCCGGTCGACTGGCTGCAGATCATTTTCAACCCGAGCTTCCCGTATCGCTTCGCGCATATGTTCACGGCCTGCTATCTGACGACGTCGCTGGTCGTGCTGTCGGTCGGCGCCCGCTATCTGATGGGCAACCGCTTTATCGAAGAAGCGAAAACCATGATGCGCATGGGGCTCGGCATGGTCGCGATCTTAGCGCCGCTGCAGCTTGTCATCGGCGACGCCCATGGACTGAATACGGCCGAGCATCAACCCGCGAAGGTCGCGGCCATGGAAGCCCATTGGGACGGCTCGAAACCGGCTGCCCTGGTGCTGTTTGCGTGGCCGGACGCCAAGGCCGAGACCAATCATTTCGAGATTTCCATTCCGCGTCTCGCGAGTTTCATCATCACGCACGACGTCAATGGTCTGTTCAAGGGCCTCAAAGACTTCAAGCCCGAGGACCGGCCGAACGTGCTGTGGGTGTTCTTCGCCTTCCGCGTCATGGTGGCAGCCGGCATGGCAATGATCGCGGCAGGACTGATCGGCGCGTTCCTGTGGTGGCGGGGCACGCTGTTCGAGACGGGGTGGTATTTGCGCAGCCTGATATATGCATGGCCGCTCGGCTTCATCGCCATCGTTGCCGGGTGGTGGGTGACGGAAACGGGGCGGCAGCCGTGGCTGGTGCACGGCGTCCTGCGCACGGTGGATGCAGTGTCGCCGGTGGCGTTCGGCGCAGTTCTCACAAGCCTCATTTTGTTCGTGCTCGTCTATTCGAGCGTGTTCTCGATGGGCGTGCTGTACATCAACAAGCTGATTGAAAAGGGCCCAGCCGGAAAATCGATCGCGGCGCCCGACCCGTTGCCTTCGCGGCCATTGGCGGCGGCGCAGGGCGCGGCGCGCGACGCACTCGGGGCGGCGGAGTAACGGAAATGTGGGAAAGCGCCTATTGGCTGCCGCTCGTCTGGGCCGCGATCATCGGCATCGCGGTGACGCTGTACGTCATCCTCGACGGCTTCGATCTCGGGCTTGGCATCCTGTTTCCGTTCGCGCGCGATGAAGAACGCCGCGACGTGATGATGAACACGGTGGCGCCGTTCTGGGATGGCAACGAAACCTGGCTGGTCATGGGCGGTGCTGGCTTGTTCGTGGCGTTTCCGAAGGCCTATGGCATCATCATGCCGGGGCTTTATTTGCCGATCATTGTGATGCTGCTGGCGCTGGTGTTCCGCGGCGTCGCGTTCGAGTTCCGCTGGGTGTCGAAGCCGAAACATCAGTTCTGGGATCTCGCGTTCACCTGGGGCTCGATCGTCGCAGCTTTCGCGCAGGGTGTCGTTCTCGGCGGCCTGCTGCAAGGTATCGTCGTCAAGGATGGACAATTTGCCGGCGGGCCGCTCGACTGGCTGACGCCGTTTGCGCTGTTCTGCGGGTTGGCGCTGGTGGCCGGTTATGCGTTGCTGGGCGCGACGTGGCTGATTTTGAAAACCGACGGCGCGCTTCAGATCTGGGCCCGCGGCATGGCTAAGGCGGCGCTGGTGATCGTACTCATTGCGACGGTCGCGATCAGCCTGTGGACGCCCTACACGATCCCGCGCATTGCCGAGCGCTGGTTCGTGTGGCCGAATATTCTGCTGCTGGCGCCGGTGCCGGTGCTGACCGCGTTTGCAGCGCTGCTGTGCTGGCGCGGCCTCGAGCGCGAGCAGCAATGGCAGCCGTTCGCGGCAGCGATTGCGCTATTTCTGCTGGGGTTGACGGGGCTCGTGATATCGAACGTGCCGTATCTGGTGCCGGACTCGCTCACCGTTTGGCAAGCGGCAGCGGCGCCAAGCTCGCAGATGTTCATGCTCTACGGGACGGTCGTGCTGCTGCCGGTGATCCTGGCCTACACCGCGTTCGTGTATTGGACCTTCCGCGGCAAGGTGCGGGCCGGCGAGGGCTATCATTGATTCATTGGCGCGTGCCACTCCCCTGTGGGGAGCCGGCCGCACGCGCTGGCCTGTTGAAGCACCACCACCGCCATAAGTGTGCGCCAGCTATACCTCGGTCGAGCACAACAAAGCCGAAGTGCGGGGACAGAGGTGCTAGGGCCCTGGCGTTAGAGCCTAAGCTCCGCCATCATTTGTGCTGAAAGTTGCTTCAGGCGCCGCGAATCGCGGCTGATCCGCGGGGAGGGTTTGCATGTTCGGCTGGCGCAGGCGGAGCGAAGGCTTCGAGTGGCGTGAATACGTCCGCACAACCGTGCTCGTGCGCCGCGCCGACCGCCAGCGCCGCGTCGACGACGCGCGCATGGCCGCGCTCTCCAAGGTCAAGGAACAGAAAGACCGCGGCGTCGAAGCCGGTAAGGCCGGTTTGAATGCGGCCGGGTCGGCTGCGGGGAAGGCAGCGTCCGTTGCCGGGCAAGGCGCGCTTGCGGCAGGCGTTGTGGCGTGGCGCGGCATCGCTAATGCGGCACGCGGGATAGGCGCGCACGCGCGAACGCTGCTGCGCGACGTGCCAATGCCGTCGTTTGCGCTGAACCTGCCACGGCTGCCACGCGGCACGCGTTTCAAAGACCTTGTACCGGACATCGCCGGGCGCGGCCCGATTTCACGCAAGCACATCGCCTATGCCGCCGGCGCGCTCGGTGCCATTTTTGTGATTGGGCCGATGCTAAATGGCGCAGTGCCGTCAGTGCCGTCTGGATTGACGACTGGCTCAATTAAAACAGCTGAGCGGGCTCCTGTGGCTTCGCTTGCGAGCACCGCCGTCAGCTCCGGCTCATTAGGCGGCATCAGTGGCCGGGCGACAGCAATCTCGGGTCATGTGCTGCGCATCGGCGGCGACGTTGTGCGGCTTGCAGGAATCGAAGCCCCGGAAGCGACGCAGCCGTGTTTCAAATCTAACGGCCGCAAGTGGTCATGCGGTGCGTCGGCGACGAGCGCGTTGAACCGCCTTGTGCGCGGCAAGCGCGTAAGCTGCGATATCTCTGGTACGGACGATGCCGGTCGCAAACTCGCAACATGCCGCGGCGGCGAGGCCGACATCGCGGCAGAACTGGTGCGCGGCGGCCATGTGTTCGCCGAAAGTGGTTTCTTCGCGTCTTATAGCCGTGACGAAGACGCGGCGCGCAGTGCCAAGACCGGTATTTGGCAAAGCGAAAACCTGCGCCCGGCAGAATGGCGCAAGCGCGCCTGGGAAGACGCCAAGCGCATCGCACCCGATGGCTGCCCGATCAAAGGCTACCTGCGCGCAGCGTCGCGCCTTTACGCCATGCCGTGGTCTAACGATTACGAGTCGCGCAGCATTCGCAGTTTCAAAGGCGAACGCTGGTTTTGCAGCGAGGATGACGCGCGCGCGGCGGGCTTTAAGCTCGCGAGCCGCTCGTAACGCGCGTTGATCTGGAAAATCGGCAAAGAAAAACCCGCGGCCGGGGGAGACCGCGGGCAAAAAATAGAACCTGCGCCACTTGGGGGTAAGTGGGACGGCGCTAAAGCTCTACAATTTCAATACATCTCAGCGCGATGGCGTTGGCAAGACGGACGCGAGCGCCCGTGGCATTTTCGTTTTCGCAGTGTGCCTCTTTGGCCAGACTCTTGGCTATTAACGTAAACGAGCGGCGTAGAGCAAGAAAGCTTAACTCATTGCCACTGAATGACAAATGGCGAAATTTTGATCTTGGCCGGCTCGCTTGCAGTACGAGCATATCCGATCTCGGAGACGACACCGGTCAGTGTTGGACGCTCGGCGGCGCGCAAGTTCATAACGGTATTCTCAACCGTCAACGCGCCGTCAATCCAGATCCGCAAAATGCCGTCTTCCTGACCCGGCGTGTTGAGCGCGACCTCCTGTTCGACGCCAACCCAACGGCCAACCGGCCAGCGCGCGGTCCGGTCCGATCCAGACCAGTATCCGGCTGATGCGGGCGAGCGCACTTCGGCGCCGATATCGCCCTTTTGCGCCCAGCCCATGCGGACGGCAAAGCCTTCGGCGGGAATTGCCGCATCGAGTTCAGCCGTGTCGGCGGCACCGAAGAGGCCGGGCAGGTAGCCCGGCTCGGCAAACTTGAAGCCGTCGGGTAAGAAGACGCTGTAGCTGAGGCAAGCCGACTGCGCTTTCGACAAATCGCCGAGCGGCCAAAGGAAACCGACACCGTTTTGATCGGCTTTGTCCTCGTCGCCCGTCGTCGCCAGCGAAACTTCCATGATGGCGCTGTTCGGCTGGCCGTCAATTGACGTGATGTTGGCGTTCTGGAGGACGCCCCATTCGCGCAGTCCGGCGCGGGCCTGTAGCTCGATAGGCGAGAGCGGTCTGCCCTTGTCGCTGTCGAACGCAAACTGCTGTCCCGCCGGAAAGCGCACCGTGCAGCGTGCAACCCGCTCGGTCACTAAGAACGTGTAACCCATGTATCCAACCGTCGTCAGCAGGATGCCGGCGCCTGCGGCGTTGAACAGGATGGCGTTCAGGTTGAACTTGCTCATGGCGTTTCCTTAGCTGTGAAAAGCACGGTTGATGTTTCGCATCATGGGATCGATCAACTGGTCGAGCAGCGTCCGCTGACCAGTCAGCAATAGAACTTCCGCGCGCATGCCCGGATGCAGCGTCATGCGCTTGGCGGTTTCAATATCGGTTTCGTCGATCTCGATGCGAGCGACGAAATAGGGCGTTCCAGTACGCCGGTCCTCGACGCTGTCGGCAGAGACCCAGGCGAGGCGGGCGGCAAGCGGGCGCTGATTGCGCCAGCTCAGCGCCGTCAGCCAGACCTTGGCGGGCATACCGGGTTTGACGTTCTCGATCTGGTTGGGCGCGAGGCGGCCCTCGATGACAAGGCGGTCGTTTTCCGGCACGATGTCGGCGACTGTGGCGCCGGGCTGGATAACAGCGCCCGCCGCATGCGATTGCAACGACATGACGCGGCCGGCAACGGGGGAGCGGATTTCCGATTGAGCGCGCTCGGTGCGGGCAACCGAGAGCCGCGTTGTGAGATTGGCCACGTCTTTCTCGACCTCGGCGACGAGCCGGTCGAGAGCGAGCACTTTCGATTTGGCGGCGAGCTGGCGGGCCTGAAGATCGGCGATCGTTGCCAATTCCTGACGCGCAAGGTCGAGCTGGCGCCGCGCGGCCGCGACCTGGGTCTCAAGGCCGGCGATATGGTCGTTGAGGGCGCTCGTGTCGAGCGTAAGGAGGACGTCGCCGGCGTTGACGTGTTGGCCTTCGCTCGCCAGCACTTTGGCAACAACGCCGCCCTTCAGGTGAGCGACCTGCTTGACCTTGGTCTCTACAATGATGGTGCCCGGCAATCCCACGCCTT
This sequence comes from Hyphomicrobium sp., assembly GCA_031402935.1. Classification (GTDB taxonomy): domain Bacteria; phylum Pseudomonadota; class Alphaproteobacteria; order Rhizobiales; family Hyphomicrobiaceae; genus Hyphomicrobium_B. The sequence goes on along the minus strand of JANNSR010000155.1, from coordinate 12,522 downwards.
TGTCGATCGGCGCGTAGGCGGCGGTGCCGAGGAAGAAGCCGAAGAAGAGAATGACGACGGAAGCGCCAAGGGCGAATGGGGCGCGAATGTCGAGCCGCGGATAACGGACGGATGCGGATGGCGGGGCTTGGATGGCGGGCATCGTCGAGCTCAAGCCTCTTTCAGACGTTGGGGGCCGCGGGCATCGGGCGGCGCAAAATCCCGGGCGTCGCCCTGCGCCTGCACGGCGCCGTGGGCGAGGACCACAACTTTATCGGTCAGCGACAACAGGCGCGGGTCTTGCGTCGCGATGACGAGACCGACACCCTCGCTCTTGAGTGACAAAAGCGTCTGCATCAGCCGCTTCAAGCTGGCACCGTCGAGTCCAGCTTCGGGCTCATCGAGGACAACGACACGGGGGCTGCCGCACAGCGCGCGGGCGAGCGCCACGGCCCGGCGTTCGCGCAGCGCCAAGTACGCGCCCTGCGGACCGACCGGCGTGTCGTAGCCTGCTTGCAGGGCTTGCAAGGTTTCGTGCGCGCCGGCGCGTATGGCGGCACGCGCAACACCCATCAGGCTCATGTCGCGGAAGCGGGCGATGTTCTGGTGCACGCTGCCGTCGAGCAGCAACGCGTCGTCGGGCAGATAGCCGATCTGCGGTAGGCTGTCGCCGCGCTGCCATTTGGCGACAGGAATGCCGTCGAGCTCGGCACTGCCGGCGGTGGGATTGATCGCGCCCGCGAGTATGGCTGCCAATGTCGACTTGCCCGAGCCGTTCGGCCCGACAAGCCCGAGCGCCTGTCCCGGTGCCAGTGTCAACGACACGCCGCGGAGCGCCGGTGTTGTGCGTGTCGGGTGATAGTAGGTGACGTCTTTGACCGAGAGCGCGCCTTTCAGATCATCAGCAGTCGCGATGCCTCCAGACTCATTGCCGACTTTGGGCACGGTGGCGTCGTCGGGCAGCGCCTTGAGCCGCCGGTATGCCGTCACAACGTTCTTAAGAACTTTCACCGATCCAGCCAGACCTTCGAGCGGACCGAGCGCGCGCGCCAGTAAAATGGCCGAGGCGACGAGCGCACCGGGCGCGATCTCGTTCTTGACGACGAGCCAGGCGCCAAGCCCGTAGAGCGCTATTTGCGAGCCAGTGCGGATACAGCGTGCCACAGCTTTAAGGATGGTAGCGCGCTTACCTTGCGAATAGGCGGCACCAATGTGGGCGCGGTTATAGCCCTCCCACTGTTCAGCGCCGCCTGTGGCGAGGCCGAGCGCGCCGGCAAGCTGGCCGCTGACCGCGAGCGACCCAAACCAGCGCGCCGATTTCTCGTGCGCCTCAGCGCTTTCTGTCTGCAGCCTGGATGTCAGCACGTATTGCAGCACCGAGATTGCAGCCAGCAGGGCAGCCGAAACGAGCGCGACGGCGCCGATGACGGGGTTGAGCGCCATCAAGGCCAACAGAAACAGCGGTGTGAACGGTGCGTCGAGGACGATGCCGGCGGCGGGACTAGCGAGAAAGCCGTGAAACTGCTCGAGCGCACGCGCATCTTTTTTGAGATCGTGGCCGCTGGCACCGAGGCGTAAGCCGTTTTCGAGGATATGGCGGCCGAGTTCGTGGTCGAGCCAGACGCTGGCCCTGAGCAGCATCAGATCGCGCCCGATCTCGATCAGCGCCATAGCTGCGATTGCGCCAGCCGTGATGACAGTGATGAGAACCAGCGTTTCAATGCTGCCGAGGGGAACGACGGTATCGAAGATCTGCAGCGTGTAAAGCGGCGTCGCCAGCATCAGCACGTTGACAAAGGCGCTGAAGACGAAGGCTAAGAGCCACGCCCGCCGCACATCTTTCAACATTCGCCGCGACGTGCGCATCTGCCGTCTCTGGTTGCAGGCAATACGTGCCGGACACAGCCGGCAACGCGATAAAAAATCTCAGTCCGTCCGGATCGGGCTGCCCCGGCCGCACGACACTCTTCACCATAGGAAGCCTGTCTAAAGGATTGGTGTAGAAAATATGAAAGGCCGCTCCCCGGCGGGCGGAGCGGAAAAGGCTTCGCGCTCCGGCCCCGGCAGTCCGCCTGAATTCGGGCGTTGCGGCGGGGACGGAGCGCGGGAAGCGCCGTTGTCTTCGGTTTATACCGATCAGGCCATGATCATCATGTCGGCGACAAGGTTCGACGGGTCTGTGTTGTACTGGCCGGCGAAGGCGACGACATCGATAAAGGCACCGCCGGTTTTGACAGACAAGGTTGTATTGGCGCCATCGAATGTCAATTTCAGCACGTCGTTGTAGTCGGCAGGCGGTGCGCCCTTGAAGAAGTCGCTGACGTCGATCGTATCGTTCGAATTGTAGTCGGTGATGAAATCCACACCGAGTTGCACGTCGCCGGCGAAGACATCCTTCTTGAGATAGACGAAGGTGTCGTGGCCCAAGCCGCCGCTCAGCGTATCGGCACCGCCGCGGCTGCGGATCATGTCGTCGCCCGCGCCGCCGATCAGCGTGTTGGCACCGGAGTCGCCGTTCAAGAGGTCGTCGAAGGACGTGCCGATGACGCGTTCGATGCCGTCGGCCATGCTGTTGGCGCCAGCGGTCGCGATGACATGTGTGCTGAGGTTGGCTGAGATGCCTGCCGACGCAGTACTGTAGTCGAGCGTGTCGAAGCCCGAGCCGCCGGTGATCGTATCGCCGCTGCCGCCGATGATGATGTCGTCGCCGGCATCGCCGTTGATAATGTCGGCACCATCGCCGCCGTCCATCGTGTCGTTACCCGAGCCGCCCGAGAGCGTGTCGTTGCCATCGCCGCCGGAGAGACTGTCATTGCCAGCCGAGCCGGCGAGTACGTCGTTGCCGGCGTTGCCGAACATGACGTCGTCGCCGAAGCCGCCCCTAACTTCGTCGTCACCGGCGTCACCACTCAAAACGTCGTCGCCTTCGAGGCCGATGATGAGATCCTGCAATGTCGTGCCGAGAATTGAGTCAGCGCCTGCAGTGCCCGTAATTTTCGCCATTGTCCCAGCCCGGATAAATTCTGTTTCGTCGCCCGTTACTTGCTGCGCAGATATTTCCGGCTAATTCCGATCGATTTTCAGCCACTTTGGCTCAGCAGTTTTATAAAAATAGCAACATCGTCTGAACATCCCGTGCGCGGAGCCGCTACAATTTTCGATAAAGTTTGATCGTGTTTTCGCAACGCAGACTGCGCGTGCGGCGGGTTGGCCATCGCGCAAACAAAAAACGGCCCCGTGAGGGGCCGTTTTCAAACATAGCATCGAGCAGAAACTTAGACGAGGATCATACCGGCTTTCATCAGCTCGGTTGCGTTTGTGCCGTGGACGCCGTCAAGCGTGACGACATCGACGAAGGCGCTGCCAACTTTGACAGATACCGTCGAACCGGCGCTGCCGTCCGTCACGCGCACGACATCGCCAACGTTACCGAACTTCTGGCCCTTGAGGAGTTCGTGGAGGTTCAGCCGATCGCCCTTGGCAAAGTCGGTGATATGGTCGACGCCACCGAGGTCCTTCTTGCTCCAGTTGTACGTATCCTTGCCGGCGCCGCCGGTTAAAGTATCGGCGCCGCCGCGGCCGCGGAAGCTGTCGTCGCCAGCGCCGCCTGCGAGCACGTTAGCGTTCTTATCGCCAACAAGCGTGTCGTTGAAGCGCGAACCCGTCACGGCTTCGACGCCCTTGATTTTGTCGAGGCCCATACCAACTGCGACGTGGCCGCTGAGGTTGACGTTAACGCCGCGCGACGAACCCGAATAGTCGAGCGTATCGAAGCCGGAGCCGCCGTCGTAGCTATCGCTGCCTTCGCTGGCGACGAGTTTGTCGTTGCCCGAGTTCCCAAAGACCACGTCGTCACCGGCGCCGCCGCCGATCACATCATTGCCCTTGCCGCCCGACAGATAATCATTGCCGTCGCCGCCGTTCATGACGTCGTTGCCGGAGTTGCCCCACATCCGGTCGTCGCCGGCGCCGCCGTCCATTTTGTCATTGTCGGCCATGCCGAACATCTTGTCGTTGCCCGTGCCGCCCGTCATGTCGTCGTTGTCCGACGAACGGACTGGCTTGGTGGCTTCCTTGGCCAGAAGCGCCGTGTTGGTGGTGCCGAGCGTGACCGTGAAAATGCTGTCGTCGAAGTCCTTGTCGCCGCCGCCCTTCAGATCTTCAAAGCCGATTTTGACGGTGCCTTTGAGGTTATCGACGGTGCCGGTCACGTGCTTGTAGTTGTCGCCGTTGAGGCCCTTCGAGCCGTCATCGGCGCTGTGGAAGATCGAGTTGCCGTACTGCGATTTGACAACTGTTTCGACGCCCTTGCTGTTGACCTGGACGAGTTTGACTTCCGAGCCGCCATCGACGTTGCCGGCTTTGCCGTCGGCGCCGACGAACTTGTAGGCCGCCGATTTATCGGACAGCAATTCGGCCATGCCGCGCTGGCTGAAGCCGTTCGGCACAACGAAGAAGCCGACGCGCTCGCCAGCCTGAAGCGCAACGTCAACCGAGCTGACGCCGCCGATCAGATCTCCGCCAGAGCCCTTGAGCGAGGCGTTAGCAAACAGGATTTGCACGCCCGAGATGGTGCCATCGGCTCCGATCTTGTACATGCCGAGCGCGTTTTTGTAGCCGGCGCTCTCGTAGTTGAAGGTTACTTTTGCGTTGGTGTCTTCGGCCACCTTGAAATTGGTCATATCGACCTTGCCACCGACCGTCGACGAGCCGAAGAGCGTGTCGTTGCCGGCATCGCCTGAAATCTTGTCGTCGCCGCCGCCGCCATGGATGCGATCGTCGCCGCCATTACCAACGAGAACGTCCTTGCCGCCCTCGCCGAAGATGACACTGTTGTGATCGTCGCCGGTCAGCGCGTTCTTAGCGCCGTCGCCGATCAGGACGTCGCTGTGGTGCTTTTCAGCGGCAGCCTTTTCGGCCTTCTCCGATTTTTCTTTCGCCTCGTTGCCGGACTTTGCTTCTGCAGCGTCGCGCCCATTGTCGGCGTCCGAATTCTTTTTCGCGCTGCTCATACTTACTGCTCCCACTCGCCTTACCGGCGACTTCCAACTGCTGCGGCCTCAACCCGCCACCCGGCGCGACTTTGGCCATACGAAACTTTGGGCATAATTTGCCCGCGCCTACTCATTCAATTGTGAAAGCTACAGGACGGATCAAAATTTAACGTGCAGCGCGGAAGCGCAAATTACGTAAAATTTGAATCGAATTGCCGCGCCGTCGTTCAATTCTCAAAAATGAAATCGGCCGGAGTTTCCCCCAGCCGATTTCGTTGGCTCGCTTATATATCGCGCCGGTGATATTACCAGGCAATACCCTGATAGCCGGCGTCATTCGGGATTACTTTGAAAAGCCGCGCCAAATCAAGAATGTGAACGCGGGGATTTCGCGCGCGGACGGCGGCGCGGAATTCTTCCGTCGCGTGTGATACGACAACGACGTCGGAGGCGTCCATCAGGTCAGCAGCGCTCGCGACTGTGATGGCCTCGAGTTCGTCCATCAGCTTGGCCTGTGCCGGGACAGCGTGCCGCACGTAGTCGATTTGGTGCCGCAGCAGGGGACCGAAATCAAGGTTCGGATCGTAAGCCTTGATGGTCTCACCGCCAGCCAGAAGCGTCGCCATGACGTCGAGCGTCGGGCTTTCGCGCATATCATCGGTGCCCGGCTTGAAGGTGACGCCAAGGAAGCCGATGCGCTTGCCGCGATAAGGTTCGAGCATTGTGACAGCCTGGGCGATGTGGCGCTTGTTCGAGACCGTGAGGCTGTCGATCAACGGCACCTCGACGCCCATGGCGTGCGCGATGTGGCTGACGGCGCGGACTTCTTTGGGCAGGCACGAGCCGCCAAAGGCGAAGCCAGGCTTCAGGTAGTAAGGCGAAAGGTTTAGCTTCAGGTCTTTGACGAAAATGTTCATGACATCGTGGCTGTCGATACCGAGCTTCTTGCACAGCCGGCCGACTTCGTTGCCGAAAGCGACTTTGGTCGCGTGCCAGACGTTATCGACGTACTTGACCATCTCGGCCGTTTCGATCGACGTGAAGATGACGTTCTTGTCGATGCTCTCGTAGATCGCGGTGACTGTGCGCTCGGCGCGGGCGTCGGATGCGCCGACCACCGTCTTGGGCGGATCGAAGAAATCGGCGACGGCGACGCCTTCACGCAGGAATTCCGGGTTGAAACAGACGCCGAAGTCAGGACCGAGCTTCTTGCCCGAGGCCTTTTCGATTTCCGGCACGACAACATCGAGCGTCGTGCCCGGCGGTACCGAACAGCGCAGAACGACGACGTGATAGCCGGACTTCATGGCGATGGCCTGGCCGATGGCGCGGCTCGCCTGCCGGACGAATGTAAAGTCGCAACCGCCATCTTTCGATGTCGGCGTGCCGACGGAGAGGAAGGTGACGTCGGTATCGAACACGGCGGACACGAGATTCTGGGTCGCATCGATGCGGGAGTTGGCAACGCCGTCGAGCAGCAATTCGCCGAGGCGTTCTTCGACGATCGGCGAGCGGCCCTCCTTGATGGCGTCAACCTTTTCGCGGCTGACATCGACGCCAACCATGCGGAAGCCGAGATGCGACAGGCACGCCATCGAAACCGCGCCAACGTACCCAAGACCGATAACGCTGATGGCTGGTTTCGCTTGCTCGATCGCCGGCATCGACTCGAAGCCTGCGTGCTCCATCGTCCGTTCTGCAACGGAGGATTCCAAAGTCATTTCTTGACGCTCCCACTGACCGGGCTTTGCCCGCTTCGCCTCACCCAGCAGCGCCTGACTTGGCCGTTGCGAACGCACGGGCCTTGCGGCTCTTGTCGCGTCCTCAAGCGTGTCCCATGCCCCTGCCGGGCGATGCGACGTCAAGCGTTGCTTGGCTGAGAGAATGGCGGGTAAACGTCGTTTTCAGCTGAATGGCGATCTTACAATTTTATCGAATTCAGGGAAAAAATACGGCTGAAACAAATCCACCTGACGGCAATGTCAGTAACTTTGTATAAATCATAACAATAAGAAATAACGTGACAAATGAAAGGGCTGTCAAATAGAACGCCATGGCTTCGCGGAATATGGCCACTATGCCGCCGCCCGCAAAGCCGGTTTTTTGATTTCCGCGATTGGTCCATTTTTGTTTCGCAAGGCGCCATTGCATATAGACCTTAACGATCGCATTCAGCAATTGATTGGCATAAAGTGTCCAAACAAAGTTGAGATCGACCTGGCGGGCATACGTGAAGAGTACCATCGACAGCATCATCCGCGTCGTGGCGATATAAACCGCATAGGCCAGCAGAAATGCCGAGCCGTACTTCATGGTGCCGGCCATGGCGACCATGGGTGAAAACAGCATGGTCCACATGGCGATGCGCTGGTCGATACAGCACCACCAGATGAAGAACGGCATTCGGCGGGGGCCAAGCATAATGGCGCGCCAGCCGTTGCGCAGCATGTTGCCGGACCAGCGCCGCAGGTTCTCGACCATGCGCTGGTAGCCCGAGCCTTCGACAACTTCAATTGTAGTGCCGCACGCATCAGGCACATAGGTCATTTTCACGCCGTGCTGCAGCAGCGTGAACCAGGTGCTCTTGTCGTCACCGGACAGGAAGCGGAACGTGCCCCACAGCCAATGGCGTAGAAAGTCGGCTTCCTGGTTGCGGATGAAATCTTCGCTAACGATGTGGGTGGCGCGGAACACCGAGCAGCGCCCGGTCAGTGTGATGACGCGGTTCGACAGGGCGTGGCTTTGCATGGCCATGCGCCGCTGGGCAAAGCGCATGTTGAGCCACGACTGCATCCACCACGGCCCGCGAACAAGCACGTGCTCGTCGGTTGTCAATGCGTGGAGGTCGGGATCGAGCGCGAAAAGCGGAAAGCATTTCCGCACCAAACCCGGGTGATAGACGAAGTCGCCGTCCATGAAGATGACGAGATCGTCCTTTCCGAGACCAGCGCGCGACATGGCGCGCAAGATCAGCGCGATAGCGACGCGCTTTCCCGGCTGATTCTGGCGAATGATCCTGAGCGTGATATCGCAATCGTCGCCGACAAGCTTGAGGTGGCTGGCAATCTTCTGCTCGTCGCTGGCTTCGCTTGAGCCGAGCCAGATCGTTGCCGGCACGCCAGCTTCGCGGATTTCGCTAACGATCGAGCGGATGACAGCTTCGCTGATTTCGCGGTGTTCGCGAAACGTCGTCATTTGGATATGGATGTGGCGCGGCCGCCAGCCGGAATCCCACAACGCCGCGGCGCGATCGCGCATGCGCGGATAGACGATCTTCTCGAAAATCTTGGCGCGTGTGAGGTGATTGCCCCACCACAAATAGCGCCAGATGCCGATGCCGCCGATGACGAAGATGATCTCGTTGTTCTCGGTATCCCAAATTTGATTGGGCACAATCGTCAGCGCGATCATGCAAACCGCGAAATAGGTGATGATTTTGAGCTGGACCAGCGGCGACCACTTGACCGATCGCGGCAAGGGAATGGCGGGGTCTTCAAGCTCGATGGCGTTGAGGTCGCGCATGTTGCTTCGATCCTACAAGGCCACCGCAAACTTTTTCTTGATCGTCGACAGCAGCGAGTTCGTCGAACGCTGTTCGAAGACGACGACGACCGGCAGGCCAGCACGATAGCGCTCGTAGTCTTCGATCTTGCTTTGATCTTTGAACTCGATGGTAATTTTCGCAGACCGGTCTTGAGCACTGCGCCAGCCATAGCCGGGCGCCTGGCGTTCATTCTGCTCCCTCACAAAACCGCTGGTGCGGTCGATGTCGCTGACCTTACCTTTGAGCGTTTCACCCAGCGCCGGCACAAACACCAACGCCTCGTCGCCGAGGCCGACTTTCATAATCTCGTCTTGATTGAGATACGCGGTGACGCTGCGGTTTTTGCGCTGCTCGATGATAGCGATGGTATCGCCCTTGCGCACAGCGCCTCGATCGACGCGCGGCAGATCGAGGACGGTGCCGTCAAACGGCGAGGTGACTGACGTCCGCTGACGCTCCTTGACGTAGGAATTGGCGCGCTTTTCAGCCAGCTTGATATCGTTTTCGGCGAGGCGGACCTGCTCTTCGATTTCGGTGGCTTGACCGACAATGTCGCGGCCGTTGAACAGGCGCTTGCCAAAATTCTGGCCGGCGAGTTCGACCTGCGACGACAATTCGATGCGGCGGCTCTCGATCTGAGATTTGAGCGTGATCACCTGCTTTTGGGCGTCGTCGACTTTGGTCGCCGTCGCAAAGCCTTTGGCTTCGAGGCCTTTGACGCGGGCCAGCTGTTGCTGGGCAATTACCAGCTGCTCTTGCAATCCTTCCAACTCGACCTTGCTTTGCTTGACGTTCTTCATTTCGACGGTGGCGAAGCCGCGCGCCTTATCGAGTTCTTCGGCATGGCGCCGCTTCAAAGACGCAAGTTTGGCTTTTTGTTCTTGCACGGCGATGTCGGCGAGTTCGATCTCGCGCTCAAGCTGGTTGTCGATGAGGGCGATGACGACCTGACCAGTTTTGACTTCGTCACCGGGTTTGACTTCGGTCCAGGCCACTTGGCCGTCGGCCTGGGCGGCGACCGTTTCGACAGGAGCCGAGATGACGGCTGTCTGGATTTCCATGCGGTAGAAATTCGAATAGCCGAGCAAACTCGCATAGCCGAAGATGACAAGCCCCGCCAAGCCGTAGACGCTGGTCATCACCGCCGTTTTGACCGGCACGCGGCGCATCGGCAAATTGGCGGGGAGATTTTTGGCGTCGGGCTCGAGCTGCGCGGGCGTCACGGGGACATCGATGCGCTGGATCGTATCCTCGACGCCGGACATCGAACCGCGCACGAGTTCTTCGATGAAGTGCTGCATCAGCTCGCGTTCGCGCTCGCCGATTTCGGTGAAGCGGACAGCGACGGTTTTGGTCTCGCGGCCGATGCGGACGACTTCGCCCTTGGCGTCGAACGAAACGTCGAAGCCCTGGAAAGGCAATGTCAGATGAAATTGCAGTTCGGCGCCGGCGCCCGGCAGGTCGCCTGGAAAGTCATCGAGCTTCAGGCCGCCGAGCGACCAATCGCTAGCGCGCAAGCGGTGCCCGTCCACCCGGACGAAGAGTGGCGCTGTGACACGGTGATGCCGCCGCTGGTCAGGCCGCTCCCGCTTGATCTTCACCGCCATTCCGAGACCATTCCACTGACGCACGCGAGGTCGCGCCGGGATGCCCCAGCGCGCTGCTTATCGTTTGTCGCATGAGGCTGTTAACAAGGTCTGTTTGCAGCGGCCCAACGCGGTCTCGTGGCGTTCGTGGTTAATACCCTGTTAACCACCACAGACGGGTGCTTGCAGGATTAAAAAATCTTGCCTGGATTGAGAATGCCGAGCGGATCGAGTGCCTGCTTGATCGACCGCATGACATCAAGTGCGGGGCCGTGTTCCGCGCGCATGAAGCGCGCCTTGCCCTGGCCGATGCCGTGTTCGCCCGTCGCGGTGCCATCGAGCGCTAAGGCGCGGGCCACGAGGCGATCGAGGAAGCCTTCGACACGGCGCGCCTCGGCAGCGTCTGACGGGTCATAGACGACGATCGCGTGAAAGTTGCCGTCGCCGACATGGCCGACAATCGGCGCCGTCAGACCGCTTTCGGCAATGTCGTCGGCCGTCGCTGTGACGGCCTCGGCGAGGCGCGACAGCGGCACGGCCACGTCGGTAACGAGAACCTGCTTGCCGGGCCATGCAGCTTTAACGGCCCAGAACGCGTCGTGGCGGGCTTTCCAAAGCTGGCGGCGGTCGGCTTCGCTGGTGGCGGAACGGACGCCGCGAGCCCCTTCGTCGGCGGCCAGCGCCGAAAAAGCGTCGAAATCGCTGCGGCAGGCGGCGGGCGAACCGTGGAATTCAAGAAACAGGGTCGGCAGCTCCTCCAGACCGAGTTTCGAGCGGGCATTGACACAGCGCAATTGAACAGCGTCCAGAAATTCGATGCGGGCCAATCCGAGACCACATTGAATAGCCGCTGTGGCGGCCCGGCATGTGGCGGCGACGGTGCCAAAACTCGCAACGGCGGCAAGGATTTGCTCAGGCACGCCGTAGAGCTTCAGGGTCAATTCGGTGATGAGGGCAAGCGTGCCCTCGGAGCCGACAAGCAGGCGCGTCAGGTCATAACCGGCAGCTGATTTACGGGCGCGCCGCGCCGTTCGGACAATTTCGCCCGACGCCATGACCGCCGTCATGGTCACGACGTTGTCGCGCATCGAGCCGTAGCGGACCGTCGTAGTGCCGGAGGCGCGGGTCGCGGCCATGCCGCCAAGAGTTGCGTGTTCGGCGCCCGGATCGACTGGGAAAAACAGCCCGGTGTTTCTCAGTTCCGTGCTCAATTGTTGCAGCGTGACGCCGGCCTCAACCGTGCAGTCCATATCGCTGGTGCGAACCGCCAAGACCTTGTTCATACGAGAGAAATCGACCGATATGCCGCCAAAAGGTGCGTTGACGTGGCCTTCCAGCGAGGTGCCGGCGCCGAAGGCAATGAGCGGGATGCGGTGGCGGGTGGCAGCGGCGGCGATTGTCGCGACCTCGGCGGTGGATTGCGGCCATACGACAGCACCGGGCGCTTGCGCGGCAATGACGGTGAGCGCGTTGGCGTGATGGCCACGCACCGCGGCATTGACGCTGACGCGGTCTTTCAGGCCCGACTCAATCTCGGTCAGGCAGGCCGAAATGGCGGTGGACAATGTGTTGGCAGGGCATTCGCCCATGGTGGTTGGTGCTCCCTCGACCGGGTCCCAGAGACTGCCATCAAAGCCTGCAAAAAGGCTATGGCCAGCCGGTATTTTCCTCGCACGGCGCCTACCCGGGTATGAGCCAAGCCTCGGGCAGATCAACTAGAAGTCTGTGTTGCAGATTCACACCACACGAGCTGAGGAACAGCACCGCCGAGCGCAACCGGCTGCCATTTGCGACGCCAGCCGTTAAAGTGCCCCCGTCTTGCTGCACGGGGCGCCGTGCGTGATCGCTAGGGGAGTTGTTTCATGTTTCGTAGGCTCGCTGTGGTGCTGTGCGCCGTGTTGGCTGTAAGCCTCGTGATCGATAGCGCCGACGCTCATAAGCGGAAAAAACGCTGGCGCAGCAATTACTCCGGCGACCAACTTGTCGTCATCGCCGAACAGGATGTCGATCTCGCGCTCAGCCGCTTCGAAGTCGATGTGCGGTCTGCGAAGGGCGGTTATCGGGGCATCCGGATCCGCAACAAGACTGCGCGGCTGTTTGATGTCACCAACGCAACGGTCGTCTACGGCGACTCGGGCCGGCCTCACGAAGAAGGGCGCACGATCCGTATGTACCGCGGCGAGCGCAGTAAGACGATCCCGCAGGATTTATCAGGTGACAGCCGCTTCATCGACCGCGTGATTATCGAGCAGGTGCCCTCGAGCGGGCGCGGCAAGATTCAAATTCTCGGTATTCAGGATTCCAACGGCCGGAACATGGATCGCGCCGGTGGCGGCTACAGCAGCGGCGGCGGCGTTTCGACGGCACCCCCGTCGCGCGATCCGGCTCTCACTGGCGATCTGACCGTCAGGCCTACCGC
>JANNSR010000154.1:0-38605 GCA_031402935.1 Hyphomicrobium sp. | reverse complement strand
TTGGCATGCGCGGGACGGCGATGGCTGCATCGCGGACTAAAACAACAGAAGATCGAGGCCACGCCGCCCCGCCCTTCGCTTTCTTGTTTGCTCACGGCGACTCCCCTCCGGGGAGCCTGCCGCCGTGAGCGTGCGCCTTCGACTTTGCTTGCGCAGAGCCGGGCGCGACCACTTGCGACCGCTTGGAAGTCCCACTTCGTGAGAAGCCCCCTTGCGGGGGAGGGGAGTCGGAAGCGCCAACGAAGACGTGCCCGAAGCGACAAGCAAAGCGCAATACTATTGTTTGCTCTCCTGACAAAATGTACAGCGGGTGAAGCGAAACATTCAAAGCAACCGATGATCCCATGACCAAAACCCGCACCGAGACCGACACCTTTGGCGCCATCGAGGTCGCCGCTGACAAGTACTGGGGTGCCCAAGCGCAACGCTCGCTCGGCAACTTCAAAATCGGCTGGGAAAAGCAACCCACTGCAATCGTCCGCGCCCTCGGCATCGTCAAGCGGGCGGCGGCCGAGACCAACATGGCGCTCGGCAAGCTCGACAAAACAATCGGCGACACAATCGTCAAGGCGGCGCAGGAAGTCATCGACGGCCGCCTTAACGATCATTTCCCGCTCGTTGTCTGGCAGACCGGGTCCGGCACGCAATCGAACATGAATGCCAACGAGGTCATCTCGAACCGCGCCATCGAAATGCTCGGCGGCGTCATGGGCTCGAAAAAGCCCGTGCACCCGAACGATCACGTCAACATGGCGCAATCGTCGAACGACACCTACCCGACAGCCATGCACATCGCCTGCGCCGAACAGATGACGCACGAGCTGATGCCGGCTCTCGCGCACCTTGAGATGGCGCTGAAGAAAAAGGCCGCCGCCTTCGATCACATCATCAAGATCGGCCGCACCCACACGCAGGACGCGACGCCGCTGACGCTCGGCCAGGAGTTTGGCGGCTACGCGGCGCAGGTGTCGTCCGCCAACCACCGGCTGAAACAAACACTCGGCGGCCTTTACGAACTGGCCCAAGGCGGCACCGCCGTCGGCACCGGCCTCAGTGCGCCGAAAGGTTTTGCCGAAGGCGTTGCTGCCCGCATCGCGGCCATCACGCACCTGCCCTTTGTCACCGCACCGAACAAGTTCGAAGCCCTCGCCGCCCATGACGCCATGGTGTTCGCGCACGGCGCCATCAGCGCCGCCGCGGCAGCACTGTTCAAGATCGCCAACGACATTCGTTTCCTCGGCAGCGGCCCGCGCTCAGGCCTCGGCGAACTCGCACTACCCGAAAACGAGCCCGGCTCGTCGATCATGCCGGGCAAGGTCAACCCGACCCAGTGCGAAGCGCTGACGCAGGTCTGCGTCCACATTTTCGGCAACAACGCCGCCATCACATTCGCCGGCAGCCAAGGCCATTTCGAGTTGAACGTCTACAACCCGGTGATGGCCTACAACTTCCTGCAATCGGTACGCCTGCTGTCGGATGCGGCGATTTCGTTCACCGATCATTGCGTCGCCGGCATTGAAGCCCGCGAGGACAACATCAAGGCCGGCCTCGACCGCTCATTGATGCTCGTCACCGCGCTTGCGCCGAAAATCGGCTACGACATCGCCGCGAAAATCGCCAAGACCGCCCACAAGAACGGCACTACGTTGCGCCAGGAAGCCGTCGGCGGCGGCTACGTGACGGACGCGGAGTTCGACGCTATCGTCGACCCATCAAAAATGATCGGGCCGGATGCATGATCAAAGGTAATGTCGGAGAAATTATAGATGTAACGGAAAACCAAAGTATCGCTAAACGTCGATCGCGAAATGCTTGTCCGTGCGCAAGAGAAGGGCTTCGATCTCGATGAGGTATTCGACCATGCGCTGAGGCGGCTCGGATGCGAAGACCCACGTATCGCAGACGAGCGAGCGCGAAAATGGCGCGAGGAAAATCGTGAGGCTGTGGAGACATCAAATCGTTCCATTGAGAAGCATGGGTTGTGGTGGGAGGCATTGGCTCGTCCGGCTAAGAAGAGAGCCACGACACGAAAGACTGGAAAGTCAGCATGACCGCCGATATCGTGAACTTGAACAAATTCCGCAAAGCCCGCGACCGTGCAGATAGAGAAAAGCGCGCAAACGAAAATCGCGCCAAATTCGGCCGCACAAAGTCTGAAAAAACCCGCGGAGCGACCGAGCAGCAGCAACGTGACGGCGCGCTCGATGGCGCGCACATCGAAACCGCCCGCCTTGATGACAACCACGACGACCTCGATCCCGGCAACGTATCGTGAGCACCAACACGTGAGCCGTCCGGTAAAACGCTCGTTCTCGATCCGCGGACACCGGACATCGATCTCGCTCGAAACCGAATTCTGGACCGCACTGAAGCAAGCAGCGAGCGAGGACGGCCGGCCGCTCGCCAGCCTGATCGCAGCAATCGACAGCACGCGCGGCGGCTCGGGCTTGTCGAGCGCCGTCCGCGTCTGGCTGCTGCACCGGTTGACGGCGCGCGCTGGCTCGGACTAAGCGACGCGTTGTGATACGATCGGCTCGCGGCGGTGACGCTTACGGAAATCCGCCCAGCGGGCGCGTGAATTGGTCCTGCGTCGTGCGCCGCGGACGCGGAGCGGGTCTGGGTTGCGCCACAGCCCGCGGCGGCGGGGCAGCGTCCGGCGTTGCTGTATTCGGATCGCTCGTATCCGGCGCAGCTGCCGTGCCGGACGTCTCGGCGACAGGCGGGGCGGCAGTTGCGTCGCTTGGCGCACCCTGCGTATCGGCACCGGCGGCCGGGGCATCTTGCACCGCGTTGGACTCGGGCAGAACCGGCGGTGCGGCAGGTGCCAGCTTCTTGAGGCGCGCCGCCGCGCGTTCGGCGTCGAGCGCTTTGCGCCGTTCCACCTCGAGACGCGCGCGCTCCTCGTCCTGGAGGCGCAGCCGCTCGAGTTCCTCGACATTGCGCTCCATCTGCCGCACCGTGAGTTCGCGCTGCAATTCGCTGACATCGACGCGCGCGGTGAGCGCATCGAACGCGCCGAGCTGGCCTGAATAGAAAATTGCCGCCGGCGGTAACGGCCCCTTGGCGGGCGGCGCCACATAGCCGGCGGCGGCAATACCTTCGAGCGGCGGCAGCGGCGTGACAACAGGCGCGACAAGCCACGTGCTTTCGAGCGCAAGCGTCGTTAAATCGGCCGTTGCCGATACCGAAAGCGTGCCGTCGTCCGTGGCCAGCGACGCCGCCTCGAGCTTGGCGATCCCGTCGGTGATTTTGACGGCAACGTCGCGCGTACCAGCCTGCGCGGCCGACTCTTTGAGCGATGTTTGTATCGCAGCTGCGATCGCGTCCGGCTCGTTCGGCAATTCGCCCTGCATAACAGCATCGGCGACATCGGCAGCGGTGCGTGGCCCGGGCCCGGGGATATGCGCGTCCTCCAACTTGAGCGCCCCGCTGCCCGCCAGCACGGCCATAAGACCGGATGGGCTCTGCGCCCGGCTGCTCGCCGTGACATCGAGGGCTGCGCGGCCCTTGCCAAGCGCGCTGATCGATCCAAGCTCGATGCCATCGAGCCGCAGACGCGCCGCAAGAGCAACGCCGCCCGGCGTCTTCTCGAGATCGATCGCGGCGTCGAGCTTGCCGCCAGCCACTTCGCCCGTGATCTCAGTCGCTGTTATTTTGCCCGGCGCGAGCGACAAGACAATCGCGCCGTTGCGCGCGGCAAGATCGTCGCTGATGTCGAAGCGCGCGAAGCCGAGGCGTATGCCGCCGCTTAGCTTGCCGAGACCGTCGAGATTGAACGCCGCATCGGGCCAGAAGTTGGCACCGGCAACACTGACTGCGTCGGGGCCCATTGCCGCTGGCTCTACACCGGCGATCGCAGCCGGTCGCTCGATGATCGCCGCAAGCAACCCCGGCAACGGCACAACATCGGCGGCTAAATCGGCGCTGAAGATCGAGGCCCCGTCGGCGCCGCGCTTGAGGGTTGCCGTTCCGCTGATCGTCGAACCGCCGAGCGCTAGCCGCTTGGATGAAAGCGCCCAGCCGCCGTCGTCGTTGGAAACGTCGAATTTGCCATTGACGCCGATGCTCGCGAGACCACCGGCCGGATCGGCGCCGGCGAGCGCAAGCACGTCGCGAAGGTCGCTGGCCTCAAGCGCAATGTTGCCTTTCGCAATAACGCCCGCTGCATCGGGTAGGCGCACCGTGCCGTCGAAAGCGACCTGCAAGCCGTCGGAGGCGACATCGACAAGCACGGCAGCGCCGTTGGCCAGGACGCCAGCGCTCGCCATCACGACCTCGGTTGGCCGCGACACGGCGTTCGCCTCGGACCTTGCCGTTGCCCCGAGGCTAGAGAGGATGGAGCCGAGATCGGGCGATTTAGCCGACGCCCGCAGCCGGCTTGGCGCTGTGCGCCAGGCGCGAAGTCCGCCATCGAATTCGGCGTAGGCGACCGTCCGCGCCGAGGCGATTGTGCCATCGAGACTGACATCGGCCATGCCCTTGCCGCGCTCGCCGAGCCGGATGAGCCCCGCAGCCCTGCCGGTTCGCGAAGCCGCCATCCGATCTGGAGACAGGATGCCCTCGAGGCCGAACACACGCACAACGTCGCGCATCGCATCTGCATTATCGGCCGTCCATTCGTAGGCTAGGCGGCCGGTTGGGTCGCCGCTCATGTCCTTGATGCGGCCCTCAAGTGCGACGGCTAGGCCGCCACTGGTCGTGAACCGCGCCGAAGGGATGCGCACTTCGCCGCCCTCAAAGCCAAACGTCGCATCGACGGCGCGGAACGTCTCCGATCCGTGCTTGAGTTTGCCAGCGAGCAGCCGCAGCGTAATGTCGTTCGCAGCTGACGCAATTTGCGCCGTCGGCTTCGCATCCGCGTTTGCCGCGCTCGAATCCGTTACCTTGCCGAGCCCGAAAGCTCGCCGAACCTCTCCTTCGAGTGCCGCGGCCGTTGCCGGAAATACTTCGGCGCTGTCGAGACTCTCTCCCTCAAGCGTTACCGCGACGCGGCGGCCGCCGTCACGCATTGAGACGCCGCCCGAAAATGGCCGGCCCGAAACTTCGGCCGACGCCTCCGTCAGTTCTAAAGTGTTTTCACCGATCGCCAGTTTGCCGCCCACCGAAAACGGTCCGTCGGCCTTGATGTCGATGGCCGCGCCAGACTTCTCGGCCCACGCAATCAGCCGTGCTAAACTTGAGCCATGCGCAAAGCCATTGCCCGCGAAACTCAGGTTGCCACCGTCATCTTTGACCTCACCAACGAGATCGAGGCGCGCACCGCCCGGCAGACCCGCCCTCAAACCCTTGACCAGCACAGCACGGCCGCGCCGCTCCGCATCAAGCCTGAGCCCACCTGCCGTTTCGCCGCCGATCTTGACCTGATCGACATCGATTTTTGCACCTGCAGCCCCGTCACCCGCGACGGATTTAATAACGCCAAGAACCAGGTGCTTGATTTGCGTTAACGTCGCGCTCGCGGTGCCAGCGCCGGCCAGCCGGTCGAGGTCCAACCACTTCGAGGTCAGCGCCAAATCAAAGCGCTGCTCGCCAGCCCAAACTGCTCGTGCAGTCCCGGCAATCAGTTGTGGCTCGGCCGCATTGTCGAGCGACATCGCAATCTCGTCGAATTGCGCGCCAGAGGCATCCGCTATCACCCTCGATCTGAAATCCATGACGAGGACTTCTGCATCCGCGTTTTCGTCCGGCTTCGCCTCAGCGCTTGGTATGGCAAGTTTGGCCGTCAATTCGCCGTCGAGCCGCGGCTTATCGGAAGCACTCGCGACTTTGCCATCAAGCGCAAACGTGTTGGTCGAGTTTTCGGTTCGCGACGTCGCCTTAATGCGGACAGTTCCGTCGGCCTCCGGCGCCGTTGTCGCAAATTTGATGTCGTGGGGTTCGCCGCCCCAGGTGGCCCGGCCCTTGAACTTGAACGGGCCATTGAGCGCGTCTGCCGATAGTTCGCCGTTGACGGCATCTATCCGCGCCACCGGCTGGGCGCCTGGATTGTAGATTGCTATTACGCCATCGATGAGTTTGACCGAATGCAAAGCAACATTTTGGGGTACGAACGGCAAGGCACCCGGCTTGACCTGGACATTTGACCAGTTGCCGCCGCCTTGACCGTCGAGTGCGAGCGTCAAAACCGGGCGCGTCAGCTCGATTTCGTTGGCCTCAAGCACACCCCGCAGCAACGGCGTCACGGCGAGGCGCATCGTGAAACTTTCAACACGCACAAACGGCTCTCCGGTCTGCCCGGTGAGGTCGGCGAGCCGGACTTTCTCAAAGCGCACATAGGGTGTTGGCAACAGCCGCAGATTGACGGCGCCGCCGACACGCACGTCGCGGCCGAGAACCTTCGACGCCTCTTCCTCGAATACGCCGCGGTAGCCATTCCAATCGATAAAATTCGGCACGGCAAACAACACCGCCAGAGCGACAGCGAGAATGCTGCCCAAATACAGCAGTGCGTTGCTCAAGAGGCCATGGTTCATCGGGCCAGTGATCCTACCGTCGCCGCGGTGCGCAATTTGGCACTAGACTATCGCATGGGGCGAGGCAAAGCTGCACCCGAAATTTGGCGTATTTCCAGCCTGTTGATCACATTGTCGACGACTTTCAGCGCATTGCACAAGCGGCTTGAGATTTGGATGCTCCGCCGGTTGTAGCCGCCGCCCCGGTACGCTACCTGAACGCTATGACTCAGAGTCGCAAACCGTTAGCATCGCAGGCACCGGAAGGGGCGGAAAGTCCGCTACCTGGCCGGCAGGCGGATGACTCGGGCGCCATCGACGTGCCGTTTGATCTTCCCCAGGCGCCAGCGTCACAAAGCAGGACGCAGGAAAACCTCTCGATCACGGCCCGCGCCGTCGCCGCCAGCCGTCCAACACCGGCCTATCTCGACGGTCTCAATCCCGAACAGCGCGACGCCGTCGAAACCACCGAAGGCCCGCTTCTGGTCCTCGCAGGGGCCGGCACGGGTAAAACGCGCGTCTTGACCACTCGTATAGCCCACATTCTGGCGTCGAACCGCGCCTACCCGTCGCAAATCCTGGCCGTCACATTTACCAACAAGGCGGCGCGCGAAATGCGCGAGCGTATCGGCACCTTGATCGGTGGCGCCGTCGAGGGCATGGCCTGGCTTGGCACCTTCCACGCCATCGGCGTCAAGATTTTGCGCCGTCACGTTGAGCTGGTCGGACTCAAGTCCGGTTTTACTATTCTCGACACCGACGATCAGTTGCGGCTGTTGAAGCAGGTGCTTGAAGCCGCAGAAATCGACAAGGAACGCTGGCCCGCACGCCAGCTCGCCGGCCTGATTGACGGTTGGAAAAACCGCGGCCTGACCCCCGATAAGGTGCCGGCTGCTGATGCCTTCGTGTTCGCCACCGGCAAGGGACGCGAGCTCTATATTGCCTACCAGAGCCGTCTTAAGGATTTAAACGCCTGCGACTTCGGCGATCTGCTGCTTGAGTGCTTGCGCCTGTTCCGCGAGCACCCGGACGTTCTCGCCGATTACCACCGGCGCTTCAGGTACATCCTGGTCGATGAGTATCAGGATACCAACGTCGCGCAGTACTTATGGCTACGGCTCTTGGCGCAGGGATCGCCCAACATCTGCTGCGTCGGCGATGACGATCAGTCGATCTACGGCTGGCGCGGCGCCGAGGTCGACAACATCCTGCGCTTCGACAAGGATTTTCCGGGCGCCAAGGTCATCCGGCTTGAGCGCAACTACCGCTCGACCGGCAACATTCTAGCAGCCGCATCCGGCCTGATCGCGAAGAACGAAGGCCGGCTTGGCAAGACTTTGTTCACGGACGGAGCGGCGGGCGACAAAATTGCCGTTGCAAATTTCTGGGACGACGAAGCCGAAGCCCGCTCGATTGGCGACGACATCGAAAATCTGCAGCGCGCCAAGCACCGGCTGAACGATGTTGCGATCCTGGTCCGCGCCTCGTTCCAGATGCGCGTCATTGAAGACCGCTTTATCACGCTCGGCCTGCCCTATCGCGTCATCGGCGGTCCGCGCTTCTACGAACGTCAGGAAATCAAGGACGCGGTCGCCTACCTGGAAATCGTCGCCAATCCAGCAAACGACCTTAAGTTTGAGCGCATCGTCAACGTGCCGAAGCGCGGCTTGGGCGATACGACCGTCAAGCGCATCCACGGATTGGCGCGCGCCCGCGCGATGCCAATGTACCAGGCCGCGCGCGAGATGATCGAGACCGATGAGCTTGCCGCCAAGGCCCGGCGTTCGCTCTATGACCTGATCGTATCGTTCGAACGCTGGCGGTCACAAGTAGAAACCATGCGCCACACCGAACTGGCCGAACTGATCTTGGATGAATCCGGCTACACGGCAATGTGGCAGGCCGACAAGAGCCCGCAGGCCCAATCACGGCTTGAGAACTTGAAGGAACTCGTGCGCTTTATGCACGATTTTGAAAGTCTCGCCGGCTTTCTCGAACACGTCTCCCTCGTCATGGACGTCGATCAGGGCAGCGACGACGACCGCGTTTCGTTGATGACACTGCACGCCGCCAAGGGTCTCGAGTTCGCGACCGTGTTCTTGCCCGGTTGGGAGGAGGGCCTGTTCCCGCACCAGCGCTCGCTCGACGAAAGCGGCAAAGCCGGCCTCGAAGAGGAGCGCCGCCTCGCTTACGTCGGCATTACGCGGGCCAAAAAGAAAGCCAAGATTTCATTTGCGCAGAACCGCCGCAACCGCGGCCTTTATCAGTCGGCCGTGCCATCGCGCTTTGTCGATGATTTACCTGAGGCCAACGTCGAAGTGCTCGAAAGCCAGATGCCCTATGGGGGCGTCAGCCAAGGCTATGGGCCGTCGAATGCTTATGGTGCCAGCCGGTTCGACCGCAACGCGACGGCACAACCGTTTACTTCGACCTACCAGACGCCGGGCTGGCAACGCGCCCAGCAGCACTGGAATCGCAACGACGAGAGAAAGAAGTCTCGCTTACCACTTACACTCGAAGGCGAACTGGTCGCGGCATCAGTGGCAAGCGCGCCAGCATTCAAGATAGGTACGCGTGTCAATCACGAGAAATTCGGCGAAGGAACTGTGACACTGGTTGATGGTAACAAGCTCACGATCAACTTCGACGATGGCGCCAGCCGTCGTGTCGTCGCGAGTTTTATCGACCTCATCTAACCAAACAACACCAATGCCTCAAGCTGCAACGCGGCGGTCTTTGATCATGTCCCACGCCGTGTTAATCTGCTTCATGCGGTCCTCGCGGCGTAACCTGTCCGTTTCATCGCGGGCGTGGTCGGGATGCCAGCTCATCCGCAGGGCATCGACCAGTTTCTTGGCAACGGCGGGCGCCACATCAGAATTGAGGCCAAGGACGTTGTACGCTTCGCCGAGCGAGCGCGGCACGTCGGTATCCTCACGCGCTTCGCGGCCCTGGCCATGCCCGGCACCGTGCGCAATGCGGCCAATCCTTTCGAGCTCGCGCAGCAAAACCCTGACCGTCGCCGCCGACCGTTCTGCCGGCCGCCTTCTGACATTCTTGCCGGCTTCTACAGCGCGTTCCCGCACTTTCTCAATTTCCGCCTGCAGAACATCGCGCAGCAATAGATCGCTTGGAAGCGTGGCAACCAGCAGTTCGGTTTCAGCGAGACGGGCATGTACATTGGCAAAGGCATTGATGGTGCCATCGTCGTCAAAACTCCCGGCTGACTTTTGCCAAGCCTGAAAAAGGCGGCCAGCACGCGCGTTCACCTGCTCGATCAATGTGGACGCAGTTGCAGAAATGCGAGCCGTCACTTCGCGGGCCGTGCCGGAAACCCCTGCTTCTGCAAGTGCCGGTAATCGCCACCGCCCCGCAGCAACCATGCTTGCCGCCAACAACATCGCCATCAACGTCACGACAGCGCCGGCGACCCGCAACGCGTCACCGCCACTTTCTGGCAGCAGATCAGCACGCACTGTCGTGACCCACACTGGGCGTGGCACTTCTACCTCGGAATTTCTTGCTTCGATCACGCTATCGGGCGAAAGGTCCTGCATTGCGACACGCGTTACTTGATTGACTGATCGCGTCAGCGCGGGAAACACAAAGCGGCCAGAAAGCGCGCTAACCGGCGCATATCCAGGCGGCAAGTCTGCCGGCAATGCGACGCCCAGACCCTTGCCCGCCGCCGCTATCCGCGCCCACGGCATCCGCACACCGTCACACTCAATGGCAAACCGGTGCACCATCAGCGTTTCACAGCGGCCGTTTTGGCCTGCGGCGCAGAATGAAAATGGCTGCTCGTCACGGCGGCCGGCGACACGATATGTGATTTCGTTGGCCGCCGTCAGTCGCGGTTCGCCGCGATCGGCTGCACACGCATACGGCATGACAAGTTCTTCTGCAGTGGCAGCCGACACCCCCGCGAGCACAACCATAATGAATATGGTAAACCTCAGAACAACACCTGCCACAACCGCCCCCTTACAATCGCCCCCGCGCATACGCCGAGCCAAATCCTAACCGAACCTGGGCGCAACTGTGGCAATCACATGCGTTATGAACGAGTTTCATATGTGCGCCGCAGTTGTGCTCGATAAGTCTTCAACAGAGCGCATAGGGGTTATTCGGAAGCGCAGAGATCCCTCAGCAGGCGTGGCTCCACTGCCTCTTTATGCCGGGGATTGGTGGAGATTGAAGGGCTTAGGCTCGACAACGCTCGCATCGAGCCGCTAAAAATGCGACAGTTCTGAGCGTGCACGGGACCAAACGCGTGGGAGTTCTGGGTTATGTCTTCGGCGGATATTACGGCGGTGCGTTCCGCAAATGACGAGCGAATGATCGATCGGCTCCGTGCCCTGTTGTCTTCGGACAATTCGCCTAAGCCGGTTGAAGAGGCATCCGAACATGGCGAGCGAACCGACGTTCTGACACCGGACAGCCAACGCAAGCGCGAACGCCATATACCGGTGGCGCGGCCGGCCGTCATGGAACGCTTGACGGCTGAACACGTATGGAAGCCTGGCCAGGCGGCGCATGCGCAAAGGTTCTTCCGGTATCTCGATTATTGGCGCCAGCAGCAATACAACGCTGACCTTCTTGCACTTGAACAGTGCTACGAGCCGTTTTGCCCCGACAGCGAACACCTGCAAACGCGCGGCTTCGCGCAAACCGAACGTGAAGGCTTGCAGAGCCGCTTCCTAAAAGGCGTGGAGGACCTCCTCAAACACGCGAATTACGAACGCATCGATCCGCGCGACGTCACGCTGATCGTGACGCGCGAGAGTCATTTCGGACTTGATTTCACCGTCGATGTCAACGCGTTTGAAGAGATTATGATTTACTATCGCGGCGCGTCGAACAAGCGTTACGAGCGCCGCTTGCTATCGAAATTCATGCGCAGGGACGAATTCGACGTGCCGGTTTTCCGGCGCCTCTTCATGCTGTTCAAATTGAAGCCGTTCGACGTTCGAGTCGAAGAGATCATGAAGGAACACAATTTCAGTCGCGAACAGGCTGTCAAGCATCTGACCAAGCTTCGCGCCAGTCTGCCGCCCGGAATCAACGAGGGCAGCATCTACTTGAAACTGTTCAAAAACATTCCGCGTGCCGATCTCGAAATGGTGTTCCCGAACACCCAAGTGCGGTTTCGGGCGAAAGACAAATTGCGTCTCGGCGTGACAGCAGGCGGCGGCCTCGGTGCTGGTGCCGTGGGTGCGGCCGGTAAGATTGCCTTGATCGCTACCAATCCGATCGCGGCTGCAACGGCAGCCGTTGGCATCGGGTCGATCGCGTTCCGCCAGGCGATGGGTTTCGTCAACCAGAAGCAGCGTTACCTCGTCGTCATGGCCCAAAAGCTCTATTCGCACACGATGGCGGACAACCGCGGGGTCATCCTGCAAATTGCAGCGGGTGCCGTTGAGGAAGACATCAAGGAAGAAATACTGCTCTACAGCGTTCTGGCAAAGGAAAAGGCAACGCGCGCCGAACTACCGGCCGTTGACTACGCTATCGAACAGTTCTTGACGCGGACATTTGGCGTCAAGGTTGACTTCGATATCTATGACGCGCTTGAAAGGCTGATCCGCGACGGCATTGTTACTGAGGCGGCCGATGGCACGCTAGTGACGCTGCCGCCACTAGAAGCCGCGCGGCACATCGACACCATGTGGGACGGCTTTCTCGATCAACTTTCCGATCCGTCGCGAGGTGCCAGCTCTGATGCTGTTTGAGGTTGACAGTAGCTGTGCGCAAGTTACGCCGTGCAGCGATGAAACTTGAGAAAATCACCGCCGACTTCACCGACCGCGATCTCGCTTACAAGGCCAGCGGCGCGCTGCAGGACTTGATCGAGCCAGCTCCCGAAGCGCTAACCATTTTCGAGAATGGCGCCGGGCAATGGCGGCTCGAAGCCTATTTCACCGGCGGTATCAAAGGCCGCGATATCGGTGCGGAAATTGCGCCCCTTGTGGGACAGCGGTTGCCGGCATTCGTTGCCGAGCCTGTGCCCGACCAAAATTGGGTTGCTATTTCCCAGGCGGCTTTGCCGCCCGTCATCGCAGGCCGTTTCGTTGTTCACGGCAGCCATGACGCCAAGAATGTGCCGCGCGGTCCGGGTTCTATCCTGATCGATGCCGGCGAGGCCTTCGGCACGGCGCACCACGCGACAACGCTGGGCTGCCTCTTGGCCATTGACCGTTTAGTAAGGCAAGGATCGTATGCGACCGTGCTCGATCTGGGGTGCGGATCAGGCGTTCTTGCCATTGCCGCAGCCAAAGCCATGCCGACGGCCGACATCATCGCAACCGACATGGACCCGCAATCGGTGAACGTCGCGCGCGAGAATGTCCGCATCAACGGTGTCTCCGGACGGATCGCGTTGACTGTCGCCTCAGGGGTAGCGCACACGTGGCTGCGCCAATCGCCGCCATTCTATCTCGTGATCGCCAACATACTTGCCGGTCCGCTGATCCGCTTGGCGCCGGCACTGGCGCGAACGGTTGCCGCCGGCGGGACACTGGTTTTATCGGGCATTCTCATTCCTCAGGCTCCGCAAGTGCTTGCGTCCTATCGCACCGCCGGATTTCATATCATCCGGCATGACCGGATCGCCGGCTGGTCGACGTTGACGCTCCGGCGGCGATAACCCCGTTGCCCGTATTGCGCGACCCCCTTAGAACCACTGCATGTTTCAGACTTTCGAATCATCCGGCGGGTCGTCCCATGTTGCCGCGCGCATTTGCCTCCTCCGCACGTGGATGGCCAAAGCCGGCATTGACGCTGTGCTGGTGCCCCGCGCCGACGAGCACCAGGGCGAATATGTGCCGGCGAGTGCCGAGCGCCTCAACTGGCTGACGGGGTTCTCGGGCTCGGCCGGCATTGCCATCGTCACCAAAAAGTCAGCAGCGTTATTTGTCGATGGCCGTTACACGGTCCAGGCGAAGGCCGAGACCGACCTATCCGTTTTCGACATCTCGCTGCTGCCGCGAGCCCAATTGGCAGAGTGGCTGGCCGAAAAACTCGCGCGCGGACAAACTTCCGGTTTCGACCCGCGCCTGCACACAATCGCAGAGGCGCATCGGCTCAAGGCCAGTCTGATGGCCAAAGGTATCAAACTCAAAGCCCTTGCTAAAAATCCGATCGACGCTCTTTGGGGCAAAGCGCGGCCCAATCCGCCAGCGAGCCCCGTCACCATTCAGCCGGTTTCGATTGCTGGCACATTGGCCGCCGACAAGATCAGCGACGTTCAAAAACGCTTGAAGGCCGACGGCCAGCATGCCGTCGTCCTGACGATGACCGACAGTATCTGCTGGCTGTTGAACATCCGTGGCGGAGACGTTGCCCACAATCCCGTCGTCCTCGCCTTCGCTATCGTCCCCATCAGCGGCAAGACGGAATTGTACATCGACGCGAAGAAGCTCGCAGGCGACGTTCGCAAATATATCGATGGGTTGGCCAAGGTTTATCCGCCCGATGCACTGGCCGACAGGCTTTCAGCTCTGAAGGCTGCCAAGAAGCGCGTACGTCTCGACCCAGCGACCGCAGCGGCCTGGTTCGAGACGGCCGCCGGGGCCAAAAATGTTGCTCACGGCACCGACCCATGCCTGCTCCCAAAGGCCATCAAGACGGCAGCTGAAATCAGCGGCACACGTGCGGCGCACGTGCGCGATGGAGCCGCGTTTGCCCGCTTCCTCGCTTGGCTCGACGAATGGGGGCACGACGGTACCCTTGACGAAATCACGGCTGTCAAAAAGCTCGAGGACTTCCGCCGCGAGACCAATGCCTTGCGCGAAATTAGCTTCGCGACGATTTCGGGATCTGGCCCTAACGGTGCGATCGTGCACTACCGTGTCACGCAAGCGACGAACCGCAAGCTCCTACCGGGCGAACTGTTTCTGATCGACAGCGGCGCGCAATATCAGGACGGCACGACCGACATCACGCGCACGATCGCAATCGGCAACCCTGCCCCCGCCATGCGCCGCCATTTCACGGCCGTCCTCAAGGGTCACATTGCGATTGCGACGGCGCGGTTCCCGAAAGGCACACGCGGCGTTGACCTCGACCCGTTCGCTCGCCGCCCATTGTGGGATATCGGCAGCGATTTCGATCACGGCACGGGTCACGGCGTTGGGTGCTACCTCTCAGTGCATGAAGGACCGCAATCCATTTCGCGTGGCGGCATGGCGGCCCTGCATCCCGGCATGTTGTTGTCGAACGAGCCGGGATATTACAAGGAAGGCGCTTACGGCATTCGCATCGAGAACGTCGTGCTTGTTACCGATCTAGCGGCAATAGCTGGCGGCGATCGCGATATGATGGCCTTTGAGACGCTGACGCTCGCGCCAATCGATCGCCGCTTGATCGCGCGCGAAGATTTGTCCGCAGCGGAGATCGCCTGGCTTAATCGCTACCATCGGCGGGTCAACGACACCCTCGCACCTATCGTTGATCCGGCAACACGCACCTGGCTGGCACACGCCACAGCGGCAATCTGATTAAGTCATTAAATTGCCCTGTCACCAAAGGGACAGTGCCAGCATCCGCAATGTGACAAACACCTAAGGGACAAGAACATTTTCAGAGGTGATTTGCCCATGAACCCAATTTTCGAATTGAGCGCGGCGCCGCACATGCCCTTCGCCCTCAAGACCGCCCAAACAGTCGTCGTCCGGCCAGAGGCGATTGTAACAGCGTTGCTCGCTGCAGCCGGTGGCGGCGATGTCGCCATTACCGAACGCGACGGCGAGATATTTATCGCTATCAACGAACGGCATTAGGGTCGTAGTCGTCGCGCAAGGCGCTTTCAGCTTGCGCCGATCAGCTCAAGCCAATCGTCTTCGCTCAGAACGCTGACGCCCAAGGCCTGCGCAGTAACAAGTTTTGATCCGGCTTCGGCGCCGGCAACGACGTAGTCCGTTTTCTTCGATACCGAACCGGCGACCTTGGCGCCTAGACGCTCGGCCTGCGCCTTTGCCTCGGCGCGGGTCACGCGCGTGAGCGTACCGGTGAAGACGACGGTCTTGCCCGACACCGGCGTGGCCGCCGCAACGACACGCGCAAGGGGCTGCACCTCGACTTCTCTCAGAAGTGCATCGAACACGGCAACATTGTGCGGCTCTGCAAAAAACGTGACGAGCGCATCGACGGCAGTCTTGCCGATCCCCTCGATATTGTCGATATCCCGATAGGCCTCGCTGCCGGAACCGTCACGCACCGCGCCATCGACAGCAGTGCGAAATGCATCAAGCGTCCCATAAGCCTTGGCAAGATCGCGCGCCGTTGTCTCACCAATGTGGCGAATGCCGAGCCCAAACAAAAATCGGTCGAGGGGTGGCTTTCGCCGGGACGCGATCGATGCGAATAACTTTTCAACGGACGTCTTGCCTAACCCCTTCAGCGTGGATAGAGGCTCGGCGCTTTCGGCGTCGCGCTTTTGCAGCGTGAAGATGTCGGCCGGTGTGCGAATGCGGCCAGTCTCGAAGAACAACTCAATCTTCTCGTCGCCCAAGCCTTCGATGTCGAGCGCATTACGAGAGACGAAGTGCTTCAAGCGCTCCTTCGCCTGCGCTGGACACATAAGCCCCCCGGTACAGCGGCGCACGACATCGGCTTCGCCTGACCTCTCGTCTGTCTCACGCACCGCATGACTGCCGCAAGCGGGGCACGTCTGCGGCAGCACATACGGCACGGCCGACTTTGGCCGCTTATCGCGTTTGACCTCGACGATCTGCGGTATGACGTCACCGGCCCGCTGCACGACGACGGTGTCGCCGATGCGGATATCCTTGCGCGCGATCTCATCCTCGTTATGCAGCGTCGCATTCGACACGACGACGCCGCCAACCGTCACCGGTTCGAGCTTGGCGACGGGCGTCAACGCGCCGGTGCGGCCGACTTGAATTTCGATGCCGCGCAGGATCGTCGTCGCCTGTTCCGCGGCGAACTTGTGGGCAATGGCCCAGCGCGGCGAGCGCGACACGAACCCGAGCCGCTCTTGATAGTCGAGGCGGTTGACCTTGTAGACAACGCCGTCGATGTCGTAACCGAGCATCGCGCGCTTCGACTCGATATCGCGGTAGAAGGCGAGCAAGTCATCCGCCCTCGCGCCAGTTCGCATCAGCGGGTTGACCGGCAGACCCCAGCGCTTGAACGCGGCGACGACGCCCGCTTGGCTATCCGCAGGGAGCCCTGAGGCGGCACCCCAGGCATAGGCGAAGAACCGCAATGGACGCTGCGCTGTTATCGCGGGATCGAGCTGGCGCAACGATCCGGCTGCCGCGTTGCGGGGGTTGGCGAAGGTCTTGTCGCCACCGGCCACCTGTGCCGCATTCATGGCGGCGAAGTCCGCGTGGCTCATATAAATCTCGCCGCGCACGTCAATCAGGTCTGGTACGTCCTTGCCTTTGAGTGCGAGCGGTATTTCTGCAATCGTTCTCACGTTGGCGGTGACGTTCTCGCCCTCGGCCCCGTCGCCGCGGGTGGCGGCCTGGACGAACTTACCGCTCTCATAGCGGATCGAAATAGAAAGCCCGTCTATTTTCGGTTCGGCTGAAATGGCAAGGGGCTCGAGATCGCCGAGCCTCAGGAAGCGGCGCACGCGATTGACGAAGTCGGCCACATCCTCATCGCCAAAAGCGTTCGATAATGACAGCATCGCGACGTCGTGACGGATCTTGCCGAAGGCGGCGACCGGTGCGGCACCGACCTTGTGAGAAGGACTTGCTGAAGAGGTCAGTTCAGGATGCGATGCTTCGAGTGCAGCCAACCGGCGGTGCAGCGCATCATAGCCGGCGTCGGAGATTTCGGGCGCGTCCTGCTGAAAATAGAGGACGTCATGCCGCGAGATCTCGGCCGAAAGGCTGGCGATCTCTACCGCAGCCTCGCCATCCTTCTCCGGCGGGCCGCCTTCCAGCTTTAGCTTCTCAGGCTTTGCGGTCTTGGTAGATTTCGCAGTTCGTTTGGCCATCACTCTTGACCGTCTCGCGACCTTCAAAAACTACAAAACGCGACCGGTACAACGGCCGCGCTGGAAGACTTATCGCAAGAAGCGGGCGCGTTGTCAGCCGCTGCCGAGGCTGAGTTTCGGGACCGACTTCAAGGCCTTTGATATCCAGGAATCTCCGTCTTCACGCGGCGCCAGGCCGCCGGACTGCAGCAGCGCATAGCTGTCCTTGTACCACTTGCTATCGGGATAGTTGTGGCCAAGCACGGCAGCGGCGTTCTGGGCTTCCTTGGTGATCCCGAGCGCCATGTAGCACTCGGTCAAGCGGGCAAGGGCTTCTTCGACATGCGCGGTTGTCTGGTAGTCGCTGACGACGGTCTTAAACCGGTTGATCGACGCCACGTAGTTCTTGCGCTTAAGGTAATAGCGGCCGACTTCCATCTCGTTGGCTGCCAAGTTGTCCTCGGCAATGCGCATGCGGTTGTCGGCATCGCGCGCATACTCGCTATCGGGATAACGGGTTTTGAGCGTCCTCAATTGCTCAAGTGCCCGCCGTGTCGCGGTCTGATCGCGGTTCGGTCCTTTGATATCATCGAAGTAGGCCGATGCGATGATGTGATGCGCCAGCGGCGCTTCCTTGGTACCCGGATGCAGCGTCACGTAGCGTTCGGCCGACGCAATCGCTTCTGGCGACTTGCCAGCCCGGTAGTAGGCATAGGCCGCCATAACGATCGCGCGCCGTGCTTCCGGAGAATAGGGATGCTCGCGATCCAGGCTTTCGAATTTCGCAGCCGACTCTTCGAATTTGCCTTTGTTCATGAGCCCATCGGCATCAGCGAACATCTTAGTCGGCGGATCGGGATTGAGCGCTTGCGTCGCGTCGATCGAGGTCGAAGCGCAACCGCCGGCCGCCAACAGCGACGCGACGGCCAACGCGCGAACCGCTGTCATTGAGCGAGAGATCAGCCGGTTTGCGCGCAGTGTCATGTGCCGTATTCGATTTCTCTTTAGTGCTGCGAACGCGTCGCCGCATCGCATAGATTTGCGTAACCGTATCCTGATTTCCGCGCCTCGACGATAGCACTTAGCATTCGCTTGGGGAAGTCGCGGGACAAAATCCGAGCGGCTACAGACTGCAAAACTCACCGCCAGAACAACGAGTTGCTTAACGGTCAATTGTGGTGCCAAGCAGGCCGCGGCGACACGTACGCCGATATCCGTTCGCCGGCATTTAGACCCCGACTATTCAGCAGCCGTGATGTTGGCGCCCGTCGACATCGAGATTGGTGCCCGTGCTGGACGCGTCCGCGGCGCTTGTACCATTGCCCAGTTGGCCGCATCAGCGAACAGAGCCTGAAGCACACGCGAGTTGAGCTTGTGGCCGCCCTTGTAAGACTTGAAGGCGCCAAGAAGAGGCGCGCCAGCCAAGCAAAGGTCGCCAACTGCATCGAGCATCTTGTGGCGCACGAATTCCTGCGGATAGCGCAGACCTTCTCGGTTCATGACCTTATCGTCGCCGATCGCGACGGTGTTGGTCAGGTCGGCGCCGAGCGCCAAACCGGCCTTCCAGAGCTTCTCGACATCCGACATAAAGCCAAATGTACGGGCGCGCGAAAGTTCATTGCGGAACACGCCGGGGCTCATCTCGAAGTTAAGGCGCTGACGGCCGATAAGCGGAGTCGGAAAATCGATCTCGACGTCCATGCTGAACCCGGTGTGCGGGGTTAACTCGCCCCAGCAATCGTCATCTTCGACGCGAACCGGCTTGAGAACCTTGACAAATTTGCGCGGCTCCGAGAGTTCGCGAATGCCGACCCGGTCGATGGCATCGACGAATACCGCCGAACTGCCGTCCATGATCGGAACTTCTTTGCTATCAATTTCGATGTAGAGGTTATCGATCGACAGGCCGCGAACCGCAGCCAGCAGGTGCTCGACCGTGCTGACCGTGACACCATTGTCGTCGCCGATGACCGTGCACAACGTCAAATTCTTGACGTTTGCAACATTTGCCGGAATTTCCGCAAGCACGCGTCCACGTTTGGTCACGAGAAAGCGGAGCCCAGTATCAGCTTCTGCAGGATGCAGTGTAAGCGATACCGGAGCTCCGCTGTGCACCCCCGTGCCTGTCAAGTGAACTTCGCGAGCGAGCGTCGTTTGCCGCGCACCGATGAATCGATTCGACATTCTGCGCCGTCCCTCATTGCCATTGGTAGACCGCTGCTCCCCAGCATTAATGCGGTCGACCACCCCCAAACCTAATCAGAGACCCTCTTGTTTTCGCCCCCACGCGGCGGTCTTTTGACCATCTCGTTGTGCGGGCCGGGGTACATCATTCCGGTTCGTAATATGGACGCTAACTGCTTCGCCTCTCAGCGACAAATCACGCTTTCTTACACTCTGTTACGTTTCTGCAACCCCGCTTGACGCCTGTTTTTGATTGTTGCAGGCAACATTTCAGCGGCGTTCCCGGCCAAAAAACACCGGTAGCGGCGCTTCGTCGTCAGATCTGATCCGTCCATCGACGCTCGCGCCGCGCGCCATTGGCGCAACCGGCGCGGCTTCTTGTGAACGCCGTCCAAGTGCACTGATTCGGCCAAAGAAACCGCGGCTACGGGCTGATTCGGTGGCACGAGCCTGAGATGTTCCGGCGGCTGACTGCTTTGCATGCCAGTCGCGCTGTCCGACATCGGGAAAGTCCTCGACCGCCGGCATACGCCGCGCAGATGTCTGAAATTCGGCCGGTGGTGCGGGCTGGAAGCCTTGTTGCTCCCCATATCCGTGCCCTCGCCCAAAGTCTGGCGGTGTGCCCCACTGAGATGCGGCGTGGTTCTGTTGCGGCAACGCCGGTGTTTGTCCGAGTGATGCGCCGGTCAACTGTGGAAAATGCGACAAGCCGTCTTCAATCGTAATGTTGCCCGGTGCCGTCCAGGTCGCAGGCGGCGCGTGTTGCGCCGATGGTGACGCATAGCTGTGCTGGTTAGATGGATGAGCGGCAATGGGCTGCGCATTTTCGAGGGCTTCGGCGAGCCGGCGCTGAACGTCATTGCCAATGCGCGGCGCATAGGGCGCCGGTGAGGGCGCCGTCGCAGCCGGAACGTACGGAATGAATCCTGACGTCGCAATCGAGTGGTTTTGCTGCGGCGCCTGCGCGTAGGGCGCAGCCATTGGGGCTTTCATTTGCGTGGCCGCGGGCCCAGACGAAAGCTGCACGTGCTTCTGATGGGTTTGTTCTGCGAGCCGCCCCATGCCGGATGCGACAATCGAAACGCGCAGTCTGTCGCCCAGATTTTCATCGAACGTTGCGCCAACGATGATGTTGGCCTCAGGATCGACTTCCTGGCGCACGCGGCTCGCTGCCTCGTCAACCTCATAGAGCGTCAGATCGCGGCCGCCAGTGATCGATAGCAGCAGGCCCTTGGCGCCCTTGAGGGTCACATCGTCAAGCAGAGGATTGGCGATCGCTTCCTCGGCCGCCAGAATGGCGCGCCGCTCGCCGGTGGCTTCGCCGGTTCCCATCATCGCGGTCCCCATCCCGCTCATGACGGTGCGCACGTCAGCAAAGTCGAGGTTGATGAGACCTTCTTTGAGCACGAGTTCGACAATGCAGGCGATCCCTGAGTAGAGCACCTGATCAGCCAATACGAAGGCTTCTGCGAACGTTGTGCGCTCGTTCGCAATGCGGAATAGGTTCTGGTTGGGAATGACGATCAGCGTATCGACATGCTGGCGAAGTGTCTGGACACCAGCGTCAGCGATACGCATGCGCCGTGCGCCTTCGAATTGGAACGGTTTGCAGACAATGCCAACGGTCAGAATACCGAGTTCGCGCGCAGCCCGCGCGATGACAGCCGCCGCGCCCGTTCCGGTGCCGCCACCCATGCCTGCCGCGATGAATACCATATGTGCGCCCGCAATATGCGAGCGGATTTCTTCCAGCGCCTCTTCGGCTGCTGCTTCGCCGATTTCAGGCCGCGATCCCGCACCCAGCCCTTCCGTCAGGCTGGCACCAAGCTGAAGCCGGTGTTCGGCGCTCGAGGCTGCAAGTGATTGCGCATCGGTGTTGGCGACGACAAATTCAACGCCCTGAAGCCCGGCCGCGATCATATTGTTGACCGCATTGCAACCGGCACCGCCGACGCCAATCACGGTGAGGCGCGGTTTGATGTCTACCAGTTTCGGCAGTTGCAGCTTTATGCTCATAACGCCCTCGCGGTCGCCCGTTGTTGCGGCCGCTTCCACGTTCGAGCGCGATGCCCGGGGAACGGCCTGGTGATCGTGACGCACTTCTACGCTGACTTAGAGACGCCGGCACAACGGGCGGGCACGCGAGACATGACGACCTCCGGCTCAGAAACCGGCCCTCAACCAAGTTCCAACGCGCCCCATGTACCCTTGCGGAGCGTAGGCGTTACCCGTTGCAACGCCGTTGGTATTCAAACCGATTGCAACGGCCGTCGCCAAACCTGCAAGCGTCGCAAACTGTGGTCCCGACAAGCTTTGCGTCAGGCCCGCAACGGCTTGCGGTACGCCCGTTCGAACAGGCTGCTGCAGGACGTTGGCCGCAAAATCGGCAGCGCCCAAAAGCTGGCTCGCACCGCCGGTTAGAACGACTTTGTCTCCTGCAAAGATACTGGCGCCATTTTGGGCCAAGCGCTCGCGCACTAGCCCCAGAATTTGCGCGATGCGAGGGCGGATGATTTCCGCAAGCCGCGCCTTGTTTGTCTGGTACGACGCGCCATCGTCCTCGCCCGCGAGGGGATAGGAAAACGACTCGTGTTCGTCCGACTGGGCCAAGGTCAGTGTGCCATAAAGCGTTTTGATTCGCTCGGCTTCGACGAGTGGTGTCTGCAACGCCTTTGCGATATCAAACGACACGTGTTGAGACCCAACCGGGACAACGTCGGCGCCAATCAAATGACCGTCCGCGAACTGGGCAATCGATGCGGTTCCGGCTCCGAGATCGATGCAAGTGACACCGATTTCGCGTTCTTCCTCCGTCGTCACCGACAGCGCGCTCGCATAGGGCGTTGCAACGAGGCCGTCGCAGGCCAGATAGCAGCGTTCGATCAGGACCAACAGATTGCGCAGCGGCGCTTCGTCGGCAGTAACCGCATGGAGTTGCGCGAGCATCTTTTGAGCAGCTAAACCCCTCGGATCGCGAACACTTGCGCCGTTGTCGAGGCGGTACGCGATGCTGTTCAAGTGAATTAAATTGCGGCCTTCACGCTCGGCGTAAGCGCGGCCGCCTTGCAACACCCGAGCAATATCGCCGTCGCTGACAACACCGTCTTCTACGTCAGCTTTGGCTGCGAAATGCTGCGATTTCAACCGCCCGCAAGAAACCGATACACTCACGCCATCGACCGTGATCCCGGCGGCGCGCTCGGCCTGCCCAATGGCGGCGCGTACGGTTTCTTCGGCCTCGTCCAGATTGGTCAGGACACCAGCCTTGACGCCTTTTGAACGTTGCAGCCCGACTCCGGCAATGCGGAACGGAGGGGTTGTGCCTACCGGCATACCGCTCGCGCCGGCCTCGACGACAACGATGGCAGCCGCCACTTTGCTTGTGCCAATGTCCAGAACACCGACGACCCGTTGACCTCGCCTATCGCTCATGCCGCGCGCTTTCATTGCAACCGTACCGCGGTTTGTCTGTTCAGCGGCTGTAACGCAATCCGGCCTGGCGTTCTAACGTCAATGGCTACAGGCTCCGACGAAAGTATCTTCCGAAGCGTGCTGTTTTTCGCAATCAGCTCAAGTCCCTCAACTTCACGGTCGGCACCGAGTTCAAGCCGCGTGCCGTTTTTTAGCACGACCCGCCATCGCCGTTCCGCAACGCGATCGGCATAGTCAAATTGAGCCTCCAGCACATGATGCCGGCCAAGGGCGAGCAGCAGTCCCATAACATCCAGATTGGCACTTTCTCCCGTCACGAGCGGCAACTGCCAACCATTCGTTGCCGGGACTGGGCCAAGGACGCGACCAGTCGCATCAATCAAGTACCTTTTGTCGCCGCGCGCCCAGATGGCTGCCGGCAACCGTTCGCGAATGCCGATCGCCAGCGTGCCCGGATAGACGCGCGTGATCTGAGCAGTATCAACCCAAGAAATGCGCTCGAGACGCTTCAATGCAGCTTCGGCATCGAAATCCGCAAACGTTGGTGCATTGGGCAAATCGAGCGCATCAAAGACGCTTTTGTCGTCCGTATAGCGCTGACCGGAAACACTGACCTGATCGATGCCGAAGCCCATCGCAACCAGGGCTTGCGCAGCGCGGCCTGCAAGCGACTGACGATGCTCATCGAAATCGGCCCGAGTCCCGATAATTGCAACTGCTGAGGCAGCACCGAGCAGCGTCAGGAACATTGCGACGACAACTGCACTGCGCCACGACGCGCCTGAACGGCGGCGCGACCGGCGTTGGCTACGATGGATCTCAAGTGTGAAACCTGGCTGCGGACGCGCGGAGCCAACCCTGCCGCCCGGGTTGTTCGCACGCGCTGGAGAATGCCAATATGAAATGCGCTGCGCTTGAGACACGGCCGGTTCCGGCGTGTGCGCGTCGAGCGCTCGCCACCAGAACCTCGAACCGGTCTCTACCTGTTGCAACTCGCGTCCTCGACCATCCATCGCGCGAGCTCGCCGAATGTCCATCCGGCGTAGTTCGCTAGCTCCGGCACCAGCGACGTTCCCGTCATGCCAGGCTGGGTGTTCACTTCCAGGCAGATCAGTTCACCCCTGCCACCGGGCGTATCGTCGAAACGGAAGTCGGCACGCGATACGCCGCGACAGCCCAACGCCTGATGCGCCTTAAGTGTTAAGGAGCGTACAGATTGGTAAATATCTGGTAAAAGTTTTGCAGGCAGCTCGTGCTTGGAGCCGCCGGGGGCGTATTTCGCTTCGTAGTCGTAGAACGCGAGGCCCTTCAAAGGCACGATTTCAATGACCTCGGTGACGAATTCGCCGATCACGGCACACGTCAATTCGCGACCAGCAATAAATCGCTCCGCCATAATGATTTGATCGAGGTCGCCGCCTTCAGCGATCGAATTGGGCGGGTAGGCCGCATCTGGTGCCACTATGACGACACCGACGCTTGAGCCTTCCGCGACCGGCTTGACGACGTAGGGCGGCGGCAGCGCATGAGCCTTGAGTGCTTCACGCCGGGTCAAGAGGCGCGCATCCGCCACCGGCACGCCAAATTTTGCCATGATGTCTTTGGCGCGCTCCTTGTGCATCGCCAATGCGGATGCCAGCACGCCCGAGTGCGTATAGGGAATGCCCAACATCTCAAGAATGCCCTGCACGCAGCCGTCCTCGCCGAACTTGCCGTGCAACGCGTTGAAGCAGGCGTCGGGTTTCAGCTTGGTCAACTGATCGGCGCATTCGCGGGTCGCATCGATCTCAGTGACATCATAGCCTTCGCCACGCAGCGCAGCCGCCACCGCCGCGCCGGATCGAAGCGAGATTTCACGCTCGGCCGATAGACCGCCCATGAGGACAGCCACGTGATGCAGTGTCCGCTTCGGCACGGCTCCGAGTTTGATCATGATGTTTGCGCCAGTTTTTCGCCAACCGGGCGGCCAGGCGAGGGCAAACCCAGACGGATGATCTCCCAGTTCAGCGTTACCCCCGACAGTTCCTTCACGCGCGCCCGCACCATCTCACCGAGCGTCTCGACGTCTTCACCGGTTGCTTGGCTGTCGTTGATTAGGAAATTGCAATGCATATCGGAAACTTTGGCGCCGCCGACCCTGAGGCCACGGCAACCCGCTTGGTCGACGAGTTTCCAGGCGCTGAGACCGGGCGGGTTTCTGAAGGTCGAGCCGCCGGTGCGATCCTTGATCGGCTGATTTTTCTCTCGGTATTCGGCAACATTTTCCATTTCCTTCAAGATAGCCGCTGAATCGCCAGGCACGCCGGTAAACGTTGCCTCAGTGAAAATCCAACCGTCCTGGACGCCGCAATGGCGATAGGTGAAGGCCATGTCGGCCAGAGACAGCACGTGAATATTACCATCAAGGTCGACAGCGCGGGCCGATACGAGACAGTCTTTGGTCTCACGGCCATGGGCGCCCGCATTCATGCGCAGCGCGCCGCCGATCGATCCCGGTATGCCGCGGAAGAACGCCAAGCCCGAAATGCCTGCTTCCGCTGCGGCGCGCGCGACCTTGACGTCCGGTACGGCCGTCCCGGCGCGCAGCCGATGGCCGTCCTCTATTTTGATTTCACCGAAGCCGCGCCCTAAACGGATTACGACGCCCGGCACGCCGCCGTCGCGCACCAGCAAATTCGACCCCAATCCGATGATATTCATCGGCACGCCGTCGGGCAGCTGTTTGAGGAAATAGGCGAGATCGGCTTCGTCTGCAGGGTTAAACAGAACCTGAGCCGCACCGCCGACGCGAAACCATGTGATATCGGCCAGCGGTGCGTTGGCGCTCAGGCGGCCACGTAGATCGGGCATGATGCGCTGGAGAACGGGGACCATATCCTCAAACATCAGGCAGCACCCCCGGCACGTTTTGGTTCGCCAGCCAGCCACTCCGGCAAGGCGTGCGCCCAGTCGGTCGATGACCCAGCACCAAGACAGACCACGATGTCGCCGGGCTGTATGGTTCTCTTGAGGGCCGGAACGATATCGGCCGGTGCTTCGACCGACTCGACCGAGCGATGCCCTTTGGCGCGGATACCGGCGGCCAACGACGCATGATCGATGCCCGCAACCGGGCTTTCGCCGGCTGTATAGAGCGGCGCTACAATGACGTGATCAGCATCCTTGAAGCAGGCCGAAAATTCGTCGAATAAATCGCGGACGCGGGTATAGCGATGCGGTTCCATGACAGCGATCACGCGGCCCTTTGTGCCGCCGCGAGCGGCCGCTAAAACGGCGGAAATCTCCGCCGGGTGATGGCCATAGTCGTCATAAATCGTGACGCCGTTCCATTCGCCGGTTGATTGGAAGCGGCGCTTGACGCCGGAAAAACCGGCCATAGCTGTGCGGATTTTAGCGTCCTCAAGACCCGCTTCCGTTGCAACGGCAATTGCAGCTAGCGCATTCAGTGCGTTATGAACGCCCGGGATCGGAACAGACCAATCGGAAAGTGTGCGTGCGCCGCCTTTGACGGCCGCGCTCAATGCCGCGTCGAATGTTGTGGTGCCGCCATCAATGCGCACGTTCTTAAGAACGATATCGGCCGTCCTGCTCTGGCCGTACGTCAAAAGCCGCCGGCCGTCGTTCCGCAATTGTAGCCGTTCGACCATATCGGCGACAACCGGATGATCGATGCACGCGACCGCGAGACCGAAAAACGGAATGTTCTTCAGAAACGCTTCGTACTCGCGGTGCATGGCTTCGACCGAACCGAAATAGTCGAGATGCTCGGGATCTATATTGGTGACGATGCCGATTTCCGTCGGTAGCCGCGTGAATGTGCCGTCACTTTCGTCTGCCTCGACGATCATCCACTTGCCCTGGCCGAGCCGCGCGTTCGATCCCCAGGCATTGATAATACCGCCCGTGATGACGGTCGGCTCGTGCCCCGCCTCGGTAAAAATGTGCGACAGCAGCGACGTGGTTGTAGTCTTGCCGTGCGTGCCTGTGACAGAAACCGTCGAATAAAGCCTCATCAGCTCGGCCAGCATCTCGGCGCGGCGAATGACGGTCAGGCCCTTTTGCCGGGCGGCAGCGAGTTCGGGATTGCTGGCCTTGACCGCCGTCGAGATGACGACATAGCGCGCGCCAATCAGGTTCACCGGGTCATGGCCGACGAAAACGCGAATGCCCTTAGACCGCAGGCGCTTGACGTTGGCACTTTCCTTTTGATCGCTACCTTGGACAGTATAACCCTTCGCAACCAGGATCTCGGCAATCGCGCTCATGCCGATGCCGCCGATGCCGATGATGTGGAACGGGCCGATGTTCGCCGGCATTTGCATGGGATCAACGGTCCTTGTCTCGTCGCCGCAACTTCTGACGCTTTGCTTTGCGTTAGCCTGCCGGTTACTCCACGGCTCTGCGTGCAGCAAGAGCCAGGACAAAGTCGGCAAGCCGGGCGACAGCGTCTGGGCGTCCGGCCCTTTTAGCGGCCCCCGCTGCCGCCGCAAGTGTGTCGGGCGCGGTCACCAGCCGGGCAATTTCTTCAGCCCAGCGCCTGGTCGTTAAGTCCTTTTGTTCGATACACCAACCGCCGCCCGATTCGGCAAGGCGGCGCGCATTGTTCAACTGGTCGTTGTCGAGCGCGTGCGGCAACGGCACCAGCAGCGACGGCCGTCCGATCACCGTTAACTCGGCAACCGTCGATGCACCAGCCCGGCCGATGACAAGATTGGCAGCGGCCATGCGACCGGGCAAATCCTTAAAAAATGCAGCAACATCGGCGGTGATGCCGCTGTCGCTGTAGGCACGGCGAACGCGGTCGATATCTTCTTCACGCGCCTGCTGCGTGACGTTAAGGCGCGCGCGCAGGTCCACCGGCAGCGATGCCAAGGCTGGCGGCATCGCATCGGAAAAGTAACGCGCACCCTGGCTGCCGCCAAACACCAAAAGATTGAAAGGTGTGCCCGTTCCCGACGGCACGTAGTTTTGCGCCGACGCATCGACGACCGCTTGGCGAACCGGGTTGCCGGTCAGTGTCGCCTTAGCGTCCAAATCTCCGTCGAGATACTTGGTTGCCGCAAAGGACGATGCGATGGCCGTGACGTGCTTTGCGAGAAGGCGATTGGCGCGGCCGAGTACGGCATTCTGTTCGTGCACCGCTGTCGCGATGCCCCGCAACCGGGCCGCGACCAGCGGCGGATAGGTCGGATATCCACCAAAGCCGATGACAACCGACGGCCTGACTTTGCCGAGGATCGCATGTGCAGCCTTGGTTCCGCGCGCCAGAACCAACACCGTTTTTGCCGCATCGACAGGTGAGCGGCTGGCGAGCGTTGCGGCCGGCACCTGATAAACGGACCGCGCCGGAAATCCAGAGCCATATCGATCTCCGCGGAGATCGGTGATCAGATCTACAGCGACGCCGCGGCGGTTCAATTCTTCAGCCAGTGCAAAAGCCGGAAACAAGTGCCCGCCGGTGCCGCCTGCGGCAAGCATGATCGATATCGCGGCGCTCATCGGACACTCTTGGCTGTCATCATTGCGGTTTGGCACGCCCCTGATACGGCAAGGCGTCGATGGTCGGCACCAATCGCGGCTTTTTAAGGCGTTGCGGATCGGGCCGGTACCGCGTCAATGCCAGCAGCATTCCAGCGGTGACAGCCAAGGCCAGCATCGACGATCCGCCGGCTGAAATAAATGGCAGCGTCATGCCTTTCGGCGGCAGCAGACCGACGTTCACGCCCATGTTGATGAGAGCCTGCAGTCCAAAAACAATCGCCAGGCCCTGAATTGCCAGACGATCCGCCATACGCGGCTCCTCGGCCGCACGCACGAGCGCCTTCAGCACGATAAACCCGAAGATGCACAGGATGGCGAGGCAGGCAATCGCACCATACTCCTCGGCCACGACCGCGAATATGAAGTCTGTATGCGCATCAGGCAGCACCGACTTGATCGTGCCTTCGCCGGGACCGCGGCCGAACAATCCGCCTTCGGTGAACGATTGGATTGCACGGCTGACCTGGAAATTTTCAAACGGCAGTGGATTGAAAAAACGGTCAAGCCGCGTCTGGACATGGCCGAAATTCTCATACGCCAGCCACAACCCTGCGCCACCGATCCCGGCAAGGACTACGGCACCGATGATGGACAAACCGGCCAGGAGATACAGCATGCCGGCTGTTGCGCTGACGAGTAATGTTTGACCGACGTCAGGCTGAGACACGAGCAGGCCGGCGAACAGCGCCCACAGCAGCATGGCTATAGGTGCGGCCGGCATA
Source organism: Hyphomicrobium sp. (assembly GCA_031402935.1). GTDB lineage: Bacteria > Pseudomonadota > Alphaproteobacteria > Rhizobiales > Hyphomicrobiaceae > Hyphomicrobium_B. The sequence goes on along the minus strand of JANNSR010000154.1, from coordinate 9,326 downwards.
TCGCGCCGCCCGGCAGCCTCTGCAAACAGCCACGCGATTATCACAACAAAAGCCGGTTTTGCGAATTCCGACGGCTGCAAAGAATAGCCGCCGATTGAGAGCCAGCGTTGCGCACCATTGAACTCGGCGCCAGTCACGAGTACGGCGGCCATGCCCGCCAGCCCCAATCCCAGCATGACGAGCGCCAACCGCCTGACACCCGTTGTCGAGAGTAGCGAAACCGCGAGAATCAGCGCCGAGCCGATTACCGCGAACACGATATGCCTTTCAACAAAGTGATAAGTTGGCAGGCCTTTTTTGAGGGCGACGGCCGGCGACGCCGCCAGAGACAGCACGATGCCGAGCACGATCAAACTGGCGAAGGCCGTGACCAGCGCCCGGTCGATCGTGAACGACCATTCGACAAACCGGCTCTTATCGGTGCGGCTGAGTTTCATGGCTGGCGCCTCAGCTCGATGCCGGGCAGTGCCGCAACAAGCGCGCGGAACGCGTCGCCACGGATTTCGAAGTTTTTGAACTGGTCGTAGGAGGCACAAGCGGGCGAGAGCAGCACGATGGGCTCGGCGGATTTTGAGGCCGAAGGCTCTGGACCAATCCCTGGCACGCGTGTGCCAACGCCCATAGACCCTTGCACATTGTATAACAGCATCGGTTCGCCCCGCGCGTATGCTGCCGCGTCGGCGGCGGCGCGGGCAACGGCGACGTCGAGCGTACCGCAGGGGATTATAGCAACATCGCCGTCGAGCGTTTTCGAGAATTCCTCTGATGCCGCTCCGATGAGATAGGCTCGCACAATGCCTGAAAAGTGGTCGCGAAGTGGTTCAATACCGCCATCTTTCGGCTTGCCGCCGAGGATCCAAAAAACGTCACGCGGGAACGACAGCAGGGCCTTTTCGGTTGAATCCGCATTTGTGGCTTTGCTGTCGTTGATGAAGAGGACTTTTCCCAACCGGCCGATTTCCTCCATGCGATGCGGCAACCCGGGGAATGTAGCAAGCGCCGACTGCCAGTCGATGTTGCTGCCATCCTGCACGACTGATAGGCATTCGCGCACGGCTGCGACGGCCGCAAGCGCGTTCTGCGCATTGTGCGCGCCGCGTAAGGTTGCGATTCCTGCGATATCGCCGAGCTTTACGGCCAGCCCGTCGCCATTGCTGACCACCAACGTGGTGCCAAGCATTGAATAGCCCGGCGCGATCGATCTTTTAGCGCTCAACGCCACAGCCGGGCCTCTGGAGATTCTATGCTTGAGAATCGCAATTGTGAATTCATCGTCGACCCCGGCCACCGCAATATCCGCACCCTCGGCAAGACGCGCTTTGACGGCGGCATAATTTTCAATCGTGCCGTGGCGGTCGAGATGATCCGGTGTGACATTCAACACCACGCCGACTGTCGGGTTCAAAGTCGGCGTTAGATCGATCTGAAACGACGACATCTCGATCACATGCAACCGGTCGAGCGCGGGCGCCTCAAGCGTCAGGATGGCGCGGCCGATGTTGCCGCCCATTTGAACGTCTTTCCCGGCGGACATCAGAATGTGAGCAACAAGTGCCGTCGTCGTCGATTTGCCGTTGGTGCCGGTGATCGCAATAAACGGTGCACCGGGGCAACGCGCCGCCCGCTCGCGTGCAAAAATTTCGACGTCGCCGATGATCTCAACGCCGGCTGCTTTGGCTTTCACAACCGTCCAGTGCGGTTCGGGGTGCGTCAACGGCACGCCGGGGGTCAAGATCAGGGATGAAAATTGCGACCAATCCGCCGTTCGCAAATCGACCAGCGGCAGGCCTGCACGCGCGGCAGTAGACCGTCCGGCCTCGCTGTCATCCCAGGCGGCGACGCGCGAGCCGCCAGCCTCAAGGGCTGCAACGGTTGCATTGCCCGAGGCGCCGAGCCCGAACACGGCAACGGTCTTGCCGGCAAATGTGGTGGCACGAATCATGGCGGCTAAACTAACGCAGAACTGGTTTCGCCGCGCCCCGGACGCTTACCGTAACTTTAGTGTTGCAAGGCCAATCAAGGCCAGAATGACCGAGATGATCCAGAAGCGGATGACGATCGTCGATTCCTTCCATCCCTTCTGTTCATAGTGGTGATGCAACGGCGCCATGCGGAACACCCGCTTGCCTGTCCATTTGTACGACACCACCTGGATGATGACTGAAAGCGTCTCAAGCACGAACAGCCCGCCCACAATTGCGAGCACGATCTCGTGCTTGATGGCAACCGCAATCGTGCCGAGCGCGCCACCAAGTGCCAACGACCCCGTGTCGCCCATGAAAATCATGGCCGGCGGGGCATTGAACCACAGGAAGCCAAGTCCGGCACCAATCAGCGCCCCGCAAATGACGGCAAGCTCGCCGGTGCCTGGCACATGATGGATCTGCAGGTAGGTCGCGAATTTTACGTTGCCACTGAGGTAGGCGATGACGCCGAACGTACCGGCTGCGATCATCACCGGCACGATTGCGAGGCCGTCGAGACCATCGGTAAAATTGACCGAATTGCCAGCCCCCGCAATCACAAAGACCGACAGCAGTATGAAGCCGATGCCGAGACCTACCGGCCAGCTGAGATCCAGCATCAGATCCTTAAAGAACGGAAACGTCAGCTTGTTTGCGAGTTCGGGAGGCGCAAGTTGCAGTAGGGCGTAACCCGCGAGGGCGGCGACCAAGACTTCAAGCGTGATGCGGGCGCGGCTTGAAAAACCGTCCGTCGATCGCTTCGTCACTTTGAGAAAATCGTCGTAAAATCCGATCATGCCGTAGGCCAGCGTGACGCCCATCACGACCCAGACGTAACCATTAGAGAGTTGCCCCCACAGCAGCGTGGAGACAAGCACGCCAGCGAGAATCATCAATCCGCCCATGGTCGGCGTACCGCGCTTCAACTGATGCGTCTGCGGCCCATCCTCACGAATCGGCTGGCCCTTGCCCTGTTTAACGCGCAGCAGGTCGATGATCGCCGGACCGAACATCATGACGAACAAGAGTGCCGTAAAAATCGCGCCGCCGGTCCGGAACGAAATGTATCGAAACACATTGAGCGCGCTGATCTGGTCGCTGAAGTTGACGAGTTCGTAGAACATGCGTGCGCGCTTTCCCCGGACTTTTCCTAAACCCTGTCAGCCGCCCGAAACGGTCCTGCCAAAGCGTGCCTTGAGTGCCTCGACGAGTGGTGCCAGCCGCGTTCCGTTCGACGCTTTGATCATAACCGCATCGCCTGGCCTCAGCGCCGCCTGAAGTGGCACTTCAAGCAAACCGGCCGTCTCCGCATAACCACCCCTCATACCAGACGGCGCCGCATCATAGAGCCCCTTCATGTGCGGCCCACAGGCAAAGATCAAATCGACACCCGCGTCGTCCACAGCGTCTTTCAGTCCCCTGTGCAACGCCGCTGCTTCGGCGCCAAGCTCAAGCATATCGCCCAACACGGCAATCCGCCTCGGAAATTTCGCCCGCGGTACGGTGGCCAGCGTTGCAAGAGCCGCCCGCATGGATGCCGGATTGGCATTGTAGCTCTCATCGATCAGAAGGACTTCACCGCCCGCGATTGAAAGTCTCGTGCGCAATCCACGGCCGCCAGGGGGCGCAAGCGTCGCCAGTGCAGCGACCGCCGCTTCGACATCGGCGCCGGCGGCATCGAGGGCTGCGATCACCGCGAGCGCATTTTCCGCAATGTGCCGCCCCGGGATCGCGAGCCTGAATGTCACCAGCTTGTCGCGAACACGCGCTGTTACTTCGCTGCCGTCTTCGCTAGGCAGAAATGCGATGGCTGAAACTTCTGCGCCTGCGGCTAGTCCGAAACTGACGACCCGCGCACTCTCGATCTCGGCCCTCACCCGAAGCCGGTCGAAGTGCGGGTTGTCGCGCTTGATGATGGCCGCGCCACCTGGAACCAAGCCCTGGAATATTTCAGCTTTCGCGTCCGCTATTTCTTCGACTGACCCGAAGTGCTCGAGATGCACCGCCTCAACGGTCGTCACAATCGCTGCGTGCGGTTGCACCATCTTGGTCAAGGGCGCGATTTCACCGGCGTGATTCATGCCGATCTCGAAAACGGCATACTCAGTGTCAGCCGGCATTCTAGCCAGCGTCAGCGGCACGCCCCAATGATTGTTGTACGATTTCTCGGACGCATGAACAGCGTTTGGCGCGACGGCCGACAGACACGCGCGCAGCATCTCCTTGGTGCCGGTCTTTCCAGCACTGCCCGTCACGGCGATTACGCGCGCCGATGGTGCCAAGCGTTGCCGTGCCGCCGCCCCGATGGCTTCCAGCGCGTGAAGCGCGTCGCGAGCGCTGCGCAACAACGCCCCATCGCCCGGTTTGCGCGCGTAAATATTGCTGACGATTGCCGCCGCAGCGCCCGCCTGAAATGCCGCCGTCACAAACTCATGTCCGTCGCGCTGATCCTTGAGCGCCACGAACACATCGCCCGGTTGCAATGTTCGCGTGTCGATCGAAAATCCGGTGATCGCGCGATTGGGCGTGCCGTCCGCAGCCACAAACGGCACGGCGTCGCACAACGCATCCCAGGTCCAAAGTGGCGTGGTCATGATTTCTGCAGGCTCTGTATGGCGCGGGAGATTTCGTCGTGGTCGGAAAACGGCAACACTCGATCGCCGATGATCTGGCCGGTTTCATGACCCTTTCCAGCGACGAGCACGACATCGCCTGCGCCCATCATGGCAACCGCCGTTCGAATGGCCTCCGCCCTGTCGCCGATTTCGCGGGCGCCAATTGCTCCAACCAAGATTTCACTTCGGATGCTGGCTGCCGGCTCAGTGCGCGGGTTGTCGTCCGTCACGATCACAACGTCGGCATTCTCAACCGCGATACGCCCCATGAGCGGCCGCTTACCCTTGTCGCGGTCGCCGCCGCAGCCAAACACACAAATGAGCCTGCCGGTCACAAACGGGCGGCAGGCATCAAGCGCCGCGTCAAGTGCTTCCGGCTTATGAGCGTAATCGACAATTGCCAACCCGCCGCGCGCCTCGCCGATGATCTCAAGACGCCCCGGCACGCCTTTGAGTGACGATAAGGCTTCAAGCACAGGCGCCGTTGCTTCGCCTGCCGCCATCGCAAGACCCGCCGCCACAAGTGCGTTCTCCACCTGATAGGCGCCGACAAGCGGCAAGCGAACCTTATGGGCGGCGCCATCAAACTCTATATCGATGACTTGAGAAAAACTATCGCGCCAAAACGATTTGCGGCGCAATGCTTCGCCTCGGCTCCCTACTGACAGGATTTTCAAGCCACGCTGATGCGCCACGTCCGCCACGCGGACCGCGTAGGCGCCGTCACTGTTGATGACCGCTGTCTGGCCCGGCTGCAGCAGTTCGGTGAATAGCCGCAGCTTCGCCGCCAGATAGTCATCGACCGTTGGATGATAATCCATGTGATCGCGGCCAAGGTTCGTGAACGCCGCCGCGGTCAGCTCAACGCCATCGAGGCGGTGCTGATCGAGACCATGCGACGAGGCCTCGAACGCCAGATGCGTGATGCCTTCCGCCGCTAGTCCAGCCAGGGTCGCGTGCAGCGTCACGGGATCGGGCGTCGTCAGCGATCCGTAAACTGCGCCATCGGGTTTCACGACGCCAATGGTCCCCAGCGACGCCGCCTTGTGTCCCAGCGCCGCAAAAATCTGTCGCGTGAACTCGGCGACCGACGTCTTGCCGCTTGTGCCTGTCACGGCCACGGCACATGCCGGCTGCGTCCCAGAAAACTTTGCCGCAATGAGCGCCAGCGCCCGGCGCGGGTTCTCGACCTCGATTAGCACGGCCGGCGGCGCCACAGGCTGCACTTTGCCGGCACCGGCAAGAATAACGCTGGCGCCGCGAGCAATCGCGTCCGGAATAAACCGCGCCCCATCCGTCTTCGCACCCGGAAGCGCCGCAAATAAAGCGCCGGGCATCACGAGGCCGCTCGACGATGTGATGCCAGTGACGTTGATCGAGCCAGCACCGGGCGGGTGCGGGATGTCGGGCGGCAGAATGTCGGATAGCCGCATGGCGCCTCACGAGCAGGCATTTGTGGCCGTGGCTGTAAGGCGCCGCGCTAGCCCGCTTCATAAGTGGCGCGCCCGCCGCCGTCAAACACTGGCCAAAGACGCCTACGCACCGCCGCTATTGCGTCGCGCCGACTGTCAGCGGTTCAACGCCGAGCTGGGCCGCGATACGGGCGATCAACCGGCCCGTAACCGGCGCCGCGTTGGTCGACGCCGTCCGCTGGCCGCCGGTTTCCGTGGTGCCCTTGGGCTCGAAAAGCAGCACGAACGTCAAATAACGCGGATCATCCATCGGGAACGCGCCGAGAAACGATGAAATGACGGCCTTCGATTCGTAACCTCCAGCGCTCGCCAAGTCGGCCGTGCCCGTCTTGCCGCCGACGCGATAGCCCGGCACATCGGCGCGCTTGCCCGTGCCGTCGGCATCCATCACGTTGAGCCGGAACAACCGCGCCATCTGCCGCGAGGTTTCAGGTGTCACAAGTTTGTTGGCAGCCGGCTGCTTTCCCAGCTGCGCCTTCAAATACGTCGGCTCCATACGAGCACCATTATTGAACAGCGCGGCAGCTGCGGCAGCGAACTGCAATGGCGCCACCGCAAGGCCGTGGCCGTACGACACGGTGATCAACTCGGTACGGTCCCAGCGCGAGGGGAGCTGCGGCACGCTGATCATACCGGCTTCCGTGCTCATCGGCTGCAACAGCCCGAGTTTATCGAGAAACCCCTTCATGCGTTGCGGGCCGGCTTGCAGTGCCAGCATCCCTGCCCCGACGTTCGACGAATGCGTAAAAATCTCAGCAACCGACAGCGGGCGGCCGGTGCCGTGGAAATCGGTGATCGTGTAGCGGCCGGCTTGCAGCGGTTCGCGCACGTCGAGCACGCTGTTCGGCGTAACGAGGCCTTCATCAAGTGCCATGGCAACAGTCAAGGTCTTGAACACGGAGCCGAGTTCAAAGGTCCCAGCCGAGACTTTATCAGTAACAAGCGGATCGGCACCTGCCTGCGTCCGGCCCGGATCGGCACGCGGCAACGACGCGCTCGCCAAAATCTCACCGGTCTTGATGTCGAGCACGAGACCGGCAGCGCCGCGCGTGTGGTAGCGCCGTACAGCCGTGTCGAGTTCATCTTCTAAGCTATGCTGAACTCCAAGATCGAGCGACAACCGGACAGGTGCCCTGTTGGACAGCGTCGCCGAATGCACCGGGTCGACGCCAACGTTCTCATCAATGAACTTCTCAATGCCCGACATGCCCTTATTGTCGACGTTGACCGAGCCGAGCACATGACCGGCCAACGCACCAACAGGATAAGCCCGGCGCAATTCGGGGCGGAACGACAGGCCCGGAAGTCCGAGATCATGGATGCGCTGCGCCACGCTTGGCGACACGCCACGGCGAATCCAAACAAAGCGGCGCGTCTTATCCGACAAAACCCGGCGCAATTCGTCGGCCTCGAGATCGGGCAATACCGTGGCCAGCTTCTCGACGACTTCATCACGGTCGAGAATGATTGCGGGATCTGCGAATACGGACGGTGCTTCGACATCGGTTGCGAGCAACCGGCCGTTGCGGTCGATGATATCGGGACGGCTGAAGCTGGTCGCTACCGGCTCTGCGACGGCAAGCGTAATCTCCGCAGGTCGCGTCAGCCCTAACGACAAAAGTTGCGCCGCGACGCTCGCGAACGCGAGGAACGTTCCGCCAAGCAACGTGGCATTCACAAACGGCGCCCTTCGGCGCGTCTGGCTCATGCTTGCATCGATAGGTTGCGGATTCAGCCGTGGTTCCGTGATTGCCAAGCTGTCAGCGCGCGACCTCATGGCTCGTCACTCGCCGTCAGACATGCCGCGACCGCTTTGGGTCTCAATGGGCTGCTCGAGTGCCAGCTCTGACAATTCTGCGGCCGTTGCCAGTTGATCCGGGCGCGGCGGCAGAAGGCCGATGTTGCGGGCCAGTGGATCGATGCGGTCCGGGCGGCTCAAATGGCTGCGCTCGGCCTTCAAAATTGCGATATCGCTGCGGGCTTTGTCGGCCGCGCGCTCTTGCGCTTGCACGCTCGCTTCCAACCGGCGCGTGTCGTAGTTCAAGCCATAGAGCAGCAGGGCGCTGGCGACAGCAAAGCAGAAGGCCGCGAGGTTCAACAAGCGCATGGCATGGCACCCCTGTGTCGTCTTAACCGCCGGCTAGAAGCGCGGCAGTGGCACCTCGAATTCTTCGAGATCGAGTGCCCAGGCCGCAGCATCGGTGCGCAGGCCGCACCGCAGCCGTGCCGAGCGGGCACGCGGGTTTAGGTCCAATTCACCTTTAGAAGGTGTTAACGGCCGCGAGTTAACAATTCGGAAACTTGGGGATGTGGATTTTATCGATTGCTCGGGTAAATGGCGCGAGCCCCGAGATTCCTTGCCCGACCGGCCGGAAAAAAATCTTTTGACGATGCGGTCTTCGAGACTGTGAAACGTCACGACGACAAGCCGCCCGCCGGGTTTCAAGATTCGCTCCGCGTCTGACAACGCCTTCGCCAATTCGCCGAGTTCATCGTTGACGAAGATGCGCAAGGCTTGAAACGTCCGCGTCGCCGGGTGCCGCCCATCGACTTTGCGGCCATGGAACACGCGCAACACAGCATCCGCGAGCTCGAGCGTGCGGGTAAACGGCTTTTCGGTTCGTGCTTTTACAATTGCCCGCGCAATCGACCGCGACTTGTGCTCTTCGCCGTAGGTATAAATCACGTTGGCGATTGTCTCTTCATCCGCAGTATTAATGAAGTCAGCCGCACTTTGCCCCGTCTCCGCGGCTTCTCCCGTTAGCGGGTCGATCGCTGCCGACATACGCATGTCGAGCGGTCCATCGTTCTGAAACGAGAAACCGCGCTCAGCTTGATCCAGCTGCATCGACGAAACGCCAATATCGAGCACGACGCCGTCGGCGAATGGCCCCTCGATCAGCGGCGTCCCGTCGGGCGTTTCCTCGATACGCGCGATTTCTTCCATATCGGAAAACGGCCGGTTGATCACGCGCAGCCGGTTTGGAAATTCCTGGGTCATCGCATCTGCGGCGCGCACCGCCGTGATATCGCGGTCGAAGGCCAGCACGCGGCAGTTCGCGGCCTCTAGGATTGCACGCGAATATCCGCCTGCGCCGAAAGTGCCATCGATAATGAGTTGGCCGTTCTGCGGCCTCAGGCTCTCAAGAACTTCCGAGAGCAGCACGGGAATGTGGCGGGTGCGCGGATCACGTTCAGTGCCGCGCGAAGCGCCCCCCGGCGCGCCAGCCCGCTTCATTCCCGTGCTCCCCCGTCGTCGCCATCGCTGGCGCCGC
>JANNSR010000153.1:0-1620 GCA_031402935.1 Hyphomicrobium sp. | reverse complement strand
AACTCCGGCGTCAGCATCAACTCCGTGATCGCCCACACCAGCGCGTCGACGCGATCGGGCGATTTCCCCCCAACCCGCCCATCGGCTCCAAAGGCGCACATCTGCGCTTCCAAATCGGCGTGCGTGCCGACATGCACGACGCGGCCTTCCGCATAAAGCGACGCCACCGGCTCGGCGCGAACCCATTTTCCCCGCGTCGCTCTGACCTGCGTCACGGGAAAATTCTCTCTGAACTGCTGCACCACCGCGACGACGAGATCGCCGCCCTGGTTTGTCTCCGCCACCATCCGGTCGGCATCGAAATCATCGTAAGCCGCGAGCGCCGCCCGCGCCCACATACTCGCCTCGCGGCCCTGCACCGTGCGATCGGCCAAAACGTAAGCGCGGCCATCGACACCCAATCCCGCAACCACAATCCCGCAGGCATCCGACGCTATTGTCGCCGTCACCGGCGGATCGAGCGCGACGACGACGCGGCGCATCTCGGGCGCGGCCGCAATGCGTTGCGCATCAATCCACGCCCGCCGCCATAAGCTTTCGTACCCCTCCTCGACCATTTCGCCGAGCAACTCCTGCCGCCCGGTCACGGAACCGGCATAGCGCCGCGTCATCTCGGCCAGGAACGCCGGCGCCAGTTGATCGGCGTTGTCGGCCGTCGCGAGGTGCGCCGTCACGGTCGCCGCATCGCTCATGATCCGTTTCAAATAAGCGTGCGGCCGCGGCGTCGTCGTCACCACCACCTGCGGCGCATCTCCGAGCCGCAACGCAAACTGCAGCATGTCCCAAGCCTTCTCGCCTTCGCGCCACTTCGCCAATTCGTCGCACCAGGCTGCTGTGAACTGCGGCCCGCGCAAGCCATCACGCTCGTCGGCTGAAAACATTTCGGCGATGGCGCCGTTCGGCCAGGTCAAGCGCCGCTTTGACGGCTCGAACAAAGGGCGCTCGTGATCGGGCGAAATCGCCAGCAACCCCGACACGCCCTCGATCATGACGTTGCGCACGTCGTGAATCGTCTTACCCACCAACGCTATGCGTACGTCTGCACCTTTGACTCCTTCGCCGCATGCCTTTGCGCGCACCCATTCAGAGCCCGATCGTGTTTTGCCCGAGCCCCTACCCCCGAGGATCATCCACACCCGCCACTCTTTGTTTGCGCCTTCCGACTCCCCTGCAGGGAGCCGGCCGGAAGGCGCGGGCCCTAGCTCGGACACCGGCGCATCCGGCAGGCTCGACGAAGGAGAGTCGGATGCGCCAATGTAGAGAGGCGCGAGCTGTTGCTCGCGCGCCCAAAGCTGCCAATCGTATTTCAGGAACTCAAGCTCGCTGGCCGTTATCGCGCCAAGATCACTTGCCAGCGTCCCGTTTGCGACTGAGTCGTTCAAGGCGTTCCGCAATCTGGCGGCGAAGATCTTCCGCATCGGCCAAGGCCTCTTTGTCTTTCTTACTGCCGCCCTTGGCCGTCTTCGCTGCCAGCACCTGCTGCATTTCGGTCGCCTTCTCCAAACTGTTGACAATCTGCGACAGCGCCCGCGAGCCCCGCTCACGATCCTGCGAGCTCGTACCCTCTTGCTGTTCGAGCTTGGTCAGCTCGCCCTCGATCGTTTTGTAGACGCGCTGCAC
>JANNSR010000152.1:0-10980 GCA_031402935.1 Hyphomicrobium sp. | reverse complement strand
CTGTCTTCGCCCTCGTAGACGGCGATGTAGTTCATCCCCATCCAGTCTTTCTTCGGGGTCGATCAGGGACGGAAGCCAGCTGAAAGCCCGCAGATGGATGCGTCAACGGCCATGGCCACGAGTGCGCCGGGCCAACGCAGGGTGATCTACTGGAAGCACCCCGATGGCGACGCCGATTTTGCTCCAGAGAAAAAAAGCACGGCTGACGGGCGCGAGTACGTACCCGTCTACGACGATCAGGAAAACGCGATTGCTGGAAGCGCCCGCAAAGTACCGCCGACAGCAGAGCGCAAGCTCCTTTACTACCGCAACCCGATGGGGCTGCCCGATACGTCTCCGACCCCGAAGAAAGACTGGATGGGGATGAACTACATCGCCGTCTACGAGGGCGAAGACAGCGATGCATCGACGGTCAAAGTCAGTCTCGACAAGGTGCAGCGCGCAGGTGTGCGCAGTGAGGAGGTTCGGCTTGTCAAACTCGCGCGGCCGGTCAGGGCGCCGGGCATCGCCAAGGTCGACGAACGTACGTTGCGAACGATCACGCTTCGCGCCGATGGGTTCATCGAAAAACTCTATGCCAACGAGCATGGCAAGCACGTGAAGGCGGGCGATCCGCTGTTTCGCGTCTACAGCCAAGAGATGCTGAGGGCGATGATCGACTACCGGATCGGCTTGAAGGAATCTGACGGGCGCTCGGCGCTATTGTCTGGTGAGCAGAAACTTCGAACCTTTGAAGTCCCGCAACAGGCAATCGATGAAGCACGGCGCGCGAAGGACGTGCCGATGTCGTTCGACTGGCCATCGCCCGTCTCTGGCGTGATCATGGAAAAGAAGATCGTCGAAGGGCAGATGGCCAAGATGGGCGAAGTGCTCTTCATGATCGGCGATCTGTCGAAAATCTGGGTCATCGCCGACGTGCCTGAGCAGGAGACGGCAAACGTCAAAATCGGTGACGCTGCGACAATCAGGTTCCGGGGTCTCAGCGCCGAGCCCTACCAGGGGAAGGTGACGTTCATTCTGCACGAGCTCGATCACGCGGCACGAACCGGCAAGATTCGCATCGAAGTCGCCAACCCGGACCATGTGATCAAGCACGAGATGTACGCCGAAGTCGAAATCGACTCCGGCACGGGCGATGAGATGCGGCTCGCGGTTCCAACGTCGGCCGTGCTCGATAGCGGCAATCGGCAAATCGTGCTGCTCGACCGGGGTGACGGGCGCTTCGAACCACGGCCCGTAACTTTGGGACAGCGCGGCGATGGCATGGTGGAGATCAGGGAAGGCGTCGCGGCAGGCGACAAAGTCGTCGTCTCGGCCAATTTCCTCATCGATGCCGAGAGCAATCTCAAGGCTGCTTTGTCGAGCTTCACGGCTGATAGCGGCGCCAAGGTGCCGGCTTCCAACACGGAGCATTCGCCATGATTGCGCGTCTTATCAGCTGGTCGGCGACGAACCTGGTCTTGATTCTGATTGGCGTGGTGCTTGCGGCAGGCGCCGGTATTTATGCTGTCCGGCACGTGCCGCTCGATGCGATCCCCGATCTTTCCGACACCCAGGTCATTCTCTACACCGACTACCCCGGGCAGGCGCCGCAGGTTGTCGAAGATCAGGTCACTTACCCGTTAACGACAGCAATGCTGTCGGTTCCGAAGTCGCGGGTAGTGCGCGGGTTCTCATTCTTTGGCGTCTCATTCGTCTATGTGATCTTCGAAGATGGCACGGACATCTACTGGGCGCGGTCGCGCGTGCTCGAGTATCTCTCGGCCGCGACACGCAACTTGCCTCAAGGCGTGACCCCGACCATTGGCCCCGACGCGACCGGCGTCGGCTGGATCTATCAGTATGCGGTCATCGCAGCGAAGCGGACGCTTGCCGAACTGCGGTCCACCCAAGACTGGCAGGTGCGCTTCGCGGTCGCCAAGGCCGAGGGCGTGGCCGAGGTCGCGAGCGTCGGCGGATTTGTGCGCCAGTACGCGGTCATCGTCGATCCGCGCCGGCTTAAGGCGCTCGACATTTCGCTGATGAAAGTCCGTGAGGCCATCCGCCAGTCCAACATGGACGTCGGCGGCCGCGTTGTCGAACTGGCCGAGACTGAGTACATGGTTCGCGGCCGCGGCTACGTGCGCGGCATCAAAGACCTCGAACAAATCGTTCTCAAGAGTGAAGGTGGAACGCCGGTCCTGCTGCGGGATGTGGCGCGCGTTGAATTGACACCCGACGAACGGCGCGGCGTGACCGAACTCAATGGCGAAGGCGAAGTCGTGTCGGGCATCGCCGTGCAGCGCTACGGTCAGAACGCACTCTCCGTCATCGAGAACGTCAAATCGCGCTTGGCCGACATCAAGGCGAGCCTGCCTGAAGGCACGGATATCATTCCGGTCTACGACCGGTCGGACCTCATTCACCGAGCCATCGCGACGCTGAAAACGACTCTCCTTGAGGAAAGCCTGATCGTCGCGCTCGTGTGCATGATCTTCCTGCTGCACGTGCGGAGCGCCTTTGTCGCCATCATCACACTGCCGCTTGGCGTCCTCATGGCCTACATCTGCATGCATGCACTGGGGCTATCGTCGAACATCATGAGTCTCGGCGGCATTGCCATCGCCATCGGCGCGATGGTCGATGCTGCGATCGTGATGATCGAGAACGCCCACAAGCATCTGGAGCGCGCATCGCCGGAGAAGCCGCGTATCGACGTCTTGATCGAAGCCGCCACCGAAGTCGGTCCGGCGCTATTTTTCTCCCTCTTGATCATCACCGTCTCATTCCTGCCGATCTTCGCGCTCGAAGCCCAGGAAGGCCGGATGTTCCAGCCACTGGCCTACACCAAAACGTTCGCGATGGCGGCTGCCGCGCTCCTCTCCGTCACAGTCGTACCGGCGCTGATGGTTCTGTTCGTGCGCGGCCGCATTGTCCCCGAACACAAGAACCCAGTGAACCGTTTTCTCATCTGGCTGTACCGGCCGATGATCCGCGGCGTTCTGAAAGCCAAGGGGCTCACCATCGCCTTGGCGGCCATTGTCCTTGCGGTGAGCGCCTGGCCCGCAACAAAGCTCGGGTCGGAATTCATGCCCAATCTCAACGAGGGCACGCTGTTCTATATGCCGACGACGTTGCCGGGGCTTTCCGTCACCAAGGCAGCCGAGCTACTTCAGACGCAGAACAAGATCATAAAGTCGTTCCCGGAGGTCGAAAGCGTCTGGGGCAAAGCGGGTCGCGCCGCAACGGCGACCGACCCGGCACCGACGGAAATGTTCGAAACGGTCATTAACCTGAAGCCTGAAGAGCAATGGCGCGAGGGTATGACGGTCGACAAGCTCACCAGCGAAATGGACAAGGCGCTGCAATTTCCCGGCGTCTCGAATGCTTGGACGATGCCGATCAAGGCCCGCATCGACATGCTGGCAACCGGCATCCGAACGCCGGTTGGCGTCAAGGTGCTCGGACCTGACCTCAAAGTCATCGAGGGGCTGGCGCGACAGATCGAGCAGGCCATCAAAACCGTGCCCGGAACATCGAGCGCGTATGCCGAGCGCATCATGGGCGGGTACTATCTCGACATTGAACCCGACCGCGAGCAGCTGGCCCGCTATGGGTTGATGGTCGGAGATGTGCAGCAGGTCATCGCGACGGCGATGGGCGCCGAGACTGTGACCACGACCGTTGAAGGACGCGAACGCTATGCCGTCAGTCTTCGCTATCCGCGCGACGTGCGCTCCGATCCAGATACGATCGCGCGCGAAGTACTGGTTCAAACACCGGGCGGCGCTGCGATCCCGCTTGGTCAGGTCGCAAAGGTCAAGCTTTCGCAGGGCCCCGCTTCGATCCGCACCGAAAACGCCCAGCTTGCCGCCTACATCTTCGTCGATGCCCGCGACCGGGATCTCGGCAGCTATGTCGCCGACGCCAAGAAGGCGGTTGCCGCGAATGTGACGTTTCCGCCCGGTTACTACGTACAATGGAGCGGGCAATACGAATACTACGAGCGGGCAAAGCAGCGTCTGGCGATCGTTGTGCCGCTGACCCTCACGATTATCCTGCTGCTGCTGTATCTGAACTTCGGCCGCATGACCGAGACGCTGATCGTCATGCTCTCGCTGCCCTTCGCACTCGTTGGCGGGCTCTGGCTGATGTGGTGGATGGCGTTCAACCTGTCTGTTGCGGTCGCGGTCGGGTTCATCGCGCTTGCGGGCGTCGCCGCCGAGACAGGCGTCGTAATGTTGATCTACCTCGATCACGCGCTCAAGGATCGCCAAAAACTAGTCGCCGCTGAAGGCCGTGACTTCACACCGGACGATCTTCATGCTGCCATTATGGAGGGCGCTGTTGAGCGTGTCCGTCCCAAGATGATGACCGTCGTCGCCATCATGGCCGGGTTGCTGCCTATTCTGTGGAGCCATGGCGCCGGTTCGGAGGTCATGCAACGGATCGCGGTACCGATGATCGGCGGCATGATCTCGTCGACTATTTTGACGCTTCTCGTTATTCCGGCGATCTATGCTGTAGTGAAGGGGCCAAGAATGTCGCGGTTAAATCGGGCCACTGGCAGCGCTTCACAGGCTCACCGTCTTCAACCGCAAAGCATTTGCGATCACGCTGACGGATGACAGAGCCATGGCGGCAGCCGCAATGACTGGCGAAAGCAAAATCCCAAACACAGGATAAAGAACGCCTGCTGCAACCGGCACGCCGGCGGCATTGTAGACGAAAGCGAAGAACAGGTTCTGGCGGATATTCGCCATCGTCGCGGCCGAGAGATGCCGCGCGCGGACAATGCCGTTGAGGTCACCCTTCAACAACGTCACCCCGGCGCTTTCCATGGCGACGTCGGTCCCTGTTCCCATGGCGATCCCAACGTCCGCCGCTGCGAGCGCAGGAGCATCGTTGACCCCGTCTCCCGCCATGGCAACGACACGCCCTTCGCTGCGGAGTCGTTCGACAATCTTGCCTTTGTCCTCCGGCAGCACCTCCGCTTCCACGTCCGTTATGCCGAGCTTCTGAGCGACCGCGCGTGCCGTCGTGAGATTGTCTCCCGTCAGCATGATGACGCGAATGCCGGCGTCCTTGAGGGCAGAGACCGCTTCGGGAGTTGTCGCCTTGACGGGATCGGCAATGGCAAGAATTCCGGCGGCGGCGCCGTCAATGCCGACGAAGATGGCGGTCGAGCCGTCCTTGCGTAGGACATCTGCGACTTCGTCGAGCGCGCGTGTGTCGATTCCCGACTGTTCCATGATGCGGGCATTGCCGATGACCAATCGCTTACCGTCGATGAAGCCTGTGACGCCCTTGCCAATGGGACTGTCGAATTCAGCAACTGGAGAGAGTTTGAAACCCCGCTCTTTAGCCGAGCGCACAATCGCCGCGGCAAGCGGGTGCTCGCTGGCGACTTCAAGGCTCGCTGCAAATCGTATCAGCTCATTCTCATCGAAACCTGGCGCGGTACGAATGGCGACGACACTGGGGCGGCCTTCGGTCAGCGTCCCGGTCTTGTCGATGACAAGCGTATCGACCTTCTCCATGCGTTCGAGCGCCTCGGCATTCTTGATCAAAACACCGTGCTGGGCGCCTTGCCCAACGGCGACCATGATCGACATGGGCGTTGCAAGGCCAAGCGCGCACGGACAGGCGATGATGAGGACCGACACGGCGGCGATGAGCCCGTAGGTGAACCGTGGTTCCGGTCCGAGCAGTCCCCATGCCGCGAAGGCGACGAGCGCGATGGCAATGACGGCCGGGACGAACCACCTCGACACTTGATCGGCGAGCTTTTGAATGGGTGCGCGGCTGCGTTGAGCCTGGGCCACCATCCGCACGATTTGCGCCAGCATAGTGTCGCGACCGACTTTGTCTGCACGCATCACGAATGCGCCTGACTGGTTCATCGTGCCGCCGATGACTTTGTCGCCTGCGGCCTTAGTGACCGGCATGGACTCGCCGGTGACCATCGACTCGTCGATGGCGCTGCGCCCGTCGATGATTTCGCCATCCACGGGTACGCGTTCCCCGGGCCGGACGCGCAGGTGGTCACCTCTTTCAACACCATCGAGACTGACATCGCTTTCCGTGCCGTCGGTTGAAATTCGCCGCGCAGACTTTGGGGACAGGTCGAGGAGCGCGCGAATGGCGCCGCTCGTCTGCTCGCGGGCCCGCAGTTCCAGAACTTGACCCAAAAGCACGAGTACTGTGATGACGGCGGCAGCTTCGAAGTAGACGGGGACGGCGCCATCGGCCCCGCGCATGGATGCAGGAAAGAGTTGAGGGAAGCCGGTTGCGACGACGCTATAGAGCCATGCGACACCCGTTCCCATGGCGATGAGTGTGAACATGTTGAGATTGCGCGTGACAACCGAAGCCCATCCGCGCTCGAAGAACGGCCATCCGGCCCACAGGACTACGGGTGTAGCGAGCAGCAGCTGTATCCAGTTTGACGCTGACTGACCAATCCATTGATGAAGCCCGGTCAGGTGCCCGCCCATCTCCAGCAAAAAGACAGGTAGCGAGAGCGCAAAGCCGATCCAGAAGCGCCGGGTCATGTCGGTAAGTTCGGGATTGGGCCCGGTGCCGGTGCTGACGGTTTCAGGTTCGAGTGCCATGCCGCAGATGGGACAGAATCCTGGCCCCGGCTGGCGGATCTCCGGATGCATCGGGCATGTGTAGATGGCGCCTTCGACGACAGAATGAGGGATACGATCTTTGAGATACGATGCCGGGTCGGACTCGAACTTCGTCTTACAACCCGCGGAGCAGAAGTAAAACGGATGTCCGTCGTGAAGTGTGTGGTGCTGCGCCGTGTGGGGATCGACGGTCATGCCGCAAACGGGGTCGAGAACGGCGTCTGGCTCAGACGAAGCGGCGCCGTGATCATGGGCAGCGCTTTGATGCGCATGGCCCGAACAGCAGGATGCCGCTTCGTGAGACGCTATTCTCGATGGCCTGACCATAATTACCTCAACACTTAAGTAACCCCCTGGGGGTATAGCTCTTGACACCTATACCTGGTAGGGGTATAAGTCAACTATGGAAAAAGGTACGAGCGAAGTCTGTCTCAAGAGGCTGACTAAGATCGAGGGTCAGGTGCGCGGTATCGCGCGCATGGTCGAAGAGAAGCGCTATTGCATCGATATCATTACCCAGATTTCGGCCGTACGCGCCGCCCTGCGCAAGGTCGAGGAAGCCGTGCTCAAGGATCATGTCGGGCATTGCGTGGAGCACGCGATTGCGAGCGGCAACGCCAGCGAACAGCGCAAGAAAGTTACCGAACTAATGGAGGTCCTGGCCCGATCGGACCGGTAGATAAAAAATGCCATGTAACCGCCAGTATGATTGAACGAATAGGCAAGTAGAACAAATAGCCAGTGACGAGAAGGGACGCGACGTGAGCCTGAGGCAGGCAATCAAGGGATTGATCGTGGTGGTGGCCGTGATGTTCGGCACCGCAGCGAGCGCCTTTGCTCATGCCGGCCATGCTCATGCGCAGATGTCAACGGGCTCCAGCGTGGAGTCTACCGGCTTTGCGTCGGCTGTGCAGCAGGCCGTCGAAAAAATCTCCGGCGCGGTCGCGCAGCCATCATCGACCAATTCGAATGTGCCGATTGGCGCCGGTCAATCGGTGCAATCCGCAGCTTTTCATTCTGGCGTCTCGGTCTGCCCACCCGGTGCCTGCTGCTGCCAGGGGGCATCGTCGTGCAGTATGGGCGGACATTGCTGCTCCATGATGCCCGACCCGGCCCAATGGCCGAACGATCTTTCCAATCACATGCGCTATCACCTCGCCCGTCTAGGCTGGGTTTATCCCGATGTCGTCATCGGGCTTGATCGGCCGCCGAAGGCCTGATCGCGGCTCAGCTGCGCCTGAGCCTTCGCGCCGCTTGATTTGACGATCCGGCGCACCGCAATCCTCAAAACCTGACATCGGTTTCGGCGACCTCTGTCGCTGGCCGCCATCACACCCGAACGCGATGGCCGTGGCTGTTATCCATGGGGTGTCGAGGGTGAGGTGGACCCATCAATCGAAGGGAGTTCCATCATGGAACCCGACAAAGATCTGAACTTCCAGCGACGCAATTGGGTTCGCCTCGCGAGCGTCGTGGCAGGACTGGTGTTGAGTGGTGGTCAAGCATCTGCTGACGTCATGCCGTGGCGGGAGGGCGTTTCGCGTCTCACGGGAATCGGCACGTGCGCCAAAGGACCGTGTCTTAAGCGATACGATTTCAGCCCAACCGTTCCGCACGTTCATCTGGTGATCGACGGGCGCCAGAGCGTCGTGTTGTGCACGGGGTTGGATCGAAAGCCAAGCGCGTGTTCGATGAGCGCGGTGCACCGGTCGTCAACAAATATGAAACCCTACCTAAGCGACGAAAGGACAACACGATGAAAACGATAATTCTCTGTCTTGCAAGCGCACTGCTGCTCGCACCGGTCATGGCCAATGCCGACGATGGCAAAGGGATGCATGACATGGGCGACATGAAGGGCATGCACGACATGAAAGCAGCGGAGACGCCGAAGAGCGAATCGGCAGCCGCCTTCGAAGCCGTCAACATGAAGATGCACAAGGACATGGGCATGGAACTCACCGGCGATGCCGACGTGGATTTCATGAAAAGCATGATCCCGCATCATCAAGGCGCGATCGATATGGCCAACGTGCTTTTGAAGTACGGCAAGGACCCAGTTACCCGGAAGCTCGCTGAAGACATCATCAAGGCGCAGGAGAGCGAGATCGCCATGATGAAAGACTGGCTCGCAAAGCGTCAGAAGTAACGCGACGAAACGAGAGCGAGGGTACGGTCATGATGAAACACACCAACATGTTTGAGCGCGGACGCCGTGTTGTGACGGCACTAGCCGCGGTGCTCTTTATTGCGACCGTATCGCTCGCTCCATCCATCGTTTTTGCCCATGGCGGCGAAGATCACGGCGATGAAAAGCCCGCCGCGGCTGCTTCGTCGGGTTCTCGCATTGATGCCAATTCCAAAGACTTCGAACTGGTCGGCGTTCCGACCGGGCGCGATGGCGGAAAGCTCATCGTCTATCTCAATGCCTTCTGGTCGAATGAGAGCGTGTCGGGCGCGGCTATCGAGATGACCAGCGGTGATGAAACCATCGCCGCCACGGAAACGAAAGGCATCTACGAATTCAAGGCACCATGGGTCAAAACGCCGGGCCATTACGACCTGACGTTCTCGATCACGGCGGCGGACAAATCCGACCTGTTGATCGGCCGGCTCGATATCCCCGCTCCACCTCTGGCCGAACCTGGTCATCCTTCGCTGTGGGATCACATTGTTCCTCGCGGAACGAAGCTGCCGGACGTCCAGCCCTGGATGCTGGCGAGCACACTCGCACTCGCGGTGCTGCTGTCGCTGCTGGCTGCGAAAGGTCCGCGTAGCGTTCGTACTGCTTTTTTGATCGGAGCAGCGTTTTTGGGTATTAGTTCGGTGGCGATGGCTGCTGTGGTCCTCAACACCAGTGCGCGCTATCCGGGCGCGGCAACGGCTGGAAGCGAAGCCATTCTCGATCTTCCCGACACGTCGCGGCGGCTGGAGGACGGCGCGGTCTTTGTGCCAAAGCCGACGCAGAAGCTTCTCGGGGTTACCACAGTTGAGGCCGCCAAAGCCGAGACGGTTCAGAAGTCGGTTCGCTTGATCGGCCAGGTCGTGCCAGATCCGAACCGAAGCGGCGTTGTGCAGTCGCTTCTGGCGGGCCGTATTGAAGCGCCTCAGACCGGCTTTCCTGCGATCGGCGCCGCCGTAAAGAAGGGCGACGTGCTTGGCTATCTGGTGCCGAGTGTTGCCGTCGTCGATCAAAGTGACATCGCCCAGACACAAGGCGATCTCGACAAGCAGATCGCTCTTCTCGAGGCCAAGCTCAAGCGTATCGAGCCGTTGAGCGGCTCAGCCGTTCCAGTGGGCCAAGTCGCCGATACGAAAACTGAACTGGAAATTCTGCGCAAGCGGCGTGCGGTTATCAGACCAGTGCTCAACGAACGCGAGGAACTGCGCGCGCCTGCCGATGGCACTCTGGCGCAAGCCAATGTCACGGCGGGGCAGGTGGTTGAAGCTCAGACGGTGCTGTTCCAGATCGTTGATCCATCGCATTTGTGGGTCGAAGCCTTGGCATTCGATGCGGCGACGGCGGCCAGCATCGAGCAGTCAGGCAAGGACGCCCTCGCCCAGACGGCTGACGGACGGAAAGTGACGCTGACATTCGCAGGCCGCTCCCCGTCTCTCCGGCAGCAAGCGGTGCCCTTGCGCTTCATAATCAAGCCGGACGGCGGTGCGCTGAGTGTCGGAGAGTCTGTCACCGTGCATGCGCCGGTCGACGAGCAGGCCTCAGCCATCACGCTGCCGCGCTCCAGCGTGGTCCGCTCGTCAAACGGCCAGTCGGTCGTCTGGGCCCATGTCGAGGCGGAGCGCTTTGAAGCGCGCGTGGTGAAGACCTCCCCGATTGACGCCGAGCGTCTTGGCGTCACAGCCGGACTTGATCCGGCTACGCGCGTGGTTGTGCGCGGCGCCGAACTCATCAATCAGGTCCGGTGAGGAGGCACAGATGTTCAATTTTCTCGTCAAGGCCAGCCTCAACAACCGGCTCATCGTGCTTGCGGCCGCGGCCCTGCTGGTTGTGTGGGGTTCACTCGCACTTCGGACGTTGCCTGTCGATGTATTCCCGGACCTTAACAAACCGACGGTCACGATCATGACCGAGGCCGAAGGGCTGGCGCCGCCCGAGGTCGAGCAGCTTGTCGGTTATCCGATCGAGACCGCTCTCAACGGCATTCCCGGCGTGACGCGCGTGCGTTCCGTCGCCGGCATCGGCCTGTCGATTGTCTATGCAGAATTCGACTGGGGCACCGACATCTACCGCAACCGGCAGCTGGTGGCCGAGCGGCTGGCAGTGGTGCGCACGCAGATGCCCGGCGACATCACCCCTGTGATGGGGCCGGTGTCGTCGATCATGGGCGAGGTCATGCTGGTGGCA
>JANNSR010000151.1:0-8415 GCA_031402935.1 Hyphomicrobium sp. | reverse complement strand
CCCTGCGCAATGCTCGCGTCGAAGATCCAGCCCAGCATGCGCTCGACGATGTCGTCGAAACTCTGCTTGAGGAGGAACAGAAATTCGCTCGCCTCGGTGAGCGACGGGCGCTCCGGCAAATCGAAGGCGGCGCGTTTGGCGAGTTCGGTGAGGCCCGGCGACGGCAGCAGCGACAGGCCGGCCGAGAACAGAATGCCAAGGGGCGCGGCGAGGCGGAAATAGCCCCAGCGCAGCGGCTTGGCGTCGAGCCGGTACGACAGCCAGCGCACCAGCGCGCAGCCCGCGAACAGGCAGATGGCGAAGATCGCGGCGACCCACGTCAAGCGCTCCTGGTCGGTGCCGAGGAACGTCAGCAAGCCAACGACGCCGGCGAGGATCGCCTTGACGAGCGCTTCAAGGGTTCCGACGGCAATCGCGAAAATTTGCGACCGGCCCGGCAGGCGGTCGAAATAGAACGGCATTTCGTTTTTAAGCCGCGCGATCTCCAAGCTGGCGCCGAGGCCGAGCGCGATCAGCGCCGTCGCAAGCGCAAACGTCAACGGAAAATTCAACCCAAGCCAGGCGACGCCCGCGATTGCCGCCAGTTCAGCCGCCATGATGATCGCGTTCAAAATGATGCGCATCGCGCCCCGCCGCCCGCCGCCTGACAGTATCCTAGCGGCGGGCGGGGTGTGCGCAAGCACGGGCTTAGGACGTCGCCTTTTCGAGCGTGCATTGGGCGTCGCCGATGCGCGCGAGTTCAGCGTGGAACGGGAACGAGCGGCGCATCAGCAAGAGTTCGGGGCCGGTATCGCCGACGAAATTCAGCGTTGCCTTGGCGTCAGCCTCGGCTACCGCATCCGGCCTCCCCGCGGAGGCGGGGATCGACGCTGGGGAGTCGGATGCGGCACCGGAATGGTGCCAGGCTTCGACCGTGTAGGGTGCCGAACCCTTGGCGAGTTCGAGTTTGCCCATAAAGGCGTTGGGACGGTTCTTCGGGTGCTCAGTTGAGAGCTTCAATCCGACGGCGCCGCACGGCGTTGCGTCCGTCACTGCGATGCCGCACCAGCCCTCGGGGCAAGCGACGATGTCGTAGGTGAGTTCGCAGCGTTTATCCCCGCAGGTCACGGCATCGACGGCGATCAGGTTGTGGCTGTAGCGCGGACCGGACCAGCGGCCGGCGAGATTGACGGGCGCGAGCGCTGCGACGTCTGTCTTCAGGGTCTTGACGCGTTTGTCCGCCGCGAAGCCGCCACCAGTTGATGCCAGCATTGCAGCCATGACAACCGCGCCGAACCCGAGCATCAGTCCCCTGCCCCGCGTGGCTGAAACGGTGCTGCTGCGTCCGGCATTTTCAAGACTGTGGCGGTCTGCAATCGGGCTCATACTTCTGCTCCTCAGTATCGCTGTCGGCCTGGTCGCGATCGGATCGGGGACTGGGTTGATCGCGCTGCCTTATGAAATGTTCGTGCTTAGCCAACGGATGCCGGTCGTCTTCCGGCTGCATATGGTTTCGGCCGCCGCCGCGCTGCTGCTGGTGCCGTTCGTAATCGCGTATAGGCACCGGCCTCAGATGCACCGGATGCTGGGCCGCGTCTTAGGCGCTTTCGTGGTGATTGGAGGGCTGACGGCGCTTCCAGTTGCCATATTCTCGGAGTCATCGCTTGCCGCACGCGCTGGGTTTTTCGTGCAAGGGATTGTGTGGATGGCGCTGCTGGCCGCCGGTATCGCTGCGATCCGCGGCGGCAAACGCACAACGCATGCGCGGTTCATGCTCGCCATGGTGGCAGTCACGACGGGGGCTATGTGGTTCCGCGTCATCACAGGTTCGGCGATCGCGCTGGGCTTACCCTTCGAGCCGGTTTACGTCGCCGCCGCGTGGCTCGGGTGGCTGATCCCGCTGGCGATTGTCACCGCAATGCCGGGGCTAACCCGCGACTTGTATATGGGCGCCCCGCGTGCCTCGCCGGGCTTTGCATGATGGGTTAGTGTCCTCGCAAACTTGAGAGGACGCCCATGACGCCATCGCCCGACATTCAACGCCTGATCGAGATCATGGCGGCGCTCAGAACGCCGGTGACGGGCTGCCCGTGGGATCTCGAACAGTCGTTCGCGACGATTGCGCCGTATACGATCGAGGAAGCGTACGAAGTGGCGGACGCCATTCAGCGCGGCGATTTCAGTGATTTGAAAGACGAGCTTGGCGATCTGTTGCTGCAGGTGGTTTATCACGCGCGTCTCGCGGAAGAGCAGCACGTCTTCGCCTTCCCCGATGTCGTCGAAGGCATCACGAAAAAGATGATCCGCCGCCACCCGCACGTGTTTGGCAATGCCGAGGCGCGCAATGCCGGCGCGGTCAATGGTCTGTGGGATCAGATCAAGGCGGCGGAGAAAGCCGATCGTTTGGTCGACGGTCCTGCGTCACTTCTTGCCGATATTCCAGTGGGACTGCCGGCGATGACGCGGGCCATCAAGTTGCAGGACAAAGCCGCGAAGGTGGGCTTCGACTGGCCCGACATCCGGCCCGTGTTCGACAAGCTCAAGGAGGAGCTTGCCGAGTTCGAGGAAGTGGCGCTGCCGGTTGATCCCAGGTCGCCCGCGCCTTCCGGCAGGCTCGACGAAGGAGAGTCGGAAGGCGCCATCAAGGAAGAGTTCGGCGATCTGCTGTTCGTGATGGCAAACATTGCGCGGCACTTGAAAATCGATCCCGAAGCTTGTCTGCGCGCAGCAAATCAGAAATTCACCCGCCGCTTCGCCCACATTGAGGAGCGCTTGGCGGCACAGGGCAAAAGCCCGGCGCAGTCGACGCTCGCTGAGATGGATGCGCTGTGGGATGAGGCGAAGGCGAAAGAACGCCAAAGTTAGACGCTGCCTCGCGCATCGCGAATGAAGTCCGCCACGTGTTCGGGTCTGACGCCAAGCCCCATAAGGCGTGCGGGCATGCGATTGAGGCCCGGGATCGCCGTGATCAGGCGCAGCACAAAGGGAGGCTTCAACGCGCCTTTGCTCGCCAGCGCCGGGGCAATGATGCTGTTCTGCATGGCGAGTTGGATGCGCTGGGTCATGCGGGTCGGAAAATCCCGGCGCGCCTGCACGGCTTGGACGTCGTCGAATGCCAGACGCTGTTCGATAAGCGGTTTCGCCAGCACGTTCGCTGCCGCAACGGCGTCTTGCACGGCGAGATTGATACCGACGCCGCCAACGGGGCTCATGGCGTGCGCGGCGTCCCCAATGCACAACAGGCCAGGGCGAGCCCACTCTGTGAGCCGATCGACCTTCACCGTCAGCAGCTTGACGTGATCCCAATCGGGGATGCTGTCCGCACGCCCGGCTTCGAACGGCAGCAGTGCTCCAACGCTTGCGCGAAACGCTTGGAGCCCCGCCGCGCGCACGTCGTCGTTCTGGCCCTTCCGAATGACGAACGCGCACTGCCAGTAGTCACCGCGATTGAGCATGATGAAAATGCGCCCCGCATCGAACCGGCCCTGCGTTTCGTCCGTGTCGGTGGCCTTTCGCGGCAAGCGAAACCACAGCACGTCCATCGGTGCGCCGAAGGCCTCGCCGTGCAAACCAGCCGCGTCGCGCAACACCGACGCACGCCCATCGGCGGCGACAACGAGGCCGGCAGTGACTGCAAGCGGTCCATTAGGGCTCATTGCAGTGACGCCGGTGATGCGGTTGCCGTCCCGCGTCAGTCCCAGTGCCTCCGTTTGCATCATCAACTGGAAGCCAGGATACACCCGGCCCTTGGCAGCGAGGAAGTCGAGGAAATCCCACTGCGGCATCATGGCGATAAACCGGGCGCGCACAGGCAGATGAGAAAAATCCGCGAGCGCCAATCGCGACGACCCGAATTGGGCGTTCAGCCGGTGCACGCGCTGATGCGGCAGTTTGAGGAACTCATCGAGCCAGCCGAGTTCGTCGATGATCTGCATGGTCGAGGGATGGATGGTGTCGCCCCGAAAATCGCGCAGGAAATCGGCGTGTTTCTCGAGGACGAGGACTTTGACCCCGGCACGCGCCAAGAGTACGCCGAGCATCATGCCCGCCGGGCCGCCACCCGCGATGCAAGCCTGAACTTTGCGCTCCATTGCCGTAGCTTAGACCGGAATTCCGGCTTTGCGAAGGTGACCGATAACGCGGGCCTTCTTCTCGGACGCGACACGCAATTGAAGCGCGACATCGCCGTTCTCCGTTGGCGTCCGCGCCAGGATATCGCTGTTGGCATATAGCCAGCTGAGCAGCGCGCCTTCGCGGGCGGGGACAATGACATTGAGAATTTCATCCGCCGCGCCAAGACGCGCATCGATTGCCGCGAACAGCAAGTCCAGGCCAACGCTAGTTGCAGCAGATACAAGCACGGGCTTTCGCTCGTTGCGATCCGCATCGCGTTGTAACTCACTGAAGCGTTCGGGCGGCAACAAATCGACCTTGTTCCAGACTTCAAGGATGTGGCTCTCGGCAGGCAGCGTATCGATGCCGAGATCGCTCAACACTTTCTCGACGTCGTGGGCCTGGGCATCGGTTTCTTCGTGCGCGATATCGCGGACGTGCAGAATGAGATCGGCCTCGACAACTTCTTCGAGTGTGGCGCGGAACGCCGCGACCAGCATGGTCGGCAGATCGGAGATAAAGCCGACGGTATCGGACAGGATGATGCGGCGGCCGCTTTTGAGCTTCAATTCGCGCATGGTCGGGTCGAGCGTCGCGAACACCTGATCCATGGCGAGCACGCTGGCACCTGTGACGCGGTTGAACAGCGTCGACTTGCCAGCGTTGGTGTAGCCGACGATCGCGACGACCGGATACGGCACCTTGCGCCGTCCCTTGCGATGCAGCGCGCGGGTTTTCGCGACCTCCTTGAGATCGCCTTTGATGGCGTCGATGCGGTCTTGCAGCATGCGCCGGTCGAGCTCGATCTGGGCTTCGCCGGGGCCGCCGAGAAAGCCGCCGCCGCCGCGCTGGCGTTCCAAGTGGGTCCAGGCGCGCACCAAGCGGCCCTTCTGATACATCAGATGCGCGAGTTCGACCTGCAGCACGCCTTCTTTGGTGCGGGCGCGGGCGCCGAAAATTTCCAGGATCAATCCGGTGCGGTCGATGACCTTGGCGTTCCAGGTTTTCTCAAGATTGCGCTGCTGCACGGGATTGACGATGTGATCGACGACGACGAGGCCGATGTTTTTGTCCGCAATCAACTGCCGGAGTTCCTCGACCTTGCCGGAGCCGAGCAGCGTTGACGGGCGCGGTTCCGACAGCGGCACGATTGTAGCGTCCACGATATCGAGGTCGATGGCGTTGGCGAGACCGATGGCTTCAGCCAAGCGGTTCTCGGGCGTGTGGATTTGTGCGAATGGCTTGGCCTTTTCGCCGACGCGGACCTGGCGCTTCCACACCGGCACCAGAATGAGCACGCGCGAGCGGGGTGCCCGCGTCTCCTCGCTGCCGCGCTTGTGACGCGGACCTTTCGGAGCTCGGTGGCCGCCCACGTTGTCCCGAGCGCGGCTCACCCGCTGATCGGCTCGCCGTCTTGATCGTTCAGATTGACGGGCCCGCCGGGCATGATGGTCGAGATGGCGTGCTTGTAGACGAGCTGCGAATGGCCGTCGCGCCGCAGCAGCACGCAGAAATTGTCAAACCAGCTGACGATGCCTTGGAGCTTGACGCCATTGACGAGAAAGATCGTCAGCGGCGTTTTGTTCTTGCGGACGTAATTGAGAAACGTGTCCTGGAGGTTCTGCTGCTTTTCTGCTGCCATTGTTGTTATCCGTTTTTTTGTTGTTGGACGTGTTCTTGAGCGCCGCAGCGCCGTGCGTCACCCGTTTGCACCGGACGACGCCGGCGCAGCGGGATTTCGTTTTCGGCAACCTGTCGGCCTCAAAATAGAGATTTCTGGTTTGATTTAAAGCCCTTAACCGAGCAGCGGATGCCTTGTTGTTGAGCTTATAGCGATGAAATTTCAGCAATATGATGAAAACGTGATCGAAGCCGGCGGGTGATGGGGCCTGGACGCCCGTCGCCGACCGGCCGGCCGTCGAGCTTGACGACCGGCATGACGGTGTTGGTCGCCGACGTGATGAAGGCTTCGCGCGCTTCCGCCGCTTCAGTGACTGTAAAGGGGCGGATCTCAATGCGGACGCCTTCGGCTTTAGCGACATCGAGTGCGGTCGCGCGCGTGATGCCGCCAAGGATTTTTTCGTCCAGTTGCCGGGTCACAAGCGCACCGTCCCGCGTCACGATCCAGGCGTTGCTCGAGGCGCCTTCGGTGATGAAGCCGCTCGCGTCAACGAACCAGGCTTCGCGGGCGCCCTCGCGTTTCGCCGCGTCCTTGGCCAGACAGGCCGGCAGCAGCATCACCGTTTTGATATCGCAGCGGCCCCAGCGCATGTCGGGCATGGTTTTAACTGCGATGCCGGTTTCGGCAAGCGCGGAAAGTGCGCTGCGCGATTGCGGCCGGGCCAGCACGACGAGCGTCGGGCTGACATCGGGGCCGGGGAATGAAAACTCGCGCCGCGCCTCGCCGCGTGAAATTTGGAGATAGACGATGCCGTCGCGGACGCGATTGCGGGTGATGATTTGCGCAATCACATGCAGCAACGCTCGCCCGCTCATCGGCATCGGAATGCAGATTTCACCGAGCGAACGTTCGAGGCGTGCCAAGTGACGGGTTGCATCAACCAGTTTTCCGCCGAGAACTTCGACGACTTCGTAGACCGCGTCGGCGAATTGAAAGCCGCGATCTTCCGCATGCACGAAGGCTGCCGCATAGGTTCGATAGCTGCCGTTGACGTAGATGACCCGGCTCACGCAGTGATCCCCAGCCGTTGAACCGCGCGCATCAGGCCGTGCGCATCTCGCCGCTGCGCTGGTCAGACGAGACACCAAGCGCGCGCAGCTTTCTGTGCAGCGCCGAGCGCTCCATGCCGACGAACTCGGCGGTGCGCGAAATGTTGCCGCCGAAGCGATTGATCTGGGCCAGCAGGTATTCGCGCTCGAAGATCTCACGCGCCTCCCGCAACGGCAGCGACATCAGATGCTCGGCGCCGCCGTTCACGGGTAGCGGCACGTTGGAGCCGATCTCCTCGGGCAGCATTTCAGCCGTGATGATGGCGTTCGGCTCGCCGCCGGCGAGGATCATCAGGCGTTCGACGTTGTTGCGCAGCTCGCGCACGTTGCCGGGCCAATCATGGGCTTGCAGCACGGCAATGGCGTCTTCGCCGATACGGCGCGGCGCGAGGCCGGACGCCTGCGCCACTTGGCCGATAAAAAACTGGATAAGATCAGGAATATCCTCGCGCCGTTCAGCGAGGCTCGGCACGCGCAACGTCACGACGTTGAGGCGATGATAGAGATCCTCGCGGAACCGTCCCTCACGGATTTCCTGGTCGAGATCGCGACTGGTCGAGGAAATAATGCGCACATCGACCGACACCTTCTGCGAACCGCCGAGGCGCAGGAATTTCTGCTCGACAAGCACGCGCAGAACTTTGCCCTGCGTCTCCATCGGCATGTCCGCGACTTCGTCGATATAGAGCGTGCCGGTGTGGGCTTCTTCGAGTGCGCCGACCTTGCGTGGTCCGCCGGTCCGGTCTTCGGTACCGAACAATTCCTCTTCGACGCGGTCAGGCACCATGGCGGCTGCATTGAGCACGACAAACGGCCCATCGGCGCGCAGTGACTTCTGGTGCAGCACGCGGGCTGCCAGTTCTTTGCCGGTGCCCGACGAGCCGCGGATCATGATGCGGCTGTTGGTCGGTGCCGCCTTGTCGAGATGGCCGCGCAGCTGATTGATGGCGGGCGATTTGCCGATCATTTCGGCTGAGACGACCGAGCGCTCTTTCAGTTCGCGGACTTCGCGTTTCAATTGCGAGGCTTCCAGCGCGCGCAACGCGACGAGGTTCAAGCGGTCAGATTTAAATGGCTTCTCGATATAGTCGTAAGCGCCGCGTTTGATGGCCGTGACGGCCGTCTCGATATTGCCGTGACCCGAGATGATGACAACGGGCAGCTCTGGGTACGTCCGCTTCATGACTGATAGAACTTCGAGGCCGTCGAGGCGGCTGCCCTGCAGCCAGATGTCGAGAATGACAAGATGCGGGCGGCGATCCTCGATCGCCTTCAAGGCCTCGTCGCTGTCGCGCGCCAGCCGGGTCCTATGTCCTTCATCCTGCAGGATGCCCGCGACCAGATCGCGAATATCGGCTTCGTCATCGACGATCAGAATGTCAGCTGCCATTTTCGGTTCCTCAATGCCATTCCGTGTATCACACCCCGCCCGCAGCAACCGCTGCCGGTTCGGGCTTTGCAGTAGTATGTTCGTGAGCGATCTCAGTCTTGACAGGCAGCGTCATCCGGACAAGGGCGCCGCGCGTGCGGGTATCAGACAGCGGCGGATCTTCGAGCGTCAGCGTGCCGCCGTGCTGTTCGACGATTTTCTGA
>JANNSR010000150.1:0-6728 GCA_031402935.1 Hyphomicrobium sp. | reverse complement strand
CAAATCTGGCGGCGCGGGGCGGCCGTTCGCGGTCTTTACGCTTGATGATGGCTACAAGGACAACCGCGATCACGCCTATCCGGTGTTCAAGCGGCTCGCCGTGCCGTTTACGATTTACGTCGCAACCGATTTCGCCGACGGTAAGGGCGATCTGTGGTGGCTGACGCTGGAAGCGGCCGTCCGCCGCCTGCCCAGGTTAACGCTCGACATGGGCGGGACAGTCCGGCATTTCGAGCTTGAGACGGCGGACGCCAAAGACGCGGCGTATCACGCCATCTACTGGTGGCTGCGCACGCTGCCCGAAGCCAGGGCCCGCGCCATTACCGGAACACTTGCGCGCGACGCCGGTTTCGATGCCGCTCGTCAGTGCCGCGATCTTATGATGGGCTGGGACGATCTCCGCGCGCTGGCCGCCGACCCGCTTGTAACCATCGGCGCCCACACACGCACCCACTATGCCCTCGCCAAGCTTTCGGTCGATGACGCCCGCGAAGAGATCGCCGGCAGCGTCCAGCGCGTGGCGCGGGAAACCGGCAAACCGTGCCGGCATTTCAGCTATCCCTACGGCTGCGAAGAGAGCGCGGGCCCACGCGACTTTGCGCTCGTGCGGGAAGCCGGTGCCGAGACCGCGGTGACGACGCGCAAGGGGCTGCTGCACACCGCGAACGGCAACGATCTGGCGGCGCTGCCGCGTCTGTCGCTTAATGGCGACTTTCAAGATCCGCGCTACGTCAAAGTGCTGTTGTCGGGGCTGCCGTTTGCCGTCTGGAAGGCGGCACGCCGGATCGCGCGGCGGCCGAGTAGGGCGGGACTTGAAGCCGCCCGCGTGGCGTGAAACCTAAGCGTCCGGTTTCTGCATCCATTTGATCAGCACGCCGGCGGGAAGCACCCACAACAATCCGGCGATCAGATAATACGCCAGTTCTACGAACTTATTGGCGTTGTGGACCTGCAGCACGACGGCGACCGCCAGCGCGAGTATCGCATATACCGACACCAGCACCAGAAGGGCGATTGCGCCGGCGAACTTGCGCTGTCGTTGGGTCATGAATTCATACTCTTGGGCCTTATGCCGCGCCGCGCCGGAAGGGCGCATTGCAGCGGCTGATGCGTGATGTATCACCGACATGAACCGTGTGTGCTGGGACAAAAGAGCCGATGGCAATGCCGAAGCCTGTGAGTGTTGGTAACGGTGCTGTCGAAGCGTGGCTGTGGGCCGTCGCCGTGCTCGTGTTCGCGATGATCGTCGTCGGCGGCGCGACGCGGCTGACCGACAGCGGGTTATCGATCACCGAATGGAAACCTATTCTGGGCGCCATCCCGCCGCTGTCGGACGCCGACTGGCAAATCGCATTTGAGAAATACAAACAGATCCCCGAGTACGCCCTCGTCAACAAGGGCATGGCGCTTTCCGAGTTCAAAGTTATCTACTGGTGGGAGTGGAGCCACCGTTTCCTTGGCCGCATCATCGGCTTGGCGTTTGCGTTGCCGCTGTTTGTGTTTTGGATGCGTGGGCGCTTACGCAGCCATCAGCCGCTGAAACTTGCCGGCGTGCTGGCGCTTGGCGCGCTGCAAGGCGCGTTTGGCTGGTACATGGTCGCGTCAGGCTTGAGCGTGCGCGTCGATGTTAGCCAGTATCGCTTGGCGCTGCATCTGACGACGGCGTTCGCGATTTTTAGCTTGCTCGTCTGGCTGGCGCTGGATGAGCGCGCGCATCGCTTGGGTGCGATTGCAAATGGTCCGGCTGCGGCGCCCGGCGTCAAGCGGCTTGCGGCAATTCTTGTCGGGCTGGTGCTGGTGCAGGTCGTGCTCGGCGCCTTTGTTGCCGGGCTCAAGGCCGGCCTCGTTTACAACACGTGGCCAGATATGGATGGGCAGTGGTTCCCGTCCGATTACTGGTTCGAAAGCGCGCCGCATTTGAGCGTTTTCGAGAGCCACGCGGCGGTGCAGTTCAATCATCGTGTGACGGCTTATCTGCTCGTAGCCGCCGTGCTGGTCCAAGCCGCGCTCATGTTGAAACGTCCGGCTGACGACGCAATACGCCGCTCAGGGCTTATTCTGCTTCTCGCAGTTTTTGCGCAGATGGTGCTCGGCATCGCCACGCTGCTGGCACACGTGCCGCTGCACTTAGGCCTCATGCACCAGGGCGGCGGCGCAATCGTGCTGGGCATTGCGGTGTGGCATCTCTATGAGACGCGGCGCCGGGTAAACGCCGCGGCCGGAGCCACAGCCTGAGCCTGAGAAATCAGCTCACGCGCCAACGATCGTGCTGATGGCGTAGAAAAGGCACATGAGGGCACCGAGAGCGAGCACGGCGAACGTTGCATACATGCCGAAGACGCGCATCGGGATGCTTTCGGGCTGGCGCGATAAACCGATGGCGTGAACGATGCGGCCGGCGATCAGGATGATGCCGGCGACGTGCAGCAGACTTGCGTCGCTTTTCACGCTTTCAGCGAGCCCCATCAGCAGCAGTGCGAGGGGAACATACTCGGCGAAGTTGGCGTGCACGCGCATTTTTCGAAACAGCTGGGCGTTGTCGCCATGTCCGACCGGCACCCGCGCGCTGCGCCGTTCGCGAATGACACGGATGGCCAAATAAATGAACAGCGGCGTTAGCAGGCCTGCGTAAAGCGCCGTAATCGGCATGAGATGTCTCCGCGTTGTAATGCGACACTACGAGAAAACGACACTGCGGGACGGCTAGATCAGCCCCAGCATCAGTTTGAGGTTCTGCACGGCGGCGCCTGCGGCGCTTGAAAATGCTAAATAATTGATATATATGTATTTGTGCGATCCGCGAGCATTTTACAACATAGAGCGCACAAAACAAACTATTTCAGTGGCTTATCATGAATTACGTTGAGCTCAGCAACGAACAGCGACGGCAGCTGATAGACGCGCAGCAAGCCTATTCCGTTTGGCGCCCGGCCATCTTGGAATTCGAGCGTCTCGGCACCATGAGAGCGCAAGTCTCAAATGGCCAGCGTTACATGTACAAGGTGCACGGCACCGTAAGAAAATCCCTGGGCCGTGAAACCCCAGCACTCAAGCGGCAAAAAATCGAACACGACGCTAAGCGCGCCGAACTCTCAAAGAGAGCTAAGATACTCGAAAAAAGGCTGAATACGATTGCCCCGGTCAACACAGCGCTGGGCCTTGGCGGAATGCGCACAATAGCAGCGCGAATCATTCGCGCGCTGGATCGCGAGCAGCTTTTGGGCACACATGTGATAGTGGCCGGGACCAATGCTCTCCACGCGTATGAAGCCGCGACCGGAACGATCATCGGACAAGAGCACGTCGCGACCACAGACGCCGATATTCTTTGGGACACAAAGCAGTCGTTGTTGCTGGCGGCGACCGGCATCCGGCGCGAAGGCTTGATGGGTATTCTTCGGCACGTCGATCATTCTTTCAAGGCGGACTACGGTTTCAACGCTACGAACAGGGATGGGTACATCGTCGATCTATTATGTCCGGAGACGGATGATATCAAAACGATGAATGCTGGTTCTGACTTAGAGGCAGCGCCAATGATGGGCGCAGAATGGCTGTTGCAGGCCCCACAATTCGAGCAAACGATCATTGCCAACGACGGGTGGCCACTGCGAATTGTCGCCCCGGAGCCGAGAACCTTCGCACTTCACAAGCTTTGGGTTTCACAACGACATGATAGAACCGCGCTGAAGCGGCCGCGCGATGCGGCGCACGCTCGCGTCGTCTCAGAATTGGTGCAGAAGTATTTGGGCCTGAAGTTTCAAGCCAAAGATATGCCATGGCTGAAGCCCGAGCTCAGGGCGCTGCTGAAACACTTCAAGAAGTAATATCTCGCTGCGCGCTAAACCAGACCCAGCATCAGCTTGAGGTTTTGCACGGCGGCGCCTGCGGCGCCCTTTCCGAGATTGTCGAGCCGGGCGGCCAGCAGCGCGTGACCACCATCACTTTTGCCGAATGCGTCGCTGCCGAACACAAAGAGTTCGAGCTGGTCGGTGTTGTTCAGCGCTTGCGGCTCAAGCCGCGGCAGTTTGGCGGCGCCTAGCACAACGCGCACGTTTCTGGCGCCCGCGTAGTGCTTCGCGATAACGGCTTCGATGCCCTTGATCGACGGCTTGCCGGTGAGTGTCTCGAGATGCAACGGCACCGAGACGATCATGCCCTGCTTAAAGTTGCCGACGCTCGGCACGAATATCGGCCGCCGGGTCAGTTTCGCGTAGGCCATCATCTCGGGCACATGCTTGTGGCTGAGGCCGAGGCCGTAGATCTCGAACGCGGGCGCAGTTTTAGAAACCTCGTAGGACTCGATCATGCTTTTGCCGCCGCCCGAATAGCCCGACACGGCGTTGACGGTGAGGGGATACCCGGCCGGCACAATTCCGGCATCAGTGAGCGGGCGGATCAGCGCGATGGCACCGGTTGGATAGCAGCCCGGATTGGCGACGCGGGTTGCTTTCCGGATGAGGCCGGCCTGCTTGGCATCAAGCTCTGCGAAGCCATAGATCCAGCCTGGCGCGACACGATGCGCCGTCGAGGCGTCGATGATTTTTGGCGCGTCTTTGCCGAGGCTATCCGCCAACGCCACGGCTTCAATCGCGGCATCGTCCGGCAGGCACAACACGACAGCATCGGCCTTGGCCATCAAGGCGCGGCGCGCGTCCGCATCTTTGCGCTTATCGGGCGCTATACTGAGCACGGTAATGCCAGGCTCGCGGGCGAGGCGATCGGCAATCTGCAGCCCCGTTGTGCCGGCTTCGCCGTCGATGAAGACCGCCGCCATGCCTCAGCCTCCGAAGCCGAGCCGGTGCTTGATGCCGTCGACCAGGGTTTCCGAGCAGCCGATCTGATAGGTTGCGCACAGCACCTTGTGGCTGTCGCGATAGATCATATCGACGGCGACGAACAGGATGATGATGAGCCCGATCCAGGCGATCCAGGGATAGCGCTGCAGCAGCTTGGCGATGTAGTTCGAGGCGACCGCCATCAGGATGATCGCGACGGCGAGGCCGATCACCAGGACCAATGTCGAATCGCCGGCCGCGCCCGCAACCGCCAGGACGTTGTCGAGGGACATGGAGAGGTCGGCGAGGATGATCGTCCACATGGCCGACCAGAACCCGGCTTCGTTGCCGTTGGTCGAATTCGACGCCAGATTGGTCTCGAGCTCTTCGATTGTCGGCTGATCGCTATCGACGATCTGCTTGTACATCTTCCAGCACACGAACAGCAGCAACAGACCGCCGGCGAGCGTCAGCCCGATGATCTGCAGCATCTGCTGGGCGACGGCGGAAAACATGATCCGCAACACGACCGCGCCGGCGATACCCCAGAAGATGACCTTGGCCCGCATCGCGGGGTGGACGCGGGATGCCGCCATGCCGACGACGATGGCGTTGTCGCCGGCGAGCGTCAGGTCGATCATCAAAATGTTGAACAGCGCGACAGAGTGCGTGCGCCAGAAGTCCGGCGACAAGAGGTTGCCCATCTCGGCGCCAAGCGTTGAGATCAAGCTGGCGAAGTTGGTCAATAACCAGTCCATCGTGTCACTCCGGGAAGCGGGTCAAATGCAATTGTAGGGTGTGGTGTGGCGAGGGCTGGGCGGGCAGGCGTCCGACGCGCGTATGTGGCATTGCCGGGCGGCGGCGGCAACCCTCTGCGTCAGCGAAAAAGAACAGCCCGCCGGAGGGGCGGGCTGCTCGAATTTTGCCGCGATGCCAGTCGCGCCGGTGTTGCGCGCCTTAGCGCTTCGAGAACTGGAACGACTTGCGGGCCTTGACGCGGCCGTACTTCTTGCGCTCGACCGTGCGGCTGTCGCGCGTCAGGAAGCCCTGCTTCTTTAACACGCCGCGCAGGTCCGGTTCATAGTAGGTCAGCGCCTTCGAGATGCCGTGACGCACCGCACCGGCCTGACCCGACAGACCGCCACCGGCGACGGTGACGCGGATATCATACTGTGTTGAACGGTTGGCGAGGTTCAACGGCTGCTGCAGAAGCATCTGCAGCACGGGGCGCGCGAAATAGGCTTTGAAGTCTTTTTTGTTGACCGTGATCATGCCCTTACCGGGCTTGATCCAGACGCGGGCGACGGCGTCCTTGCGCTTGCCTGTGGCGTAGGCGCGGCCGAGCTTGTCGAGCTTCTGCACGCGAACGGGTGCGGCTTCGACAGCGGCAGGTGTTGTCTTGACGTCGCCGAGATCGGCGAGGGTCTTAGTTTCGCTAGCCATAACTCTAGGCCCTCACGTTCTTGCGGTTCAATTTGGCGACGTCGAGCTTTTCAGGGTTTTGCGCGACGTGGGGATGTTCGACGCCCTTGTAAATGCGCAAGTTGCGCATCAGCTGACGTTGGAGCGGCCCGCGCGCGAGCATGCGCTCGACGGCCTTCTCGACGATCCGCTCAGGGTGCTTGCTGTCGAGGATCTGGCGCGGCGTCCGCTCCTTGATGCCACCCGGATAGCCGGTGTGTCGGTAATAAACTTTGTCTTCCCGCTTGGCGCCGGTGAAGACAACCTTCTCGGCGTTGATGATAACGACGTTGTCACCGCAATCGACGTGCGGCGTGTACGTGGCTTTGTGTTTGCCCTTGAGGCGCGTGGCGATGATCGTTGCGAGGCGGCCGACGATGAGCCCTTCGGCGTCGATCAGGATCCACTTCTTTTCGACCGTTGCCGGTTTGGCGACGTAGGTAGACATGGGGTCAGAGCTCCTGCCTGATGCGGCGGGTTCGAATACTG
>JANNSR010000149.1:0-2627 GCA_031402935.1 Hyphomicrobium sp. | reverse complement strand
GTCATTATTTGTTGGCGCTTCCGACACGCCAAGGGGCGCGCCGGGCGCGACCGGTTGGAAGTCCCCTAGGGGGAGAAGCGCCGAAGTTGATTTGTTAGAGTCAAACGTTGCGATTGCTGCATCAATTGCCGAGCGCTTTGCGGCGTCGCGCGGCGCGGGCACCGGCAGGGTCTTCAAATTTTCGAGGTCGCGTTCGGTCATCGCCTTAGCCCACTGCCTCGAGCACTATTTTTAATTGCTTCTTGGCTTCGTAGAGATGCCACGACACCGTTTTCTCCGCGCAGGCCATCACCACTGCCGCCTCGGCGTGGCTCATATCCTCGCCATAGACCAGCAACACGGCATCGCGCTGTTGCGGGCTGAGCGCGCGTACGGCCTGCCAAAGCTCAGCGCCGATCACGTCGTCCTCGGCGGACGGCGCCGCGCCGCTCATGTCAGCCAGCCTTATGATCTCAGACGGTTCAACCGCCGGCATCCTTTGGTTGGCGGCGAGATGATCGAGCGCAGTGGTGTAGGCGATGCGGTGCAGCCAGGTCGTGAACGCCGCGTCGCCGCGATAGCCCTTGATGGCGTTGGCCAGCTTCACGCACACGTCTTGCGCGATGTCTTCGGCGGCGGTGCGCGTGCCCGACCAGCGCCAAGCTAAGCGGTAGATGCGGTCGTAATGGCGCGCAAGCAACGCCGAGAACGACGCCTGGCAACCCTGCCCGGCGCGCATCGCTAACGCTTGGTCTGTGTCGTCTGCCACCCGGTTGGACCCGTGGAACCGCGCATTTTAGGTATCAGACGCGAGGGATGCGCTTTTCCTTGGGCCTCACAGATGAAATTATTTCAAGGTTAGGCCTCGGAGGCGTGGCGCCTAAGGCAAACACGGCGTGCCGGTGAAGATGCACAGTGTTCCGGCCGGCCCCGTCAGGCAGCGCTCGTCGGTTGTTTCGGCGCGGGCCCAATTGGCATACTTGGTACCGAGCCCCGGCGTGCTGCGCACCTTGCGCCGCCAGTTGGCCCTGGCCTTGGTTTTGGCAAGCCACACGAAGCGCGATTGTTCGCCGCGTGCTTCGACGGTCGTTGCCGCGCACGGTCCAGCGAATGCTGGCGCCGTGTAACTGATCGCGATCAGGATACCTGCAAGAGCGGCGGCAGTGGTCCTGTTCATGCGGCGAATTCCTGTTCTCAAGGCGGCGCGGCAAACGCGACTCGCGCTCGCTATGGTCAGGGATGCCCGCGCCGATTTCAAGACGCGGCGCGCAGCATTTAGTATTGGTACAGCAGGTTAAACGTCGCGTAGGGTTCCAGGTCGTCGTCTTCGCAACTGTTTGCGATCCGTTGCGTAACACCGGCTGCAACAGAAACTTCGCCGCCGAACCAATCATAGCGTGCGAATAGCCCGGCGCGTCCGGTTCCAAGCGCATCTCTTTTGACTGCGCCGTTTGCGGGTCCGCAGCCGCCGAGGTCGGCATTGCGATCAAACCGGGCTTCAGGTCCAATCGACAATGTAGGCAACGCGCGCCAACCTGCGCGCCAGCGCGCGGAACTTGTATCGTGCGCAGTCGTATAACTGAGGTCGATCGACGTCCACGCCTGCGACCCGAGGTTCAGCCACAGTTCCAATACGCCTTTGGGGCCGATTTCGGTGCCGGTCAGTTCGATTAGACCGGCGGAGCCTTTCGCGGCGTGCCGTTGAATCGCGACGCCCGCGAACGCCTTTGCCGTCAGCTCGCCAAAGCGTTGATGATACCCGATCAGCGCATCCGAGTACGTGAACGGGACGACAAAATCCTTATCTGCCGACTGGCATTGGTTCTGCCCGGGATTGCCGCACGGCGCGTTGGAGTGGAACGACGTTGACACGCGATATTGCCCAAAACCCCCGGTCGTGCGCAGCCGCCAGCCGTTGCTGTAAATGTCGGCACTCCACGGTGCGATCGTGACGCCGCCATACAGCAGCCAGACATTGCTCGAGGCATCGACCCCGCCCCAGACTTCGCGCCAGCCGTGTTGCGGTTGGTCCGGTTCTGCGGCGGCACTCGGCTGTGCGATAACGTAAGCGGTGAGCGCCACAACGGCTGCTAAAAGGAGTGCGCCGCCGCCATTTATTGACGAACGCACGCTATCAAAACCAACGCCGGAACGCGCCTTCATGGCACCGACCACCAACGCAGACATGCTCAACTGACCACTTCGAGCATATCGTCAGTAAAAGGATCGGTTCGTCAACGTAGTTAATCAGCAAACTGAAGCATTACCGAGTATACTAAGAATACATATTGCAACCAAAGGTAGTATTTCACATCCAGGCGGTCATGGTCATCTTCGCTTTGCAAAGTTCGCGCATCGCCATGGCATTAGGTTTCGACTGGTCTGCAAATCACAAATTTCTGTGAGCGGCGCCAGCTCCGCCGTCATGCTACCAAAGTCTGGTTGCAAGAGAACATGGTTAACGGCGCCGGAATGAGCGCCGACCATCTGCAAATGCAGTCTGTTTGGTGTCGGGAGGACACAAAGATGAGTCAAGTTGGGTTAGCGCATGGGCGCATGACTTCGCCGTATCATGATTACTTTCAGTATTTCTTCGAAGCGGCTGACACAGTAGCTGGGTTTTGGCAGCCGCTTGCGAAATCCGTCGG
>JANNSR010000148.1:0-5898 GCA_031402935.1 Hyphomicrobium sp. | reverse complement strand
GCCTCACCACGGACCCTGGCCGGGCCGGAAGGCGTCATTGCCCGATGCGTTGGGGCCCGATGCGCCGGGGCCCGATGTACCGGGAATTGGCGGCAGGGCGCCATCTTGACTTGCCGTCGCGGCAGACGCGTCTGCCGTCGTATTTCCCAGGCCGATCACCGAATAGGCGTCGTCGGGCTGCTCGTTGGGCTTGAAGACTTCGTTGATCGAGTCTTTGTCATCGGCTGAGGCGCGCAGACCTGTCTTTAAGTTAGTGCGCACGATATTGATGCCCGGCGGCGCGCGGAACGGTGCTGGTGGCGAGTCACCCAGCGCTTCTTGGAGGAAGTCGCCAAATATTGGCGCGGCAATGGCGCCGCCGGTGTTGCCTTTGCCGAGCGGGCGCGGTGTGTCGTAGCCCAAGAACACGCCGACGACCATGTCGGGCGTGTAGCCGATGAACCAGACATCTTTTTCTTCGT
Organism: Hyphomicrobium sp.; assembly: GCA_031402935.1. Classification (GTDB taxonomy): domain Bacteria; phylum Pseudomonadota; class Alphaproteobacteria; order Rhizobiales; family Hyphomicrobiaceae; genus Hyphomicrobium_B. Next base: position 5,437 of record JANNSR010000148.1, on the reverse strand, counting down.
TCGTGGTGCCAGTCTTGCCGGCGATCGGCCGGTTCAAGGCTTTGAGTGACGTTGCCGTGCCGCGCTGTACGACGCCCTCCATGATCGAGGTCATCTGATAGGCGGTGTGGGGATCGACAATCTGTTTGCGGTCGTCGATCAGTTCGGGTTCGGCCTGGCCTGCCCATTTGCCGGCCGTGCAGCCCATGCACTGGCGCTCGTCGTGGCGCCAGACGGTGCGGCCCCAGCGGTCCTGGATGCGGTCGATCAATGTCGACTTTACTCCGCGGCCGCCATTGGCCAGCATGCAGTAGGCGGTGGCCATTTTGAGCAACGTCGTTTCGCCGGCGCCGAGCGACATCGAGAGCACGGGCAGCAGATCGTCGTAGATGCCGAACCGCTTGGCGTACTCGGTGATGATCGGCATGCCGAGATCTTGCGCCAGGCGCACGGTCATCTGGTTGCGCGATTTCTCGACGCCGAAGCGCAGCGTTGACGGACCGGCGGATTTATCCTTCTCGTAGTTGTCCGGCTTCCAGATTTCCTGGCCTGGGCCCTGGTCGATCTCAATGGGCGCATCGAGAATGATCGACGTCGGCTTATAGCCGTTGTCGATGGCCGCCGCGTAGACGAACGGCTTGAACGACGACCCCGGCTGACGCTTGGCCTGAATGACGCGGTCGAACTGGCTCATGGCGAATGAAAAGCCGCCGGCGATGGCGAGTACGCGGCCGGTGTGCGGGTCCATGGCGACGAGACCGCCGCCGATTTCGGGGATTTGCATCAGCGACCAGACGCCGCCGAGGTTGGTGGGGTCCTTGGGCGCGATGTAGACGACGTCGCCGGGGACGAGCAGTTCGCTGACGGCTTTGGCCTCGGTTTTCTTGACCGGCACCTTGGCCCACTTGACCTCGTCGAGCGAGACCTCAACGGCTTCGCGCTCTTTCTCCAGCGTTTGGTCCTGCTTGCGCGGCGGCTTGAGGCCGATGATGGCCTTGGCCTTTTGCGCTTCGAGCACGACACCGAGCCGCCACGGCACGATATCGATCGGGCTCTCGATGGCGCCGAGCGGCACGCCCCAATCGCCGGCAATATCGATTTTTGCTATCGGACCGCGCCAGCCTTGCTGGCGGTCGAACTTGACGAGACCGTCGATCAACGCGCGCCGCGCAATTTGCTGCAGGCGCGGATCGAGCGTGGTGCGAACCGACATGCCGCCGCCATAGAGCTTGTCTTCACCGTATTGCGTCAGCAGCGAACGGCGCACTTCCTCGGCGAAGAACTCAGCCGTCGAGATGTGCGGGCCGGTGACACGCAAATTGACCGTCAGCGGGACTTTTTTGGCGGCAGCGGCTTCTGCGTCTGTGATGTAGCCGTTGTCGGCCATCTGGCCGATGATCCAGTCGCGCCGCTCGGTGGCTTTTTCTTTGGCCCGGAACGGGTGGTAGTTGTTCGGTGCTTTCGGCAGGGCTGCGAGGTAGGCCGCCTCTTCAATCGTCAGTTCTTTGAGGGATTTGTTGAAGTAGGTCATGCCGGCGGCGGCAACGCCGTAGGAGTTCAACCCCAAATAGATCTCGTTTAAATACAGCTCGAGAATTTTATCCTTGTTGTAGGCCCGCTCGATGCGGATGGCGAGGATGGCTTCCTTGATCTTGCGCTCGATCGAACGCTCGTTGGTCAAAAGGAAATTCTTCGCGACCTGCTGGGTAATGGTGGAGGCACCCTGGGCCCGCTTGTTGGCGCCGCGCACCTTCGATTCAACCGCTGCAAACACGGCGCGGCCAATGCCCTGGAAGTCGAGGCCGCCGTGCTCGTAGAAGCGCTTATCTTCCGCCGATAGAAACGCGCCCAGCACGCGCTTTGGCACCGTGTTGATGGGGACGAAAATGCGGCGCTCGCGCGCGAACTCGGAAATCAGCGTGCCGTCGTGGGCGTGGATACGCGTCATCACGGGCGGCTCGTACTTGGCCAGGCTATCGTAGTCGGGCAAATCCTTCGACGCTTGGTACAGCAGGAACCCGGCGCCCGCCGAGACGGCGACGAACACCAGCACAAAGCTCGCGAAACCGAACCCCAGGAAGCTGAGGAGCAAGCTCTTGCGACGCTTCTTTTTCCGTGGCGCCGCCGGTGGCGGTAGCGTTGGCGCTCGCATCAGTCCCAGATATCCGTCTCAGTTGAGGCGCCTCGAAGAGGGCCGGTCTAGCCCGTTTGCCGCAGTGCAGCAAGTCGGCCCAATAGTCGCGCACAATAGCATGGATTATGGCAGCACGTCGTCCGCCATTGCCCTGTTTTTCAAGGGTGTTCTGCCGTCCGCTTGCCAAAATACGCCAGCACCGCGGCAGCGATCGAGGCGGCAACCTGTTTTTGCCATTGCGGCGTTGCCATTTGGCTCTGATCGCGGGTGTTGCTCATGTAGCCGAGTTCGATCAGCACCGACGGCGCGTGCGACTGTTTCAACACTTTGAAGGCGGCCGAACGCTGCGGATCGCGCGACATCGGCGTCGCCTTGCCGAGTTTGCTCGCGACGACATTGGAAAAATCGGCCGAGAAGTTCGAGGTCTCGCGCTTCATCAGGTCGATCAGGATATTTTTGACCTGATCCTTGCCGCTTTGGTCGACGTTTTCGAGACCCGCAATCAGGTCGGAAGCATTCTCTTTCTCGGCCTTGAGGCGGGCCTGTTCGTCGGAGGCCTTTTCCGACAACGTGTAGATGGTGGCGCCGCGAATGTTTTCAGCGACTGCCTTTTCCTCAATCGAGTCGGCGTGGAGCGAAATGAATAGGTCGGCCTCGGCGTCGGTTGAGAATTTGAGCCGGCGGTCGAGGGAGATGAAGACGTCGCTCGCCCGCGTCAGCCGGATGTCGAAGCGCCCTGTTTCTCCGAGCACGGACTTCATGGCCAGCGCGACGGCAAGCACGATGGTCTTTTCCGTGGCGTTGTTGATGCCTGTCGCGCCCGGATCGATGCCGCCGTGGCCTGGGTCAATGACAATCACGGGCTTAGTTTTTCCCTTGGGCGCAGGTGCTGCGCGGTCTTCGCGGGCCTCGCGTGTTGCCGCAGCAGGCGGGCTTTGCTGCGCGCCCGTGCCAGCGCCGAAGGCTGCCGCGTCCATCGGTTCAAGGGTGATTTTCAAAGCAATGCCGTCGCTGCCGTCGATGCGGCTCATGCGTGCGCTTTGGATTTTGACAGGTCCCACGGTGTCGATGACAACGCGGCCCTTGCGCTCGGCGAAAAGTCCGTAGCGAAAGGCCGAAACAAGGCCGCGGCTTTCCTGGCCGGTGCCGGGCTTCAATTGAAAACCAACGTCGGGAAGATCGACGATGACGCGATAGGGATTGGCCAGCGTGAAGACTTCGGCCGTCACGCCGCGCGTCAGATCGAGTTCGAAGCGCGTGTTCTTTCCATCGATCTCGACGCGGGCTGCAGTGGCTTGCGACGGGCTGCCGGCGGCGCCCGCCGCACTTGGCCCGAGCAACAATGCAAGTGCCGCGAGAATAGCGACAGCAGCCCTAAGCGGTACCAATCGCAACCGCCAATCTCTGCCGCAATGTGTGCGCTCGCCGTCCAGATCCCCCTCCATCTCCGCCGCCCGCCTTGGCTTCGGCGGCGGCATCCGAGACTTCTTTTAACGTATTGTTTTTGTTTGCTGTTATACTGGATTCGACTGTTTCTGGAACCGCCGCGGCTGAGCACCCTTATAGCACTTGCTTCGCTGCAGGCGACCACGTACAGTTTATGACGTATCTGGTGGCATTTGCCGGGCATGCTTGTTTTGCAGGCTAGGCGGGTGCGCGCGGTACCTTGTCAGCCTGCTGCAGCAATTCAAAAAAGCTGCTTTTCCAGGCCGTTAGGTTCGCGTGGACACGGATTTCTGCTCGCCCCGAGGGCGCGTTTCAGTCGACCTCGACGCGCAGAAGTTGCACAGCCGGTACGCCGCGGCACGTGAAGGGCGCCTCTCGTCGCACGAACGACGCCGCACCACCCTTGCGTAGACCCATCCGCGCCGCCCGCAGAAAGAGGGCGCGGACCGGACGGGGTCACTAGACCACGCTTTTAGACCAACGTTAAGATCAACCTTTTCCGGGCGCTTCATTGCGCCGCTCACTCCATTCCCGGGCTGGCATGCCGCGCACTGCGGCGCGTCCGCCGGGTTGTAACGACAGGGCCATGACGACGTACCAAACCATCCAGGACAAAGCCGCCCCGGCCTCGCGCCGGCGGAGTGGCGCCAACGCCAGTGAGAGGCCCTTTGGGTCGCCGCCGGCGGGGATGGGGCAGCGCGCGTCGCGCTCTCACCACGCTCAAACCATCAATGCGCGCCGCCGCGCCCCGCTCGCCGCCATCCCGGATCCGTCCGGCGGCGCGTGCGATCCGCCGCCGCTGCGCGCGAAGGACCAATTCACATGTCATCAAACACCAAGATGCTTATCGACGCCACGCACCCCGAGGAAACGCGGGTCGTGGTTCAACGCAATGGCCGGGTAGAAGAATTCGATTTCGAAAGCGCGGCGCGCAAACTGCTGCGCGGCAATATCTATCTGGCGAAAGTGACCCGCGTGGAGCCGTCGCTCCAGGCGGCCTTCGTTGACTACGGCGGCAACCGCCACGGCTTCCTCGCCTTCAACGAAATCCACCCCGACTATTACCAGATCCCGGTCGCCGATCGCCAAGCGCTGATCGACGAGGAAGCCGCCGCAGAGGCCGAACTCGAGGCCGCCGCAGACCGGCGGGCTGAAGCATTGGCGCGGCGCGCCGCTGGTGGCCGCCGGCCAAGCTTCGACGAGGCGCCACAAGAGAACGCTGGCAGCGACAGCGATAACGAGGATGCGGGCAGCGCGCTGGTGCGTGACGACGCGCCGGACACCTCGCACATCATCGACGTCGAAGACGACGACGTCATCGAGGAGGTCGGCGGCGGCAGCGACGCGGCCCAGTCCATGGCGGCGTCCGTCGATCTGGCTGCCGATACGATTTTTGAGGCCGCACCGGGCGACCATGATGACGACGACGACGCGGCCGGAGACGACAGCGCCGATACGCGGCCTGCCGCCGAAAGCGACAGCCTCGCGCCGCATCACCATGAAGCCGAAGACGACGAAGGCGACGAAGACGACGACGCTGACGCCACCGACGGCAGTGACGACGACGACAGCGACGCGCCGGCCGGCGACAACGCCGGGTCGGAGGCCGAGGCCCGCGGCGGCCGCCATTCGGGTTCGGAGTTTCAAGAAGATTCAGCCGTGCGCCAGCGCCGCCGTCCGCGCAGCTACAAGATCCAGGAAGTCATCAAGCGGCGCCAGGTCATTCTGGTTCAGATCGTCAAGGAAGAACGCGGCAACAAAGGCGCGGCGCTGACGACGTACCTGTCGCTCGCCGGCCGCTATACCGTTTTAATGCCGAACACGGCGCGCGGCGGCGGTATTTCGCGCAAGATCACGAACCCGCAGGACCGCAAGCGC
>JANNSR010000147.1:0-2589 GCA_031402935.1 Hyphomicrobium sp. | reverse complement strand
CGGGATGTCAGAGTCGATGGCTTCGAGAATGGCGTCGGCGGCGAAGGGCGGGGGCACGTAGATCGAGGTGGCGGTGGCGCCGGTTTTGGCGACGGCTTCTGAGACTGAGTCGAAGAGGGGCACGTCCGCGAGTTCGGCGTCCGGGTGCTTGGTGCCGCCCTTGCCGGGGGTTACGCCGCCAACGATCTGGGTGCCGTAGGCGCGGGCCTGTTTCGTGTGAAACGTGCCCTGGGAGCCTGTAATTCCCTGGCAAATGACCTTGGTTTTCTTGTCGACGAGAATAGCCATGCTTCCGCGGGTGCCCCGATTTGCCTCAGGGCTTTAAGTGTTAATGCGTTTTTTGCAGTGCAGCAAGGGCGACTATCGGGTAACTGAACCGCTGGTCTTCTAGCGGCCCAGGTCTTTAGCGAAATGCGTAGCGATTGACCAACGCCATGAGCCTAGCCAACACGGCATCATTGTCGGCCAGCAGGCGAGAATGTTCCTCTAACCATTGAGGTGTTAGCGATCCTCCGCGCGAATGAAGATCTGAAATAGCTTGTTTTGCTAGTGTTTTGCACCGAAGTGCGTCTCGAAATTCGATCGATATATCCATTTCAAATCCAGACTCGCAGTTGGGGATCAGCCTACCAATGAACCAATGCTATTTGATTCAGTGAGATTTCGAAATATTGCAAACCACTTAAGCGCACACAATGAGTCCTAAGCCGCCTTCTTCACCTCATCTGTGATCTTTTTCGCGGCGTCGGCGAGGTCATCCGCCGGGATGATCTTGAGGCCTGAGGCCATCAGGATCTTTTTGCCCAGCTCGACGTTGGTGCCCTCGAGGCGCACGACGAGCGGCACGGTGATCGCCATTTCACGCGCGGCTGCAATGACGCCCTCGGCGATGATATCGCAGCGCATAATGCCGCCGAAAATGTTGACCAGGATGCCCTTCACGTTCGTGTCGGCCAGGATTATTTTGAAGGCTTCCTGGACCTTTTCTTTCGACGCACCGCCACCGACGTCGAGGAAGTTGGCGGGCTCGGCGCCGTAGAGCTTGATGATGTCCATCGTCGCCATGGCAAGGCCGGCGCCGTTGACGAGGCAGCCAATGGTGCCGTCGAGCTTGACAAACGCGAGGTCGTGTTTCGAGGCTTCGATTTCGGTCGGGTCTTCTTCGCCGAGGTCGCGGAGCGCGACGATCTCGGGGTGGCGGTAGAGCGCATTACTGTCGAAATCCATCTTGCCGTCGAGGCAGATCAGCTTGCCGTCCTTGGTGACGACGAGCGGGTTGATCTCCAACATGCTCATGTCTTTTTCCATGAACATGCGCGTCAGGTTTTCGACGAGCGCACTGCAAGCTTTCACCTGATCGCCCTTGAGGCCGAGCGCGAACGCGATCTTGCGGCCGTGAAACGGCTCGTATCCGGTGGCGGGGTCGATTGAGATGGTGTGGATTTTTTCAGGCGTATCGTGGGCGACTTCCTCGATGTTCATGCCGCCGGCCTGGCTGACGATGAAGGCGATGCGCGAGGTTTCGCGGTCGACGAGGGCTGAGAGGTAGAGTTCGCGGTCGATCTGCGATCCGTCCTCGACATAGAGCCGGTTGACGACGCGGCCAGCGGGGCCGGTTTGCACGGTGACAAGCGTCTTGCCGAGCATCTGCTGTGCGAAGGCGCGAACCTCATCGATGGATTTCGCCAGGCGGACGCCGCCTTTTTCGCCCGCGTCCTTTTCCTTGAACGTGCCCTTGCCGCGCCCGCCGGCGTGAATTTGTGCCTTCACGACCCAGACCGGACCGGGCAGCTTTTTTGCAGCCTCGACCGCTTCTTCGACTGTGAACGCCGGGAAGCCCTGCGGTGTCGGGATGGCATACTCACGGTAGAGCTGCTTGGCCTGGTATTCGTGGATGTTCATGTGTGCCCCGCCGTACTGCGTTGATCTAGGAAGAAACTAGCGTGTTGTCGCTTTGAAACGCCGGCCAAGCGGCGTCACGAATGTCCCGGTCTTCAGGCACTGCAGATATGGCTTGGCACAGTCGCTGTCGTTCGCGCGCATGGTCCAGCACAGGGCGCGCAGTTGTTTGCAGGTGCGCGCTTCAGCTGTCGTGACGAGCATGGCGAGAACGGCGAGGCCTGCCACGACGACGGCGAGGACACGCATCATGCCAAGCTCGGCTGGATGGTTTTGCAAACGTCAACCAGGCCCTTCACGGACGCGACCGACTTTTCGAACATAGCTTTCTCAGAGGCGTCGAGTGCTAGCTCAACGACCATTTCGACGCCGCCCGCGCCAATCACACACGGCACGCCGACGTACATATCTTTGAGGCCGTATTGCCCGGTCAGGTGCGCGGCGCAGGGCAGCATGCGCTTTTTGTCTCTGAGATAGCTTTCAGCCATGGCAATAGCCGATGCCGCAGGCGCGTAGAACGCCGAACCGTTGCCAAGTAGGGCAACGATCTCGCCGCCGCCGCCGCGCGTGCGCTTGATCATGGCGTCGAGCTGCTCTTGGCTGAACATGCCGAGTGCCACGCAATCGGGCAGCGGTACGCCGCCAATTGTCGAATAGCGCACCATCGGTACCATGTCGTCGCCGTGGCCG
>JANNSR010000146.1:0-31289 GCA_031402935.1 Hyphomicrobium sp. | reverse complement strand
GGATCAGGGGCTTTAGGGTCATGGCAGCGCCGCAACTCATCATCAAAAAGCGGATGCAGCTCATCCAGGGCAAGGTGCGCGCCTGCTGCACCATTCAAGCCATTGTCGAGCCGCGTATTCAAGAGGCGCTCGAAGAGCATTTTCAAGCCGAGGCCTTGTTCAAGCGCGCGTCGTATTCGGCGGCGTGGCCACAGGGGGCGCTGCCGATCCCGGCAGCGATCGCGCCGTCCGTTGCGGCGTTTCTGAAAAACGACGCCTGCCCCGAGATCACGGTGAAGACGCTGCTGGCTGGACAAATGCACCAGGGCGCCAGCGTCTGGGAAATGATGACGTTTGAGTTTATCGGCAAGCTGGCGTTCGAAAACTTTGTCGCCATGACGGAGGCGGTTGGCGACCTTGGCCGCGATGTCGTTTACACGAGCGCGGGCGCGTCAGTCCAAGACCGCGATTGCGACGCCTTTGACGCCGATACAGCGGCTGAGATGCGGGCGCTTGAAGACGCCGATTTGGCGGCCTAACCGTTCTCATCGCGATTTTGCAGGTGAGACTCCGTCCAGCGCCCATAACGCCAGGGCGTGAAAGTGTGACGCTGAGCCCGGATATCGGGAACCGGATCAACACCGTGCGAGCCGCCCGGTCCGCAGCGTGCAAAGCGGGACAACGCCAGCCAGAAACCGCGCCAGGCGCCGTTGGTGTCGATCGCTTCAAGTGCGTAGGCCGAGCACGTCGGGTAGTGGCGGCAGCCGTGGCCGACGAGCGGCTTGAACGTGACGCGGTAGAGGTGGATGGGGGCTTTGAGGAGCGCTTCGGCGAGCTTCATAGTGAAGGTCCAAGAAAACAACTTCAGATGCCAGTCTCAAAGTCGTTTCGCGAGATTTCACAGTCCCGGAGTATTTTTGCCAACAGGCCCGCGCCAATCGTATCGCCAGCATGAACGGGAACAACGGTTTGACGCCCATCATCATGTCTCAGGAAATGGTGGCTACCTCGGATCCTAACGACCTCGAAACCGAATTTCCGCAAAACGCGCATCAAGTCCTTGCCCGTGAGCAACGGCATCCGGTTCATGCAGCAACCGTAACACGTTCAACCCCAATGAGCTCGAGCGCCGGAGACTCCTCACCGCCAACCTCTAGGCAAAGCGCGATCGCTTCTTTGATCCGCACATCAAGTTCATCTCTCGATCGGGCCTGCGTGTGACAGCCTGGCAATGCTGGCACAGACGCCACGTAGTAGCCGTCCGTATCGCGTTCAATCACGACTGTGAATTCTCGCGTCATCGTATCGCTCCTTCTACAACACCCTGCTTCGCTTCAATATCATCCAGTGCCTTGTCGACGGCCTCGAAGACGAGCAGCGTGGAGGTGTGCCGCGCCTTGTAGTGGCGGACCGGTTCGAGGACCGCGAGATCGGCCCAGCGCCCGGCCGGCGGCGGCCCGTTATCTTTGAGCATGGCGCGCATTTGGGCGGCGACCGCTCGCAATTCGTCCGGCGTCGAGCCGACGATCTCGCGGCCGATCACAGACGCAGCCGCTTGACCAAGCAGGCAGGCCTTTATGGTTTGGCCGTAACCGCTGACGCGCCCGGCCTGGATATTGAGGTCGATGCTGACGGTCGAGCCGCACATTTTCGAATGCGCCGTGGCGCTGGCGTCGGGATGTGCGAGGCGCTCGTTGTGCGTGATGGCGCCGGCCAATTCCAGAATGCGGGTGTTGTAGATCTCGTCGAGGTCGGCCATGGGCACCATTGGGGTCTTAAGGAAGGAATGAAACCGGCCACGAACCGGCAAGGCTGCCCCTCGTCCCGGCCGGACAACTTCGTATATAGTGATCCCGGGCCGTTGTGGCGAGGCGCTGGTTATGAGCAAGGCTTTGGGCCAGGCGTCGCCTGTTGGAGTACTTCAGACGATGAAGAAATTGCCGATAGCGGCCAATGTCGCCTCCTTGCCCGGCGCTCTGAATGTGCGGCGGCCGTCGCGCAGCGAGGCTGAGGACGCTGTGCGGACGCTGCTGGCCTGGGCTGGCGACGACCCGTCGCGGCCGGGTTTGATCGAGACGCCGCAGCGCGTGGCGGACGCCTATGGCGAGTATTTCTCCGGCTATAAAGCCGATGCCATCCGCGAACTTTCGACGACGTTCGAGGAACCAGCCGGCTACGACGACATGGTGCTATTGCGCGACATCCATTTCGAAAGCCACTGCGAGCACCACATCGCGCCGTTCGCAGGCGTGGCCCACGTCGCCTATATGCCAACCTCGCGCATTGTGGGCTTGTCTAAGCTGGCGCGCGTCGTCGAGATTTTTGCCCGCCGCTTGCAAACGCAAGAAACGCTCACCGGCGAAATAGCGGCGGCCATCGACGAAGCGCTGGCGCCGAAAGGCGTTGCTGTGATGATGAGCGCGACGCATCAGTGCATGGCGGCGCGCGGCGTGCGACAGCCGCATGTGACGACGGTGACGTCGCGGTTCGTCGGCGCCTTCGACAAGGACGCGGCCCTGCGCGAGCGCTTCATTACGCTGGTGCAAGCCAATCGTTGAAATATTGAGACCAGCGAGACCTGACATGACCGACGGCACTAAACCCGTGTTCGCTGCCCGCGGCGCGGCAGATGCAATCGAGCGCGGTACCGCGTTCCAGCCGAAGTTCGACGGCGACGGGTTGATCCCGGCCATCGTGACGGATGCCAAGAGCGGGGCTGTGCTGATGTTCGCGCACATGAATGCCGACGCCCTGCGGCTCACGTTGCAAACCGGACGTGCCCACTTCTGGAGCCGGTCGCGGGCGAAGCTTTGGAAAAAAGGCGAGGAGAGCGGCAATCTCCTCACCGTAATTGAGCTGCGCACCGACTGCGACCAGGACGTGATTTTGATCTCGGTTGAAGTTGCAGGTACCGGCGTTGCCTGCCACACTGGCGCGAAATCGTGTTTCTATCGCCGGGTTATCTGGACGGTGGGCGCGGATGCGGCGGCGCTGGCGTTTGATGCACCGCGATAGCGGATTTGGCCGCTAAAATGGCCCATCGACGGGTATGGCCCGTTGTTTGCGTTCATTCTTCGCTTACCTCTTGGTAGCGGGGCCTTAAGGGGCGTCCGCTAAGCTCGTTAAACCTATTTGAGAAGACCTTAACCGCGACGGCCGGTTTACTGTCACCGTATCGAAGCGGATTAAAAAGGTCAGGAGTACCGCGATGGCGGGCGTGAAGATCGGCTTGGCACTGGGCGGCGGCGCGGCGCGCGGATGGGCACACATCGGCGTGCTCAAGGCGCTGCTCAACGCCGGCATCAAGCCCGACATTATCGCTGGAACCTCGATCGGCGCCGTGGTGGGGGGGTGCTATTCGGCAGGCCACCTCGACGATCTCGAAGGCTTTGCGCGCGAGCTGACGCCGCGGCGCATCTTCGGTCTTCTCGACTTCAATTTGGCCGGCACCGGGCTGATTAACGGCCAGCGGCTGTGCGACCGGCTCGATAAGCATCTCGGCGAACAGCGCATCGAAGACCTCAATACGCGCTTTACGGCGGTGGCGACCGAAATCGGCACCGGGCACGAGCATTGGCTGTCGCGCGGGCGCCTGGTCGATGCGGTCAGAGCCTCCTACGCGCTGCCCGGCATTTTCAAACCTGTGCGCATTAACGGCCGCTGGCTGTTCGATGGCGCCCTCGTCAACCCGATCCCTGTGTCGGTGTGCCGGGCGCTGGGCGCGCGCTATGTCATTGCCGTCAACTTGAACTTCGACGTACTCGGCCGCGGCAGCATCGTGCCGGGGCCGAGTCTCGACCTCGATACCGATGAGACGGATTACGACGCTGCGCCAGAACCGGTGATGCCGGAAAAGAAGGGCGTTCGCGCGCTGCTGCAACGCCAGGTCTTCGGCGGACGCGACGGCGCGCCGGGCGTTTCGACCGTGATGGTGGACGCTTTCAATATCGTACAGGACCGCATTGCGCGCTCGCGGCTCGCAGGCGATCCGCCCGACGCCATGATCACGCCACGGCTGCACGACGTCGGCCTGTTTGATTTCCATCGCGCCAACGATCTGATCGAGCGCGGCATGACCGCGACGAACCGTCAGCTCGACGATATCACGCGCGAGATCGACAGCCGCCTCAACAGGCGTCCTGGTGCCTCGGCACAAGGGCAAGACAACTATCCGCGAAACGCGCTTCAGCCGGTTGCCAAGTAGCCGCGCATCGCGGTGACTTCGAGTTCGACTTCGGCGGTGTGGTGCTTCACGACGTCGCCGATCGAAATGATGCCGACAAGCGATCCATCTTCGATGACTGGCAGATGCCGGAAGCGGCCGTTGGTCATGGCTTCCATGATTTCGTCGAGCGTGCTGGTGCGGCTGCACGAGACGACTTCGCGTGTCATGCCATCTCGGGCCGCCATCGTCAGCGCTTCTGCGCCGTGCTCGGCAATCAAGCGAATGATGTCGCGCTCGGAAATGATGCCGGCGACTTTGGCGTTATCGCCGACAATGACGATGGCGCCGATTTTGCGCTGGGCCAGCCGCATGACAATCTCTTCGATCGTGTCCTCGGGGCGCGCGGTCGAAACGCCGACGGCTTTCGACTTCAAAATGTGTCCGATGTTCAAGGTCCAAGCCTCCGATCAAGCGCGCGTTGCGCCGGACGATAAGCCGGCGTCACGCGACGTTTCCTTGCCCCACGCGACTTTTAATGCGGCTCTGGCGGCCGTGTGTCACAAAGCTGAGGCAATTTAGGTTGAGGCGCAAGGGCTCATTCAACTTCCGGAGGGAAGGGTAAAGTTTTTTGCGCTGCGGTATCGAACAGGCCAAAGCACAGCAGCCCGAAGAAGTAACCGCCGAGATGCGCCTCCCAGGCAATCGAACTGGCGGTGCCGAGCGTGCCGAAACCGTAGATGGCGAGAAGGTTTAAGGCGACGAACATCGTGGTCGCAATGATGACGCGGCGGTCGGTCAGCGCCGTCATTAATCTCATCGCGGGGACGGCTGCAGGATTTTCGCGCAGCATGTAACCGCGGCCGCTATCAAGTGCTGTGAACAGGAAGCGCATGACGGCGCCCATCATGGCGGCGATGGCGCCCGACGCACCGATGACAGGCGCGACCAGGCCCGGATGCATGACGGCGAAGGCGAAAGCACCGGCCATGCCGCCGGCAAGCGCAAACAATAAAAACCGGACCGCGCCCATGCGGCGGCTTAAAACCGAGCCGAACGCCAGCCACCAGGCGCCGTTAATGGCGAGATGCGTTGCGTCGGCGTGGGCGAACATGTGGGTCACGACTGAGGTAACGGCGGCAATCTCGCCGCCCGGCAGTTCGCGCGCCATGCCGGCATAGCGCGCCGGGATGAAGGCCATGGCGAGTAACAGCCAAGTGCCGTCCTCGATGGGGAGAAATTCGCGGATGACGTGGATGGCGATCAACAGCGCAAGAACGGCAATGACGGTGCCTGGCACGTTGAAGACCGGTTCGCGATTGTCCAAGCCGGCGGGCCTCCCAATGGTGAAAGCACGCTCTGCCGCCCGCGTGCCGATCTCTGTCTGTTAACGATCCGGCAGGTGAACCGCAATACGCCGCGAGCGGCGCGGTATCCGGCGCGGCTCCGTGGCATGATCGGTGCTCCCTCTCAGACTTAGCAAGGCCAGCGCTCGCTGCACTGTGCCGCTTTGAGACGTTCGCACAGCGATTGGGCTGAAGGTTCATGGATCAGCCGGCGCCGCGCGCGGAGTGGAATTCGAGAGTATGAGAGACGCAATCAGCCGCAGCCTTTATGCCTACTGGAACGATGTGCGTGGCGATCGCTTAGCGCCGCAGCGGTTCGAGATCGAGCCGTCGCGGATCGCAGGCATATTGCCCGACACCTTCATTCTCGAGCGCATCGATAGCGCCACCATGCGGTTCCGCTTAGCGGGTACGCGCATTTGCGAAACGTTCGGGGCCGAGTTTCGCGGCGTCAACGTGTTCGATCTGTTTGGAGACGAAGACCGCGTCACGCTGCAGCGGCAATTTTCGGTCATCGCGCGGCAAGGCGCGGTCGGTGTCTTTACGATCGGCGCCGAAACGGCTGGCGGCCTGAAGGCGACATTCGAAATGGTGCTGCTACCGCTTTTACATACCCGCGAAACGGTCGACCGGTTCATCGGCGGCTTCGGGCCTGTCGAACGCCAGGCATGGCTCGGCACCGTGCCGCTGGTGACGCAGAAGATCGTTTCGCACCACCTAATCTGGCCCGACGGCCGGCCGCACGCCATGATTGACGACAGCCACCGGCAGCGGCCTTTTCTGCCGCATATCCGCGAGGCCAGGATCGTGCGCTCCGACCGGCGTCAGTTCCGCGTCTATGACGGCGGCCTGAGCGGCCCCAGCAAAGCCGACGAGGACTGAGGCAACGCCCGCAGGCCGCAGCGCCGGCATAGCATTGCATGGACCCCTGCATGGACCGTTGCATGGGCAGTTCTCGGGGCGGCCGTCATGGAACTTTCAATAATGGGGCGCGTTTTAGCCGTTCATTAAGTCCCTAGGCGACATACTCGGCCGATCGTTTCAGCGCGGGCTCCAGGTTGCGGCAGCACGCGCTCATCCCGTGAAGCTAAACCGGCTTCGCGTCTGAGGTTTTGTGTCCATGTCCGTCCACTCCGAAATGATCTCAACAGTGCCGGCCCGGCCAATTTTGCTGGCGGCAACCGGCGATTTGCGCCGCCACCGCCGCCTGCCGCTGCGGATCGAAGGCCGGTTCATGCGCGCCGACCGGACCGAGCACGCTTGCACCACGGCGGATATGTCAGTTGGCGGCGCGCGTCTCCTCTCGGACGCTGGCGTCGAGACCGGCGAGCGCATCGTTGTCTACTTCGACCATCTCGGTGGTCTTGAGGCAATTGTGGCGCGCCCGAGTGCGGCGGGCTTTGCAATCCGCTTTAAAGTTTCCGAGCATAAGCGGGAAAAGCTCGCGGCGCAGATTATGTGGCTCGCCAATCGCGACGCCTTTCCCGACGAACTCGGCCGGACCCACGAGCGCGTCGGGGCCGGCGGCCGGCGGACCACGCTGCAACTCGATGAGGGCGTCGTTATCGACGTGGAATTGCTCGATCTTTCGGCGTCGGGCGCGTCGCTTGGCACCTCTGCACGGCCAGCGTTAGGCGAAGACGTTTTTGTCGGCAAGGTCCGCGCTGTCGTGCGCCGCCATCACGACAAGGGCATTGGCCTGCAATTTCTGACGGTTCAGTGCCAGGATGCTCTGCGCAGTCATTTCCCATAGGGCCCCTCAGCGTTCAGTTTTTGGTTGTGAGATGCCGCAAATCGCCCGCCGAAATGCCAAAATCGCAAAGCTAAAGTTTGAGCTAATTTTAGTTCAAATTCGAGGCCTGGCGTTCAGCGTAAATCGAAGTCCAGCATGTACAGTGGCGTTACGAGTACGAGGGCGTATCATGAAGTTTGTTGGCGTCAGTATGGCGATTGCGTTGTCGGGTCTGGCTGCTTCAGTGCCGGCGGCCGCAGATGAAATCGCATCGTTCGATACAGCTACAAGATCTCCGCAGTATATGCGCGTGTTCGGCAACGCCCAGCCGCCCTACGGCTTTGTGCGCTTTTGCGATAGCCACCCCGAGCAATGCAACACCCCGCAAGCCGATGACAGCCGCTTCCAGGCGACGCCGGAGCGGTTGAGCGAGCTCGATGAAATCAATCGCGCTATCAACCAGGCCGTCGAGCCGGTGACGGATACCGAGAACTATGGCGTGACCGAGTTTTGGACGATCCCGAAAGCGCGCGGCGATTGCGAAGATTTCGTGCTGCTGAAGCGCCAGCGTCTGATGGAACGCGGCTGGCCGGCAAGCTCGCTGTTGATCACCGTCGTCCGCGACGAGAAGAACGATGGCCACGCTATTTTGGCGGCGCGCACGTCGCAGGGCGATTTCATCCTCGACAACAAGATCGACGCGGTGCGGCTGTGGAACCAGACGCCGTATCACTACGTGATGCGTCAATCGTATATCGATCCCAAGGTTTGGGTGTCGCTCGATCCGAGCGAAGTGACGACGCCGTCGGCCATGGCTGGAGTTCAGTCCAATCCGTAACACGCCGACGCTCTAGAATTTTTTCGCTTCAGGTCCGGGTACACCCTGCCATCCCCCCGACCCCATATCCGGGCCTGTCTCCGAGCCGGACGCTTTCCCCGAGCGTCCGGCTCGACTTTTTTGGGGGGTGACCGCTTTCCGGTAGATCATAGTCTACCGACGTCATGGCCGCCCACGCGCTGTCATCCCGGCATTTATTGCCGGGATGACAATGGCGGCGGCAGCGCGGCCGCTTAGGGTTGCGTTTTCAATCCGGCGGCAAAGCGCTTCCAGTTGGCAACGTAGCGCCCTGCCGCACCGCTGAAGCGTTTGACGTCGTCGTCGCTCAACTGGCGGACGATTTTTCCAGGCGAGCCCATGACCATCGAGCGCGGGGGGATCATCTTGCCTTCCGCGATCAGCGTGTTGGCGCCGATGACGCATTCCTCGCCGATCAACGCGCCGTTGAGGATGATCGAGCCGATGCCGATCAGGCTACCGCGGCCGATTATGCAGCCGTGCAGCATGACCATGTGGCCGATGGTGCAGTCTGCGGCAATCGTCAGTGGGAATCCGGGGTCGGTGTGGAGGACCGAGCCGTCTTGTACGTTCGAGCGTGGGCCGACGGTGATCAGCTCATTATCGCCGCGCAGCACGGCCCCGAACCAGACGCTGGCGTCTTGCTCAAGGCGGACTTTGCCGAGGAGGACAGCATTCGGCGCCACCCAGAAGCGGCCGTCTCCTGGCGTTTCGACGCGAACGCCGTTGAATTCATACAGCACGGCCAGTTCCCCTGCCCCGCTTTGCGGCTCAGACGCCTTCGAGATCCACGTCGAGGATTGCCATCTGCAATTGGTACGATGTCTCGCCGTCTTCGACTTCTTTGTAGAGCGCGGCCACGAACTCGCCGGCAATAAAGACTTCCGCCATGTCGTCCTTTTTCGGTTGCGCCCGGACTTCGAGCGTCGGCGCGCCAAACGTTTTGCGCAAGTAAGCCTGCACGCGCGCGAGATCTTCTTTCTTCACGTCCCGTCTCCTGATGATGTGCGAGTTGGATGTCTAGAGGCCGCCGAAGTCGTCAACCCAGCCCTGGTCCATCGAGCGCGCAGGCTCGGCGCACCCGGCCGGGCCGACGATGCGTGCCGGTACGCCGGCGACAGTGACGTTGGGCGGAACTTCAGCGAGGACGACAGAGCCTGCCGCAACGCGCGAGCAATGGCCGATTTTGATGTTGCCAAGGACCTTGGCACCGGCGCCGATGAGCACGTTGTCGCCGATCTTCGGATGGCGGTCGCCGGTTTCCTTGCCGCTGCCGCCGAGCGTGACGGCGTGCAGGAACGAGCAGTTGTCACCGACGGTCGCGGTTTCGCCGACGACGAAGCCGGTGGCGTGATCGAGCATGATGCCCTTGCCGAAGCGGGCGGCGGGATGCACGTCGACGCCGAACATGCGCGACGATTGGCTTTGCAGGTAAAGCGCGAAGTCCTTGCGGCCGCGCATCCACAAGGCGTGGGCGAAGCGGTGAGTCACGAGGGCGTGGAAGCCTTTGTAGTAGAGGAGTGGATCGAGATAGCGCGTGCAAGCTGGATCGCGATCGTAGACGGCGGCAAGATCGGCGCGGAAAATGCTGCCCATGGCCGGATCGGTATCGAGCACGCTCTGGAAGGTCTGGCTGATCAGTCCGGCATCGACGTCGGTGTGGTTGAGGCGCTGGGCTAAGCGGTGGCACACAGCTTCCTCGAGCTTGGCGTGACTGAGTACGGTTGCGAAAATGAAACTGCCGAGCGCCGGTTCGGCATGCATGGCCGCGTCGGCCTCAGTCCGCATCTGGTCCCAGATCGGATCGACGTACTGGACCCTGCCGGGTGCTGCGTTGACTTTCGACACGTCGCAACCTTTCGCTGTTTTGGCGTTCGACTTGACCCGCTGGAATTTACCGGGCCATTCAGGCGGCTTAACGGGCGGGCGCCACCCGGTCAATCCGTCGCTTGGCGAAGCATACCATTGTTGGTCAAGACGTGCATCATACCGCCGTTCACAAGGTTCTGAGGACGCCGGAACACATCAGTCAATTGGAGAAAAGATGGCCGCGACCGATCAGCTAAATGCTGGACTGCGCTATATCAAGGACGGCCATCTGGCCTGGATCGTGGCCGATAATCCGGCGCGGATGAACGCGTTAACGGCCGCCATGTGGCAGGCGCTTCCGGGGCATATCGCGACGGCCACTGCCGACCCCGAGGTCCGGGTTGTGATCTTGCGCGGCGCCGGCGACAAGGCGTTTTCGGCGGGAGCCGACATTTCCGAATTCGAGAGCGCGCGGACCGGGGACGCGGCCAAAACCTACGACGCGTTGAACGATGCGGCATTCACGGCGCTGACGACGTGCCCGAAGCCGGTGATTGCGATGATCCACGGCTTTTGCCTCGGCGGCGGGCTTGGCTTGGCGCTGTGCTGCGACATGCGCATCGGTGACGACGCCAGCCAGTACGCCATTCCGGCGGCGAAGCTCGGCATCGGCTATAATGCGCGCTGGGTCCGCCCGATCCTGGCAGCAGTACCGCCGTCGCGCGCCAAGGAGCTGCTGTTTACCGGGCGGCGCTATCGCTCGGCGGAGGCCGAGGCCATGGGTCTGGTGACGCGGCTTGTGCCGAGTGCGGATCTTGAAGCCGCGACCAGGGCGCTGGCAGCCGAGATCGCCGCCAACGCGCCATTGTCGGTGATGGCCGCAAAGCGCGTGATCGACGAGATTGTGCGCCATCCCGAGACGCCCGATATGGCCCGGCTCGATGCGAGCGTTGCGGCGTGCTTTGCGAGCGACGACTATGCGGAGGGGCGGCGCGCGTTTCTGGAAAAACGCAAACCGGTATTCAAGGGTAAGTGATGGTCACGACTCGAAACACACTTTGTATATTTGCGTTGACCGCTGGCGTTGCCTGGCTGCCGTCCACGGCGCACGCGCGCGACCGGGCATTGCAGGCGCAGTGCTTTGCGCCAGAAACGCTGGCGGCGATCGCGGGTGAGGATAAGGTGGTCAAGGGCGACAGGCGTTTCGATGGCGGCGCTGCAGCGGGCTCAGCTGATCCAGTGCCGGCGATTGCGGGCCCACTGCGCGGCGCTATCCGCCGCGTCGATCTGCCGAAAGGCGAAAAACTCGTCGCGCTGACGCTCGATCTGTGCGAACAGCGCGGCGAAGTGGCAGGCTATGTTGGCGCGATTTTCGATACGCTGCGGCGCGAAGCAGTTGCCGCAACCGTGTTCGCGGGTGGCAAATGGATGCGCTCGCATCAGGCGCGCACCGAACAGTTGATGACCGACCCGCTGTTTGAAATCGCTAATCACAGCGACACGCACGCGAACCTGCGCAAACTTGAGGGTGCGGCACTGACCGGGCAGATCGAGGGCCCGCAACGTGTTTATGAAGCGGCCCGCGAACGCCTTGGCGCGACGCAATGCGCAGCGCGTGCGCCCGACGGCTTGAAGTCCGTGGCGCCGCGGCTTTCGTTATTCCGGTTTCCGTTTGGGGCTTGCAATAAGACGTCGCTCGACGCCGTCAACGACGCCGGGCTGCTGGCGATCCAGTGGGACGTATCGGCAGGCGATCCCGATCCCAACCAATCGGCAGACGAGATCGTCGCAAGCGTTGTCCGGCGCGTCACGCCAGGATCGATTATTGTCGCGCACGCCAACGGCCGCGGCTGGCATACGGCGGCAGCGCTCCCCCGCCTGATCGCGAAACTCAAAGCGCTCGGATATTCGTTCGTGACGGTTTCTGAGCTGCTGGCGCGCGGCAAGCCGGTGACTGCGGAGAGCTGTTACAATACCCGGCCCGGCGACACCGACCGCTACGATAGTCTTTTCGCCGCGAAGCCAACCGCCGCAACGAACCGGCCAGCAAAGTCCGCCAGCGGAACCGCCAATCCATGATCACGCTTCCAAGCGCGCCGGGTGGCGGTCCTGCGGCATCTCTCGCTGCCATGACGGCGGAGGATGCCATAGCGCTGGCACCGCTCTTCGCCACCATGGACCCGTGGCAGCGCTATGGCATGACGGCCGGCAGCCTCACGGCGTACTTCAGCGAGGCGGATGCCAACGCACCGCGTTATGTTGTGACCTGCAACAACGAGCGCGCCGGCGTCATCGTCATGCACTGGCACTGGCTCGGCGGGCCTTATGTGCAGTTTCTGGGCATGGTGCCTGACTATCAAAAGGCAGGGCTCGGCGGACGCGTCCTGCACTGGTTTGAAACCGAGGCACGCACGCGGGCCGCGCGCAATATCTGGATCGCGGCATCGGACTTCAATGCGCCCGCGTTGGCGTTCTACATGTCGCGCGGCTTTAAGCGCGTTGCCGTGCTCGATGATTTACTCCGCGACGGTATTGCCGAAATTCTATTGCGCAAAAGGTTGTAGGGGTCCGTTTGCTGCCGCAGGGATGGTCCCGCTAGGCAATTGCAAACGTCAAACAATTTTTCTGTTGTGCACTGCAATTGGCCAAAGGGCGTTGTGGCAATTCGAGCACCACGGACGATTGCAACGGCGAGGCCGTGGACCAGCGCAACCTCAATACTCCGGCCGTTCAACCGGTTGACACGGATTGTGGTCACGCTTCCCGAAACCCGGCTAGACGGGACACAGTGCTGTGACGCGGAACGGCGCCGCTGTTCAGTTAACGGCGAAACGCCACTCCGTCGCCGCAGCGCAAAACCGTTTTAACTTGGCAGGCCGCTTGCATCCCTATTAGCTTTTCGAATGTCGGCCTGGAGGTTGCGTTTGTACCGGTGCCGATGTCGCGCAATATTTGAGTGCAGGGAGGAAAAATGGACCTGAAGATCAGGCTTGATGTTCTCGCGGCACTGCTGTCGTTTGGTTTCGTAACGGCTATCGCGTTCGGCTTGATCGGATAGACGGCGCGGCGTCGCCGCATAGATTTTGTGAGCCCGCAAATACCCCAAGGGGTCAGCGAGACGGGCGAGTTCAGTTTGTCGCGTTAGCGAGTTTGGGAATGAGAAGGCGCGGCGCCAAGGTGCACCGCGCTTATTTTTTTGCGTGCGTCGATTATCGCTTGATCAAGTAGCCGAGGATGGCGGCAGCCAGCACGATGCCGCGGTTCGAAATGCTGCCGCCGGGAATGTTCGGGACGATCTCGGGTACGAAGGTGAGAACGGCGGCGGCGATCAGCGCCAGCACAACAGCGGCGGAAAGCGTTGCACCCGATGGCGTCCCGACATCCTTGATGACGAGCGCTGCGAGGACGCCGGTCAAGTAGACGACGATGGCGAAGATGACGGCGTAGAGCAGAAGATCGTAAGCGCCACCCGTTGGAATGTACGAGCGGATGATTGGCCCGGCAAACCACGCGGCCACGATCTGCAACAAAATGAGTATGAGTTTTCCGAGCATAACGAACCCCCACCTAACAGCGTTTGTCTAACGTGTGAGGCTAACAAAGGTTGCGATCAAAAGCGACTGGCCTAGGCCGCTGCAGTCTTGAGCTGCGAGGGGGCGTCGTAATTCAGCACCGGTGCCAGCCAGCGTTCGGCCTCGGTGACAGTCCACCCCTTGCGGCGTGCGTAATCCTCGACCTGGTCGCGCTCGACTTTTCCGACGCCGAAGTAGTGACTTTCGGGGTGGGCGAAGTAGAGACCCGAGACGGCGGCGCCGGGCCACATGGCGTAGCTCTCGGTCAGCGTGATGCCGGCGTTTTTCTCGACGTCCATCAGTTTCCACAGTGTCGCTTTTTCGGTGTGGTCGGGCTGCGCCGGATAGCCGGGCGCCGGGCGGATGCCTTGATACTTCTCGAGGATCAGATCCTCGTTGGAAAGTTTTTCTTGTGCCGCATGCCCCCAAAGCGCCTTGCGGACTTTTTCGTGCATGGCCTCGGCGCAGGCTTCCGCTAAGCGATCGCAGAGCGCCTTCGCCATGATGCGATTGTAATCGTCGGTTTTGGCGATGTACTTTTCGATCGCTTCTTCTTCACCGATGCCGGACGTGACGGCGAAGCCGCCGACATAATCGGCGAGGCCCGTTTCCTTCGGCGCGATGAAGTCGGCGAGTGCGGTGTGGGCGCGCTTGCGGGAGGGATCGCGCGCGATCTGCTGGCGCAGGGTGTGGAGCGTCGCGAGCTTTGTTTTGCGGTCGTCGCCGGTGAAGAGGTCGATATCGTCGCCGCGGCTGTTGGCCGGCCAAAAGCCAACGACGGCTGTGGCCTTGACCCATTGCTCGGCAACGATGCGCTTCAGAAGGGCTTGCGCATCATCGAACAGTTTCTTGGCTTCGGTGCCGACTTTGTTGTCGGACAGGATCTGCGGATAGCGCCCCGCCAGTTCCCAGGTTTGGAAGAACGGCGTCCAGTCGATAAAGGGCACAAGCTTGGCGAGATCGACCGCGAACGATTGCGCGCCGGTGTAGGATGGCTTGACGGGTTTGAAGGTGGCCCAATCGATTATGAATTTGTTGTCGCGCGCTGCTTTCAGCGTGATGCGCTGTTTTTTCAGTTCGTTGGCGAGGTAGGTTTCGCGGACCTTGGCGTAGTCGGCCTTGATGCCGTCGACATAGGGCTGGCGCTCCGTTTCCGACAACAAGTTCGAGACGACGCCGACGGCGCGGCTGGCGTCAAGCACGTAGACGGCTTGGCCAGCGTGATAATTCGGGTTGATCTTGACGGCGGTATGAACCTTGCTCGTCGTGGCGCCGCCGATCAGCAGCGGGCAGGAAAAGCCTTCGCGCTCCATCTCGGCCGCGACGAAACACATCTCGTCGAGGCTCGGCGTGATCAGGCCCGACAAGCCGATGATGTCGACGTTCTCGCGCTTTGCGGTTGCGAGAATTTTGGCCGCCGGCACCATGACGCCGAGATCGATGACCTCGTAGTTGTTGCACTGGAGCACGACGCCGACGATGTTTTTGCCGATGTCGTGGACGTCGCCCTTGACGGTCGCCATCAGGATTTTTCCGGCAGAGGGACGCGACTCTAGACCCGACGCTTTCTTCTCGGCTTCGAGGAACGGTTGCAGATAGGCGACGGCCTGCTTCATCACGCGCGCGCTTTTGACAACCTGCGGCAGGAACATCTTGCCGGCGCCGAACAGGTCGCCGACAACGTTCATACCGGCCATCAACGGGCCTTCAATGACGTGCAGCGGCTTGGGGAGCTTCTGGCGCGCTTCTTCGGTATCCGCCTCGATGAAATCTGTAATGCCGTGGACGAGACTGTGTGTCAGGCGGTTTTCGACGGAGCCTTCGCGCCACGACAGATCCTTTTCTTTCGCCTTCGCACCGCTACCGTCGCCTTTGTAGCGGGGTGCGGCATCGAGCAGGCGGTCGGTGGCGTCTGCGCGGCGGTTGAGGATCACATCTTCGCAAATCTCGCGCAGCTCAGTTGGAATATCGTCATAGAGCGCGAGCTGGCCGGCGTTCACGATGCCCATGTCCATGCCGGCCTGGATCGCGTGATACAGGAACACGGAATGCATGGCCTCGCGCACGGGCTCGTTGCCGCGGAACGAGAACGACAGGTTCGAGACGCCGCCCGAGATGTGCACCAGCGGCATTTTTTCTTTGATTCTGCGCGTCGCCTCGATGAAGGCGATGCCGTAGCCGTTGTGCTCCTCGATGCCGGTCGCAACCGCGAAGATATTGGGATCGAATATGATGTCCTCGGGCGGAAAGCCGACTTTTTCCGTCAAGAGTTTGTAGGCGCGTTCGCAGATCGCGACCTTGCGTTCGGTGGTGTCGGCCTGGCCCTGCTCATCGAAGGCCATGACGACGACGGCGGCGCCGTAGCGCAAAACCTTCTTGGCGTGTTCGAGGAAGCTCTCCTCGCCCTCCTTCATCGAGATCGAGTTGACGATGGCCTTGCCCTGCACGCACTTGAGCCCGGCTTCGATGACGCTCCATTTGGAACTATCGATCATCACCGGAACCCGCGAAATATCCGGTTCGGCGGCGACGAGGTTCAAGAACGTGTGCATGGCTTTCTCGGAATCGAGCAGGCCTTCGTCCATGTTGACGTCGATGATCTGGGCGCCGGCTTCGACCTGCTGGCGCGCAACCGTGACGGCGGCCGCGTAATCGTTTTGCTCGATCAGCTTGCGAAACTTTGCCGAGCCGGTGACGTTGGTGCGCTCGCCGACGTTGATGAAGGTGGTCGCGGCGGAGCTGCGGGGCGGTTGGTCTGCTAAGTTGGTAGTGGTCATTGTTTGGTTTCCTTGGGGGCGATTCCTTCTTTCTTTGGGAGAAGGTGCCCCGAAGGGGCGGATGAGGGGCTTAGACGCAGCGTGGCAGTGGCGAGTATTCCATCAAGCACACCGCTGATATTCGTTTTGATATCGATATTCCAGACCCGAATGACTTGATAGCCGAGCGCTTCGAGCTGCGCAGTTCTTGCGCGATCTCCCAGCACATTGGCTGGTTCAGCATGTTGCGATCCATCGAGTTCGACAATGAGATAAGCTTCCTCGCACAGAAAATCTGCAATGAACCGCCCGCACGGCGCTTGCCTGCGGAACTTCAGTCCGTTTAATCTCCGGTCGCGCAGACGCGCCCATAACTTCCGTTCCTCTGGTGTCTGTCGCTGCCGCAATCCGCGTGCAGTTTGTGTCAGTCGGTCCGTCATGGCGATCACCAATCACAATCAGTCAAAGCCCCTCACCTGTCGCTTCGCGAAATCCTCTCCCCAAGGGAGAGGAAAGTCTCGTCACCATCTTCGCCACTTGACCGAAGTAGCGCTGCTAAGCGTGGCATTCGGACTTTTTCGCATCAGCAGAAAATGGCTATCCAACTCGCAAACAAATTAATTCCCATCTTTGACCATCCTGTCGAGTGTAGCTTCAATCCGCTGCTGGCGTTCAAGCAACAAAGCGATAAGCACAATTGCGACCTTGTCCAAAGTCTCGGCCGGCAAGAAATCGCGGAGGCCCACCTTCGGAAAAAAAATAAGTGAGGCAATCAAAAGTAGCATCAAAAGTGGAAGGTTCATGAGGTGGTCTCCATGATGGGACTGCGATTGCTTATCCAGCCACAAACGGCTCGAGGCCGGAGAGGCGCATTTTGGGTTCGATTATTGGCAGCGCGCGGGGTTTGTGTTTCGCGGCGTGCTCGGCGATGTGGTGGATGTGATCGGGCGTCGAGCCGCAGCAGCCGCCGATGATGTTGATCAGCCCGTCGCCAAACCACGGCTCGACCTTGCAGGCCATTTCGTGCCCGGTCTCGTCATATTCGCCCATGGCGTTCGGCAAACCGGCGTTCGGATAGGCCGAGATGCGGACGTCGGCGATGTGGGCGAGGTCGGCGATATATGGCCGCATGAGTTCGGCGCCAAGCGCACAGTTGAGCCCGATCGAGAATGGCTTCAGGTGCCGCATCGAATACCAGAAGGCTTCCGCCGTCTGGCCCGACAGCGTGCGGCCCGAACGGTCGGTGATGGTGCCCGAAATCATGATCGGCAGCTCAACGCCGGTTTCATCATAGGCCTCGAGCGTTGCGAACCCGGCTGCCTTGGCGTTCAGCGTGTCGAAGATGGTTTCGATGATGATGATGTCGGCGCCGCCCTCGATCAGGCCCTTGACCTGGTCTTTGTAAGCGGCGCGCAACTCATCAAAGTTTACGTTGCGGAAACCGGGATCGTTGACGTCGGGGGATATCGACGCCGTGCGGTTGGTCGGGCCAACGGCGCCGGCGACGAAGCGCGGTTTGTCCGGCGTTTTCTTGGTCCAGGTGTCGGCGGCCTGGCGCGCGAGTTTGGCGCTGGCGACATTCATTTCATGGCTCAGCGCCTGCATGCCGTAGTCGGCCTGCGAGATCACTTGCGCGCCGAACGTATTGGTTTCGGCGATGTCTGCACCGGCGGCGAAATACTGATCGTGGATGTCGTGGATGATCGCAGGCTGCGAAATCGATAGCAGTTCGTTGTTGCCTTTGACGTCCTGTTTCCAGTCCTTGAAGCGCACGCCGCGATAGGTCTCTTCCGTCGGCTTGTGCCGCTGGATCATGGTTCCCATGGCGCCGTCGATAATCAGAATGCGATCATTCGCGGCCTTTTCGAGTGCGGCCCAGCTTGGTTTTCGAGTCATCTCAAATCTCACTTGTAGGTTGGGTAGAGCGCGGGCCGGATTTTCGAGTGCGAAACTCATTTTCCAATCCCGCGCGTAACCCAACAAATAGGTTGCGATGTTCTCCGGTCTTGATTGTTGGGTTACGGCTGCACTCTTTTTGGCGCTTCCGACTCTCCTTCGTCGAGCCGGCCGGAAGCGCCGGATTGCGGCCTAACCCAACCTACGTTTCTTTTCATTGGCGCCGTTGAACCATTTCTCTCGTCACGGCGACCAACATTGCAGGAGGGGTTGAGCCTGCCCCACCGGGACCGGCTGTCTCCCCCCGTGCCGCGCATGGTCCCGAAGGTTCCCCCTCCACTTCTCGCCATCCCTCTTACGCGGCATCGGCCTTGGCGGCGCGCAGCGGGCGCAGCCCCAGCAGATGGCAGATGGCGTAGACGAGATCGGCGCGGTTCAGCGAATAGAAGTGGAATTTCTTGATCCCCTCGTCGACGAGATCCATGACCTGCTCTGTCGCGGCCGCAGCAGCGACGAGGTGCGTTGTCGTCGGGTCGGCATCGAGGCCCTCGAAACGGCGCGCCAGCCATGACGGCACGCTGGCACCCGCACGGCTGGCGAATCCGGCAACTTGCTTGAAGTTATGGATTGGCACGATGCCCGGCATGATCGGCACCCAGATGCCGGCGGCGCGGGCGCGTTCGAGGTAGCGCAGGAAATGCGCGTTATCGAAACCGAACTGGGTGATGATGCGATCGGCACCGGCATCGACCTTGGCCTTGAGGTTGTCGATGTCGGCGTCGAGGGATGCACTCTCGGGATGTTTTTCGGGGTATCCAGCGACGGAAATTTCAAACGCGGCGATGCGTTTGAGGCCATCGACGAGATCGGCGGCGTTTTGGTATCCGCCCGGATGCGGCACGTATTTCGTGCCCGGTCCCTCGGCCGGATCGCCGCGTAGTGCAACGATGTGGCGGATGCCGGCATCCCAATAAGCTTTCGCGACGGCGTTCACCTCGTCCTTGGTGGCGTTGACGCAGGTGAGGTGGGCTGCCGGCCGCATGTCGGTTTCGCGGATGATGCGCGTGACGGTGGCGTGCGTCCGCTCGCGCGTCGAACCACCGGCGCCGTAGGTGACCGAGACGAACTCGGGCCTCAGCGGCGCGAGGCGCGTGATCGACGACCACAACGTCTCCTCCATCTTGTCGGTCTTCGGCGGGAAGAACTCGAAGCTGACGACGATGTCGCCGGCGCCGAGCAGGCGGCTCTTGCGCTCGTTGGGGTTTGCCATCAGCGGGCCTCCTCTCGTTTCTCAATGGTTTGCGGCGGCCTGACCAGACCCGAACGGGATAGGACCGGGCGTTCGGCGAGCCACAGCGTCACGGTCAGCCGATCGCCCGCCTGCTCGGCTTTCGGCACCAGGTCGCGGACGATTTTTGGTGTGAGACCGGCATCGCGCAGCCAATGCGACACCTGATCGTGGGCAAAACCGAGACGCTCATGAGCTTGCGTCTCGCGCAGGAACTCAAGGGTATGGGGCGCGAAATCGACGATCAGAATTCTGCCGCCGGGCGCCAAAGTGCGTGCCGCCTCGCGGATGGCAAGCGCCGGATCGGACAGGAAATGCAGCACCTGATGCATGACAATCGCGTCGGCCTGCCGGTCGGCGAGCGACAGGGCGTAGATGTCGCCGTGGCGGACCTGGGCGTGGGTGCGGCCGTTGCGGGCGAGGTTGGCGCGGGCGTAGGCGAGCATGGCTTGGTTGACGTCGATGCCAAGACCGCGGGCGTAACGGGCGGCGAACAAATCGAGGGTGCGGCCGGTGCCGGTACCGAGATCGACGAAAAAGGCGAACGGTCCGGCGCCAAGCGCGTCGGCCATTGCGGTCTCGACGTCGTCCTCGGCAACGTGGAGCGCGCGGATGCGGTCCCAGTTGGCGGCGTT
Source organism: Hyphomicrobium sp. (assembly GCA_031402935.1). Taxonomy (GTDB): domain Bacteria; phylum Pseudomonadota; class Alphaproteobacteria; order Rhizobiales; family Hyphomicrobiaceae; genus Hyphomicrobium_B. The sequence goes on along the minus strand of JANNSR010000146.1, from coordinate 11,258 downwards.
GGCTTCGAAGAAACTTTGCGCCGCCGTTTCGCGCTCGCGCTTCAAGGCGTCGGCGCGGTCACGGTCGCGGCGGACGGCGGCGTCCGATTGATCGACATCGGCGACAAGGCGCAACGCCAAGCGGCCGCCGGCCGAGCGATCGGAAATATGGAAATAGACCCAGCTGCCTTCGCGGAAGCGCTCGACCAGACCAGATTCCGACATGAGTTTCAGATGCCGGCTGATGCGCGGCTGGCTTTGTCCGAGGATCAGCGTCAGGTCCTTGACGTTCAACTCGCCGGCCGCCAGCAGCAGCAGGATGCGCAGCCGTGTCGGCTCGGCCGCCGCCTTGAGGGCGGTGACGAGGTTGCCGGTCGTGAGGTTGGCCGAAGAATCCATGCCCGTAACATATAAAGATATCTTTATATGTCAAGTCTGAACTCGTCCAATCCACAGCGCATCGCGTTGTGGTGGTTCCTGGATTCCTAACGGGCGGCCACCGCCGGCACACCACTTAACTCGCCGTTAGCGATCGCGGTTCTATCGTCTGTCTTCCTCCCAATTGCACAAAAGCGGATGATGATGATGCGGCCAGGGGCCTTTGAGTGTGTCGACGTCGCCAGCAACAACGGGGCTTTACCGCTTCGTTCGGCGCAAGGGTCGTCGCAGTCCTCGAGCTTTATTCGGCTCGCCGGTCTGGCATTGCTGGCGGCAGTCATTGTCATGCCGCAACTAGCGCTGGCGGTTTATGCGCTGGCTTCGCCAGAGATCAGGGCAGCGATCCTGACGCAACCCGTGGCCGCCTTCCAATTCGCGGCCGCGTTACTGTTCTGGCTCGCGCTTTTCGGTTGGCCGCTCAAGGCGCTCTATCAGCGTCTGACGTGGCACCGGGACGTTGAAATCACTAGCGAACAGGTTGCCGTCCGCGACAGCCGGACGTTCGGTGGTGGCGCGTGGAGCGCACCCCTCGCGTCGTACTCTGGCGTTACCCACCACGTGCGCGCCTCACTGTCGGGCACGCGGCATGAACTGATCCTTGTCCATCCCGACAGCACGAAATCCGTGCTTCTGCTCGTCGCAGAGCATATCACGGACGCCGAGGTGCAGCGGATGGCGCGGCTGGTCGGGCACCCAACGGTTCCGGCGGGAGATCTCTACCGGCTGCGGAAAAAGCGCGAATCTGCCACAAATGACCGGCAGTTATTGCCTGTGGCCGCGTGACCACCGGGCATGGTTTTGACGCGTTTCGGGTGTCATTGTCGCCGCCTAGACTTGATTGGGGCCGTTCTAGGTTGCACAGTCCTTGGCGAATTTGAGAGTGTTGGAATGTCGAGCCTTGGGCTCGGTAAGGCTGAGGGAGTTCGGCGCGTGATGATGGTTCGACAGATTTTTTCAGCTGTGTGCTTGCGCGGCGCGATTTTGCCGGTGTTGGCCGTTGCAGCAGTGATGTTCGCAGGTAGTGCAGCGCGCGCCGAGGCGCCGGCCAATTACATGCAGCGGGTCACGAACGACCTGATTGCGGCTCAGCGCTCAGGCTCTGTCTCGGCCTTCAACAACGTGCTTCGCAAGCACATGGACGTGCCATCGATCGGCCTGACCGCCCTTGGGCCCCATGCGCGCACCCTGCCGAAGACCGAGCGGCCCGCCTATTACAACGGCATGATCAACTTCATTTCGAAATACGCCGCTAAGGAAGGGCCGAAATATCCGGTCGCGAAATCAGTGGTCACAGGACAGAGCGGCGAAGGTGCCGGCAGCGCCAGCGTCGATACGACGATCACACTGCGCACTGGCGAAACCTATGACATCCGCTGGAAGCTCGTGCGCTCGGGCCAGAGCTACAAGGTGCGCGACGCTCAGGTCGTTGGTTTCTGGATGACGTCGTTCCTCGACAATCTGTTCCAGAACTACATTTCCGAGAACGGCAACAACCCACGCGCGCTTGTGCTGGCGCTGAACCGGTAAGGCCGAGCGGCCAATCGGTGCCTTTGCACTCTATGTCGTCCGCACTTTGGCGTGCGTGTGCGTGCGTGCGTGCGATTTTCTCAAACGCAATTTGAACCGCAAACCGAGGTGCCACAGCGATGTGGCGCGGGCGCATCTTTGGCGGCACTTCCGCCTTCGCCCAATTGCGGCACAAACGCGGCAATCGCGGAACTGTGAATAATGTGTCTCGCGCAGACGTGAACGGGATTCCCTAGTCAGATCAGAATCCTAGCACCATTTCTCCGATGGGCTTGAGTGCTTTCCGGCTGGGGATAACCCGGTCGGGTTTCTCGGATCCCGCATGAGGAAGGAAAAGGAGTTTCAAGAATGAATACTCTCAAAATCGTCCGACTGATGGGCTTATCGACCGTCTTAGCGGCGGCGCCGGCTCTTCTCGCCGTCGTGGCGCACGCGCAATCCCCTGCCCCAGCCCCAGCCCCCGCGGCGCCTGGTCAGGTCAAGCCGGTTCCGCCGGCAACCGATATGGACGAAGACCTGCCGCGGGCGGGTGGCGGCGGTGCAGCACCATCGGCGGCGCCATCCGGTGACAGCAAGGTCTCTCCGCCAGCCGCAGCGCTGCCAGGAAAGAGTGCTGGCACGGGTACCCCCGCAACGATCAAGGATGTGACCATCGGCACAGCCGTCTTCGGCTCGGATGGGCAGAAGATCGGCGAGATCAAGGGCGTGAAGTCGGATCCTGGCGGCGCGATTGAAGAGATCCACGTCAAGACCGGCGGATTGCTGGGATTTGGCGGCAAGGTCGTCGTCATCCCTGGCGGCAAAATCGCCAAGGGCGGGCAGACCGTCCAAGTGGCGATGACCGTCGATGAGGTCGGCAAGCTGCCGGCACTCGCGGAGAAAAAGAGCTAGCGCGGCGCTATACCGTCGTCGCTCGCAATCATCCACACCCGTGACCGCGGGCCGCATCAGCCAATCACGATGCGGCCCGCATCTTGTTGGATGCCAAACCCTCCCTACTTCCGGGAACACAGAGTGAGGCCCTCTTTGGAGATGGATCAAATGACTTCGAATGCAATCAGAATGACTGGCAGATTATCTGGCACCTTTGTCGCGGCCATTGCTGCGGCTGGCGTCAGCACACTTGCGGCAATCGCCGCAGAACCGGCAGCAGTACCTGCTGCACCGGCTCCTGCAACAGCCGCTCCTGCCGTTGCGCCGGCCGTGAAGGTGGCGCCCGTTGAAGCGGCAAAGCCTGCCGCCGAGGCACCCGCCGCAGAAGCTGTAGAGGCAGCGCCAGCTGCTGACGCGGCACCTGAAGCTGCGGCTGAGGCGGCACCGGCTGCTGCACCGAAAGCTGGCGATTTAGCGCTGGGCGCGGTCGTTGTCGGCGCTGACGGCAAGCAGGTCGGCAAGATCAATCGCGTGCGCACAGGCGCGTCCGGAGCGGTTAGCGAAATCCACGTCATGACCGGCGGCAAGCAAGGCATCGTCGCCGTGCCGGGAGACAGGATCGCGAGCGGCGGCGCCAGCGTGAAGCTATCGCTGACGTCGGATGAAGTCAGCAAGCTGCCGCCGCTTGGTGGCGGCAACGGCTAAGTTCGAGATTGGCATTGATGGCGTCGTCACGGGGTCTCACCTTTGCGAAAATGGTGAGGCCCCGTTTCATTTTAAACATCGTCACTGGACTTTGGCCGATAGTCATCTGCGCCCCAGTGATTGATCCGGCGCGGCGCCGCGATGCGCGGATCAGCGTCGCTGAGGATGCCGTAGTGGCGGGCAAGCTGGCGCAGCGCGATGCGCAGGAAATGTTTGCCCGACGCTGCGGCCAGCGGTGGCGGCGTTCGATCATTTCGAGCCCCTGCAAAAAGCAGCAGACATCGATCAGGACATCGGCCATTTCCGGTCCGGCAGCTTTGAGGGCGCGGCGCACGCGCTCACGCGCGGCGTGGACGTTGTCGCTCAACTGGGCGCCATGATCTGGCGAGCCGTTTTTGCCACTGCCCTCGCTCAAGAGCAGCGACCAGTTAGCGGTGACATTTGGGGCCATCTGCGCAAACGTGAAGTCTTCCCGCAGCCGCTCGCCTGCCTTGAACTCGGCCTCCGAGATCATCGGCGTGCCGTCTTTGTCCTTGCGGCGCGCCAGCCACGCCAGCGGGCTATCGTCGAGGTTGCGGCCGGGCGGCACGCGTTCGCCGTAGTCGGCCTGCCGCTCGAGCGGCGGCGCCGGTTTGTGGTCTGACATGTTGTTATCCCGGCGCTAGTGTTTCGGGGTGACGTGCGACGGCCTGAGAACCATCGCCGGAACGGCCCAGCCGAGAAGGTCGAGCGCACGGTCAAACAGCGGATCGTCGCGCCGGTCCTCAACAATCAGGCAGGCATAGGCGACGGTTGTGCGATCGCGGTCGAACAGGCGTCCCGCGTCGGTCAGCGTCAGACCGCAGGCGACATGGGCGAGATACATGGCAACCTGCCGGGCGAGTGCGGTCTGTGCCGCACCGCGGGTGACGTGGCCGAGCGCTTTGTGCTCGACCCCGAAGACATGCACCACGGCGAGTTCGATGGCCGCGCGGGATTGACCGCGCAGTCCGGGATCAGAGACGTCGAGGACATTGTTGCGGTTGGCGTATCGAGCTTCGAGAGCACGCGGATGCGCGATGTTAAGCATGATGCGGGACCTGATGCTTCTGAGGGGGTTTGCAATATTCAGTCCAGTCATGGGCACGGGTGACATGAGCGGCATGGGTGAAGCGTACTCCTGTTGAACGGGCGGCAGCGCAAATCATCCGCTAAGCGTGAAGAGCGGGGATAACTTTTTTTCAGCGCCCCGAAGCGCATTCACCTTAACGCGCTGGGCGCGGCGAAAATCGCCGGAAAGTTATCCCCGCCAGCTGCGCCGCGCTCATGCTTGGCCTCATGAAAATATTCTCTCATCACGGCTTTGAGCCGCCAGGCGGCCCTACCGGCTATCGCGACGGAGAGCACCGGACGCGGGAACTATCGCGTCTGCTGCCGCTGTGGCCGGCTGACATCGGCGATGGTTCGCTCGACGGCCGCCGGCGGCTCGTCTCACTGTTGGAGCGGGCCTTGCGGGCCGAACGCGTGCGCGGGCAGAGCGGCCATTGGGCCTATGATCTCAGCCGCCACGCGGCTCTGCACCGCGCCTGGCGCATCGAATGCGACGCACTGCGTGCCGACCGCAACGCGCCTCGCCTAACCAAACAAAGACTGTGACGGCGGCGCTACTTCTCGCGCCGCATGCCGAGGCCCATTTTCTTGGCGAGGTTGGAACGCGCCTGGGCATAGTTCGGCGCCACCATCGGATAATCGTGAGGCAGGCCCCACTTCTCGCGGTATTCTTCCGGCGACAGGTTGTAGTGGGTGCGGATGTGGCGCTTGAGGGATTTGAACTTCTTGCCGTCCTCGAGACAGATAATGAAATCCGGCATGACCGATTTTTTGATGGCGACTTTCGGCTTCGCTTCTTCGCGTTCGGCTGGTGCTGCCGCCCGGCCAGCGGCACGGCTCAACGCGGCATGGGTGTCGGCGATCAGTCCCGGCAGATCGCTCGAAGAAATCGAATTGTTGCTGACGTAAGCGGCGACGATCGTCGCTGTAATCGTCACCAATTCGGGGGGCGCGGAACTGTCCATCGAGGCTTCCTTTGGGCGAAATTCCGTTTCTCGAGCCGCATGCGGAGTTAAGCGGCCGCTTAGACTACAAATAACTTGAGATTGGCAGACTAACGAGCCGTCAGTGGTGTTGGGAATGCAGCAGACGCGGAAGGAATAGTAGAGTCTATTTGAATAGCGAACAGAGAACTTAGGACAACATTTGAGTATCCGTGTCAATACGCCGGCGATGTCAGTTCATTCTATCGGTAAAGCTTCGAGGGAGTGCCGTTGCTTGCGCAGGGAACGGCGGTTGACGCGTCGCGGCGCAAGCCCGATGTAACGCCTCCCCCGTGCCGGGCACACGCCTGCAAGCGGCCGCCTCGAAGTCGATTCCGGGAGGCCAGGCGCCAAAGTCCAAGACCCAAAGGATGCATCAGACCATGACCGGCGACGCATTATCCACCAGTCCCAAGGCCCCGCGCGCCAAACGCTTGGCCGTCACGTCGGTGCATCATGGCGTGACGCTGGTTGACGACTACGGCTGGCTGCGGGCTGCCAACTGGCAAGAGGTCATGCGCAAGCCCGACCTGCTCGATGCTGATATCCGCGCCCACCTCGAGGCGGAAAACGCCTACACGGCGGCGGAATTGGCCGGGACTGAAGCGCTGCAGGAGACGCTGTTTGCCGAAATGAAAGCGCGGCTGAAGGAGGACGACCGGCAGGTGCCGCAGCCGCATGGTAACTATGAGTACTTCCCGCGCTTCGTCAAAGGCGGACAATACGCCCAGTTGTGCCGGATGGCGCGCGGCGGCTCGGCCGACGACGCGGACGTCCTGCTTGACGGCAATGCGGAGGCGGCGGGGAAAAAATATTGGAGCCTCGGCGGCGCGTCGCACTCGGGCGACCACAAGCTGCTCGCCTACGCCACGGACGACAAGGGCTCCGAACTCTACACCATCCGCGTCCGCGACCTCGCGACCGGCGGCACGCTGGACGATGAGATTCCCGATACCCGCAGCGACATCATTTGGGCCCGTGACGGCCAGACCTTTTTCTACGTCAAGGTCGACGACAACCAGCGCCCGCGCGACGTCTATCGCCATAAGATTGGCACGGCGGCATCAGACGACGTCCTCGTCTATTCGGAATCCGACCCTGGCTTTTTCGTCGGCATGTCGGCGACGCAGTCGCGCAAGTATATCCTGATCGATATTCACGACCATGAGACCAGCGAAGTGCATTTGATCGATGCGGATGCACCCGCGACGCCGCCGCGGCTGGTGGAAAAGCGCGTGGCCGGCCATCAGTACGGCGTCGAGCACCATGGCGACAAGTTGATCATCACGACCAATTCGATTAACGCAGAAGATTTCCGCATCATTGAGGCCCCGGTCGAAAACCCGGGCATGGCCAACTGGCGCGAGATCGTGGCGCACAAGCCGGGGCGCCTGATCATCGAGGTTGCGGTGTTCGAGAAGTTCATGGCTCGCCTTGAACGCGAGGACAGCCTGCCGCGCATCGTCGTCACGCGCTTTTCCGACGGCGAGGAGCATAGAATCGCTTTTGACGAGGAAGCCTACGCGCTTGGTATGAGCAGCGGCTTCGAGTTCGAGACGACGCGCGTCCGATTCACGTATTCGTCGATGACGACGCCGGCGGAAACCTACGACTACGACATGGCGACGCGCGAACGCTCACTTCGCAAACGCCAGGAAGTGCCGAGCGGGCATACGCCGTCCGATTACGTGACCCGCCGCCTGCTGGCGCCTGCGAGCGACGGCGAATTGGTACCGGTGACGCTGCTCTATCACAAGGCAACGCCGCTCGATGGCACCGCGCCGCTGCTGCTCTACGGCTACGGCGCCTACGGCATTTCGATGCCGGCGGCGTTCTCGACTGGGCGCCTCAGCCTCGTCAACCGCGGCTTTATTTTTGCGATCGCCCACATTCGCGGCGGCAAGGACAAGGGCTATAACTGGTACACGCAGGGACGCATGCAAAAGAAGCCGAACACGTTTTCGGACTTCATCGCAGCGGGGGAGTTTCTCGTGGCGGAAGGCTTCACGCAGCGCGGCCGCATTGTTGCCAACGGCGGTTCGGCGGGCGGCATGCTGATGGGCGCCATCGCCAACCGCGCGCCGGATTTGTTCCTGGCCGTCATCGCGGACGTGCCATTCGTCGACGTTTTAAACACGATGCTGGATAAAGACCTGCCGCTGACGCCGCCCGAGTGGCCCGAGTGGGGCAACCCGCTGGAAAACGCGGAACAGTTCCAATGGATCAAGAGCTATTCGCCCTATGACAACGTCGAGGCGAGGCCCTATCCGCATATCTTAGCGCTGGCAGGGCTGACAGACCCGCGCGTCACGTATTGGGAGCCGGCCAAGTGGATCGCGAAGTTGCGCGAGCGGAATACCAGCGATAATTTGGTGCTGCTCAAAACCAACATGGGTGCAGGCCACGGCGGCGCTTCGGGGCGGTTCGATAGCCTGAAGGATACGGCGCTGAATTATGCGTTTGCGCTGAAGGTGGCGGGGGTTGCGGGAGACGCCGCATGATCCTCATGCTCGATGTTGCCGCGATGCTGTCCGCGCTGGCGGCTGCATGGTTCTGGTGGATGGCGAGCCGCTCGGTCATCCGCCGCGTTGAGAAACACGAGGAGGTCGACTATCACGACCTCAACCGTCTCGTGGTTTCATTCAATCGCACGCAGATTTTGAATTCGCGCGCGGCGCTGGCGACGGCGGCTTCGGCGCTGTGTGTGGCGGCAAGGTTTGCGGCGGGGTTGGCTGGGGCGGCTTGAGACGTGTGGCCCCGTCTAATTGGACGGCGCCTGCGCCCGACTCAAAAGCGAACTGACGAATTCGATATTGCACGAGTTGTGCGCGACGACGTCGGCTTCTGTCGCAAACGTGTCGGCCTCTACCACACCTGGAGGCAGCGGTTTAAGTGCCTTGCCTCGGAAAGGGTCGCGGCAAAGCTCGGTTGAGCCAACACGCTTTTCGATACGGTTGGCCGTTGCCTGGCCGACGTACAGGCCAAGCGGGAATTCGGCTTTATCCGGCGCCAGCTTGAAGTCGAGGCGCGGGATGCCGCTAATGCGTAAAGCCACTTGCGTATTGCGTGCCCGCGCCGCCCGCGTGTTGTTGAGGGCCAGGATTGGAAACGCGAGACCGCCGTACGTCGTTTGAGCTTTGAACGCGTCGAGGGGAGTATAGGCGCCGATGTTGATCAGATAGACCGCGAAAACCCCTGGCGGCGCGGCGTTGGGAATGCGCGCGTTGATCGCGGCCGCAGCCTCTGAAAGATGTGCGTGGATCAGGGCGGCAACGTTGATGCCGGTCGCGTCGTAGTAACCGCCATCGACGAAGTGACTGAACAGCTCATTTTTACTGCCGGCCGCCGTCAAGCGGATGGCTGCCGGGCCGAATACATACGGAAATCTCGCACTCATGCCTACTGCCGTGCTGAGGGCAATGGTGCGCTGGCTGTCCTCCGACAACTCGAGCGGCGTGCGCACCGCATTCGCCTGGACCTGAACGACCGCGACCGCCCGGGCGCTCTTTTCGCGCGTCGGCAACGGCCCGAAGGGCGCAATAATCATTGGTGAGCCAGCAACCGCGTCGACAACGTTGAACACGAGACCTGGAAACGACGCACCAGGAGACCAGAACGCGAAATAATCCTTGGCGAAAGGATTGGGTATCCCATCACTCTTGAAACGCAGCCTGACGGCTTGGGACCACGACTCTTCCAGTCCGAATTCGAACCAGCGCGCGCGGTCGAGCGAAGGCGCGTCACGCGGCATGTAGAGTTGCAGGAAATTGGGAAACAGCGTGGCGCCTGCGACCGGTGCGAGGTGATCGGCGCTTGCGACCTGCCTGGCGATGTCCATGGCCTGACTGTCGGTGACTGGGATGCCGTGCGGCCTCTCCTCACCCGTCTCGGGAACAGCACAGGATGCGGGCCGAGGCTGTTGTGGTCTCAAAGACATTGCCGCCGAGAACGCTGCTGCGCCCATCGACCCGCCTGAGACCCCGCTGACCATGAAGACATGCTCGGCAAATTTTGGATTGGCCGCTTGCAGCTTTGAGAGGACGGCGTTGGCGTGGATCGCCGCATAGGTTCCCCCACCTTCCGCCGCAATGACGAAGACCGGATAGGGCTCCTTGCGCGCGAGATAGCCCGCAAAGTCTCTGCGGCACGCCAGCCAGTCCGCAAACACTTTGCCGATCGGATCGGTGCCGGCTTTTTGCTGCGGCAGCGGGGTGCCACCTTCGAGCCGGCGCACGAGATTATCGCCTCCCGACGACGTGTAGCCGCCCCACAGCGTCGCAAGGAGTAGCAGCGTGTATGCCGGAATGGAAAGCTTGTTAAGCAGAAACTCAATCGGACTCAATACGAGCAGCACAAGCGACAGAAACACAAAGAGCAGCGTCACGGGCCCGACCGTACGCGCGAATGTTGCGCCGTCGTTGAGGACCGCCCAGGTCATTGCCGCGAATACAAGGGCACCGAACACCAGCGTCAGGAATTCGCGGATTTCAAGCTTCAGTGTCCGCCGGCGCGGGCGTTCGGCGGCTTTCGCCGAGCTGGTCAGCCACAGCATTACTGCCGCCGCGACCGGCATCAGCACGCACAGGCCGGCGGAAAGCCGGCCGTCGAGCCCCCTCGACCAGAGCGCGGCGTTGAACAGCATCGGCGCTCCACCCGCGAGCCCTAGCGTCAGCCACACGGCAAGCGCTTGCAGGCGATATGCGCCGGGCTTCGGCCCGAAATAGACCGGCGCGCGTCGACTCATGAAAACTTCGCGGAAAGCGGCAAGATACATCAACGCCGCCGTCCAGCTCAGCGCGAAGCGCAACGGCAATTCTACGACCGTGTACGCATCGCCGAGTTCGACGATCTGCGGGATGCCAAGCAGGATCGCGAGCATGGCAGCATTGCCCAGCGGCAAGCGAAGCCCGAACACGAACTTTGCGACGGCGCGGATCCACTCCAACCAACCGGAAGGCGTGTCACTCATGGGTTTGAAATCGCGCTTGCCAGCATGCTGCTGTGCCCCGCGCGCAGTCTTGCTTCGCCGTCAAAGCGCGCCTCCGTGAAGTTCGTCCGGAGGGACACGCGCGGTCGAAGGCGGGCGACCAAGCGGGTCGTCGTTCATAATTATTCCACCGCCGCCGGGATCTGCTTCCGGCACTTTGGCGGTCGCATTCCCGATGCATTCGTAATAACGGTCCCAATTGGCCGGCTTAGAGTCCTCCAGCCAGAACTTCTTGCATTCCGATTCTGACCTTTGATCCGGCGTCTGCGCGTGTGCGCCCGTTCCAAGCGCGGTTGCCGTGCATGTAAGTATAAGCGCGAACTTGAATAGATTATGCATAGTCGCCTCCATGCGAAAAATTTAGCCTCATGTGGCGCAACCGTTGTACTCCCGCCGGATAGCCCTGCACAGACCAAACCACCCCCAAAAACAAAAAGGGCCCCGTGAGGGGCCCTTCCGTTTCCAAGAAGCAGCGCTAGGCTGCGTCGGCCCGGTAGAGAGGCGGTTTCGTAGCCTCCTCGAGTGCCAGATCGGACTTGAGTGCAATTCCAATGTAACGCACGCGACCTGCGATTTTTTCCTTCTTCACGCCAAGTTCTGAAAACTCGCGCATGAAACTCGTCATCGCCGAAGGCTCCTTGTTCTTGGCTTCACACCAAGTGCAATAGTCTTCGTAC
>JANNSR010000145.1:0-45827 GCA_031402935.1 Hyphomicrobium sp. | reverse complement strand
GAAGAGTCGCAAGTCAAGGACAGCCGGCCGTCGGATGAAAATTCGGCGATCCGGCGGCGCCGCATCTGCGCCGATTGCGGCGGGCGCTTCACGACGTTTGAACGTGTGCAGTTACGCGATCTCGTCGTGGTCAAGAAATCGGGCCGCAAAGTGCCGTTCAACCGCGATAAGCTTTCGCGCTCGATCGAGGTTGCGTTGCGCAAGCGCCCCATCGAGCCCGAGCGCATCGAGCGGCTCGTGACGGGGCTGGTGCGCCAGCTCGAAAGTTCGGGTGAAACCGAGATCACGTCGGCTGAGATCGGCGAGCTTGTCATCGCGGCATTGCGCGAGCTTGACCCGGTCGCCTACGTGCGCTTTGCCTCGGTTTACCGTGATTTCAGAGATGCCGCCGATTTTCAGGCGGTTTTGCGAGAACTTGCGAGCGAGGCCGATGTGGGCCGGGAGCCGCCGGAGCCATTCGTGGACGACGCAAGCGACGCGGCGAACCAGAAGAAAACCTAAGCCCAATGACGACTGAGGACCGCATCGCTTTCGACGCCCACATGATGGCGATCGCATTGACGATGGCGCGGCGGGGGCTTGGCCAGACATCGCCCAATCCGTCGGTCGGGGCGGTCATTGCGGACGAGGCTGCGGGTGTCGTGATAGCGCGGGCCGTGACAGCGCCGGGCGGGCGGCCGCACGCCGAGACAATTGCGATTGCTGCAGCCGGATCTCTAGCGCGTGGCGCAACGCTATATGTGACGCTGGAGCCGTGCTCTCACCACGGCCAAACGGGGCCGTGTGCAGACGCGATCATTGCGGCAGGGATCAAGCGTGTCGTCGTTGCCATCGAAGACCCCGATCCGCGCGTTGCAGGGCGCGGGTTGGATAAACTCCGGGCGGCCGGCGTCATTGTTGATCGCGGCATTGGCGCCGTCGAGGCGCGCTGGGTCACGCGCGGGCATATTGTGCGGGTGACCGAACGGCGTCCGTTCGTGACGCTCAAAATGGCAACGGCAGCGGAAGGCACTGTGCCGCGAGGCGCGGTGGGACAACCGCGATGGGTGACGGCAGAGACGGCGCGCGCCCACGGACAGCTTTTGCGGGCTCAGGCCGACGCGATCCTCGTTGGCGCCGGAACGGTGCGCGACGACGATCCGAAGCTGACCTGCCGTTTGCCCGGATTGACGCCGCGCTCGCCGGTGCGTGTTGCACTGTCGCGCGATCTCGATATTCCGCCAGCTAGCCAACTGATCAAGACGGCCGGATGCGTGCCCGTGTGGCTGGTGTGCGGCGAGAGCACCGATCCAGGCCGCCGCGCCGCGTTCGCCGAAAAAGGTGCCGAGGTCATCGGCGTCGCCGAGGTTGCTGGCAAACTGTGGCTGCCGGCGGTGATGGAGGCGTTGGTCGCGCGCGGGATCACGCGGCTTCTGGTCGAGGGCGGACCGGCGATGTGGCGGTCCTTCGCGGATGCGTCGCTCGTCGATGAAGTCGCGCTCTACATGGCGGGGCATTGCGCGAATACCGCGATGGCGACGCTTGCGGAGCGCCTGGGTGATGTTCCGCTCTCGCTTTTTGAAGAAACACGGCTTGGGTCCGATACGCTGTGGCGGTTCACCCGTCTGGCACCTGCCCGCAAGCCATGACAGAACAGGTAATGGAAGGACGTCACGTCATGTTCACCGGGCTTATTAGCGATATCGGCGAGGTGCGCGCTGCCGAGCGCGGCCATTTCACGATCCGCACGAAACTGTCCGCCGCAATGATCGCGCCCGGCGCGTCAATGTGCTGCGACGGCGTGTGTTTGACGGTGACGTCGATCAAACCGGATTCGGATAACGGCGGCGACGGCAGCATCTTCAAGGTCGATGTTTCGAACGAAACGCTGTCGAAAACGACGCTCGGGGCCTGGAAGCCGGGGCGGCACATCAACCTCGAACCGGCATTGTGCGTCAGCGACCGGCTTGGCGGGCATGTCGTCAGCGGTCATGTCGATGGTGTTGCGAAAATCATTTCGGTGACGCCTGACGGCGAGAGCCGACGCTTTCTGTTCGAAGCACCCGAGCACCTGGCGCGGTATATCGCACCCAAAGGCTCTGTTGCGCTCGATGGCACGTCATTAACGGTCAACGAGGTGTCGGGCGGCCGCTTTGGCGTCAATCTGATCCCGCACAGCTTGACGGTGACGACCTGGGGGGTCAAAACGCCTGGCGACGCCGTCAATCTCGAAGTCGATGTGTTTGCGCGCTACGTGGCGCGCCTGATGGAGTTCCGCGCCTAATGAAGGGCACGTCACAAATGCAGGTTGTCAAAGCCGGCTCTGCCTTGTCGCCAATCGAAGATATTGTCGAGGCAATGCAGAACGGCCGCATGGTCGTGCTCGTCGATGCAGAAGAACGCGAGAATGAGGGCGACCTTGTGATCCCGGCCCAGATGGCAACGCCGGATGCCGTCAACTTCATGGCCAAGCATGGCCGTGGGCTGATTTGCCTGACGCTGACGCAGGCGCGGGCGCAAGAGTTGCGGCTTGAATCGATGGTGCGGGCGAACGCGTCGCGCAACCGCACGGCGTTCACGCAGTCGATCGAGGCACGCGAAGGCATTTCGACCGGCATTTCGGCTTTCGACCGCGCCCGCACGATCGCGACCGCGATAGATCCGACCAAGGGCGCCAGCGATATCGTGTCGCCCGGTCACGTATTTCCGCTCGTCGCGCGCGAGGGCGGCGTGCTGGTGCGGGCCGGACATACGGAAGCGTCCGTCGATCTGGCACGGCTTGCCGGCTTGCTGCCCGCCGCCGTCATTTGCGAAATCATGAACGACGACGGCACCATGGCGCGGATGCCCGACCTCGTGCCGTTCGCGAAACAGCATGGCCTGAAGATCGGCGCCATCGAGGATTTGATCGCCTACCGGCTGAAAAACGACCGCATCGTCAGGCCGGTCGCCAAGACGCGGATTGAGACAGCGTCGGCAGGTGCGTTCGATCTGCATGTCTATGAAACGACTGTCGAGCCGGCCGAACACCTAGCACTCGTCAAGGGCAATATTCACGCGAGCGGGCCGGTGCTGGTCCGCGTGCATGCCGTCAACGTTTTGAACGATTTGATAGGTGTCGGTGGCGCTGCAGGCGGGACGGCCGTCGATCAATCGATGCGTGCCATCGACAAGGAAGGCCGTGGCGTCATCGTGCTGATCCGCGATTTGCGCGCCAAGTCGGTGTCGGACTGGGTGCTGCGGCAGTCAGAACCGCAGGGCAAGGCGGACGCTTCGAAGGAGCGGCGTCAGGTTGAGATCGGGATCGGCTCGCAGATTCTCGCCGATCTCGGCATCAAGGATATGGTGCTGCTGACGACATCGCCTGCGCACGTCTACGTCGGTCTCGAAGCCTTCGGGCTGCGCATCACCGGCACCCGGAAGATCGAGTAGCGGCAATGGCGGAAAATTCCAATCTCAGAACCGCGCGGCTCGAGGATTTGATGGCCTTTACGTCCAATACGCGCGTTCTCATTCTTGAGGCGCCGTATTATCACGTGGTAACCGACCACTTGATCAGTGGCGTCATGAGCGTGCTTAGCCAGTACAGCAGTCATGGTGATCGATTCCAAGTGACGGGCGCGCTCGAACTGCCGCAGGCGCTTCAGGCCGCTGTCAAGGCCGGACTTGTGGGTGGCGATGCGCCACAAAGCTATGCCGGCGTGATTGCCATCGGATGTGTTATTCGTGGTGAAACCTCGCATTACGATATCGTTTGCAACAACACGAACCACTGGTTGATGGAGACCGTCATTGGCCACAACATTCCCTTCGGCAACGGTGTGCTGACCGTCGACAATGAAGCGCAGGCGCTCGCGCGGGCTGAGGGCGGCGCTGCCGGCAAGGGCGGCGATGCGGCGCGCGCCTGCTTGCGCATGATCTGGCTGAAGCAAAAATTTGTCGATCATCGGGTTGCTTTCGGGCCATGAAGACGCCCAGTCCCGAACCAAAGCCTGATTCCGTTTCTGCCCGCACCGCGGCGCGCGTCGCGGCCGTTCAAGCGCTGTACCAGATGGATCTCGCCGGTACCGACCTCAACGACGTTATCGCCGAGTTCTTGCGTGAACGATTTACTGATGCGGGCCGGAACGAGACCATCCAAGGGGCAGACCGGCTGTTTTTCGCCGATATCTTGCGCGGCGTCCTGCGTCTGCAGCGCGATATCGACCCGCTGGTCGACGAACAGCTGGCGACCGGATGGCGGCTGGTGCGGGTTGACGCCATTTTGCGCGCCGTGCTTCGGGCGGGGGTGTGCGAATTGATCGACCGCGCCGATGTGCCAGTGCGTGTTGTCATCAACGAGTACGTCAACGTCGCGCATTTCTTCTTTTCCGACGACGAGCCGCGCGTCGTCAACGGCGTGCTCGACAAAATTGCCCGCAAGGTCCGCGCGGCGGAGTTCGAAGCCAAGCGCGGGCCGCCGGCGCAATCTGGGACGTAATCCCTGCGCTCAGCGGGGCAAGGAGCGGGTGTGACCAAGGACCTGCATCGCAAAGTTCACAATGTCAGCCATTTCCAAATCAGCCTCGTGCGGGCCGGATCACCGTTGCACGATTTCGCCGTTGGCGGCGTGCTGGTCAATGTTACAGAGAACGAAATCAATGTCGCGACGGCCTGGGACGACAATGGCCGCGTCGCGCCCGAGGTTGAAATCTCGGTAACAGGTTTTGAGGTGCCGGCCGTCGATGCGTTCCCGCCATTAATTCCCATCACTTCTGCGATATTCGAGGTTACGGACGGCGGCGTCGAAGTTGGAAACTGGATTAGCGGCGACGTTGCCAAGGTTGCCGTGCCGCCGGGGCGCTATCATGTGCTGGTATCGATGGATAGCCTGGAGCCAATGACGGCGCGCCGCGTGCATTTTCATTTCTGGCCATATCCGGCGTAAGACATGAGCCAGAATTAGTCAGTGGAATTTCGATTATGGCGAGGCGTATCCAGAACGAAACCGAATTGATCCAAACGTACCTCGCGCCCTTGACGCGAGCGGCGCCGGGCGCGATGGGTCTGAGCGATGACGCGGCGCTGATTGCGCCGGAACCCGGCACCGATCTTGTGCTGTCGACCGACCCGATCGTCGCAGGCGTGCATTTTTTCGACACCGACCGTGCCGACGACATCGCCTGGAAGGCGATTGCGGTCAACGTGTCCGATCTCGTCGCCAAGGGCGCCGAGCCGCTCGCCTATACGCTGGCACTGGCATTTCCAGCGCCGCCTGAGCGCAGCTGGATGGCGGATTTTGCGCGTGGGCTTGCCTCCGCGCAGGCGGCGTTCGGATGCCACCTGATCGGCGGCGATACGGACCGCACGTCAGGACCGCTGTCGATCGGCGTGACGGCGATTGGCGTGCTGCCGCGGGGTTCGTTTGTGCCGCGTCATGGTGCTGAGGCCGGCGACCACGTCTTTGTGACCGGTACGCTTGGCGACTCGGCGCTCGGCCTCGCGCTACATCGCGATTCCGCGCTCTATGGATCGGCGCTGACCGAGGGTGACAGGAGTTTCCTGCTCGGACGCTATCTGCGTCCGAGTCCGCGCTTGGCGATGACATCGGTATTGCGTGCCTATGCCTCGGCGGCGCTCGACGTTTCGGATGGGCTCGCGAAGGATCTGGCGCGGCTGGCAGGCGGGTGCGGCATCCGCGTTGCCCTTGCGGCATTGCCATTGTCGCCGCCGGCGCGCGCCGCGCTTGCCGCCGATGCGCGCGTGATCGACGCCGCGATTTCGGGCGGCGACGACTACGAAGTGCTATTCGCAGTTGCGCCGGATCAACTTGCGGACTTTGAAAAAGCCATGGCGCTGGCGGCGGTGGCTACAACCCAATTGGGTGTTTTGAGCGCGTCGCCGGGGATCGTTTTCCTCAACGGCGAGGGGCAAGCTATCGAGTTTGGTAGCACAGGCTACGACCATTTTGGCGCGGCGTGACCGATGCGCCACGCTCGACTTTTTGCCATTGCCCATTCGCTGGGCGCTACGCGACCGGCCTGCAACACAGACTTGCGTTTTGCCGCCTAGCGGCATTGTGCCAAGGCTGATAATGGCCACCTTTTAGCCATAACCGTCGAGGTACCTGGGACTCTAAAGCTGCGTCGTTTTTTGGGGTCGCAGCGGCAGCGGTATTGGGTTCGGGAACGAGCGGGACCGTTTGGCGTTTAAGCGATAGCCATCACTGTGGGCTGACAAGGTGGAATGAGGGACGTGGCGGTTTTGGAATCGATGCTAGCCGTTGTTAGAACAGTCGCTTTGGCAGTGGCGATGACCGTTGCACCCTTTGCCGCCGGCGTTCTCTCGCCCGCAGCGGCTCAAGGCAACTGGTGGGAAAGTATTCAGGGCGGCGGCGCACCCGATTTCACTGGCAAGCGGCGGCAAAACAGCGAACGTCCCGAACGCAAACCTGAAGTCCTCGAAGATTTGCGGCCCGATCCGACGCCGTGGCGCAGCGACGTCATGCTGGACGCCATAGGCGGCGCAATCCAAAGCCATGAGAAGATCGTCGCCAGCGGCGGCTGGCCGCTCGTGCCGCCGGGCCGCATGATGCGCGCCGGCGATGACGACCCCCGCGTGCCGATCCTGCGCAAGCGCTTGCGGATCAGCGGCGACCTGCCGGCAAAGGGTCAGTATTACGACAGCCAGACGTTCGACTCAGAATTGGAAGCCGGAGTTAAGCGGTTCCAGAGCCGCAACGGTATCCGCTCAACCGGGCGCATCGAGCAATCGGTTTACGCGGTGCTGAACATCACAGCCGACGAGCGGCTCGATCAGCTTAAGCTCAACTTCGACCGGCTGCAGGCGATGATGACCGGCATCGAGGACCGCTACATCTTCGTCAACGTGCCAGCGTTTCAACTCGAAGCCGTCGAGCGCCACGAAGTTCAATTGCGCCATCGCGTTATCGTCGGTCGCAGCGAGCGCCAGACGCCCGATGTGCGCGCAGTGATAAAGGCATTGAATTTCTTCCCGTTCTGGCGCGTGCCAGATAGCGTCGCCATGCTCGATCTCGTGCCGCGGCTGCAAAAAGAGCCGGAGTATCTGGAGAACGAGGGCATCCGCGTGCTCAACGGCGTCAATGGCCCCGAGGTCGATCGGCGCTCGATCGACTGGTTCTCGCCGGCGGTGAACACCTACAAATTCAAGCAGGACCCTGGCGATAAGAACGCGCTCGGCCTCGTGCGGCTCGACATGGCCAACGAGCATGGCGTCTACATGCATGACACGCCGATGAAAAACCTGTTCGATCAGCGCTCGCGGCCGTTCAGCGCCGGGTGCGTGCGGGTGCAAGACGTGTTCCAGCTCGCCGAATGGCTGGCGCGCTATGAAACCGGTTGGGAACAGCCGGGGAATGTGCGCCAGGTGCTCGACGCCGGGCAGGCGCTCGATCTTAATCTGACGCGGCCGGTGCCGGTCCATTTCGGCTACATCACCGCCTGGGCCGAGCCGCAGACCGGCGTTGTCCAGTTCCGGCCCGACATTTATGGCCGCGACGGCGCTGCCCGCCAGGCACTGGAAAATGATCCAAGCGAAGCGCCGCCGGCGTCGGCCGCGAACGCGCTGGCGCCTTAATAGCCATCATTTTGCTGGCGCGTTTTGGCCGGGCTTAAGGTTTTGTTAACCATTCAAAGTCTACCCGTCGCAGTGACCTAGGGCGCCGATATTTTGCGGCGGCCCGAAGACCGCGATGGGATACAGATCATGATCAGGATTCTTATCGCAACGGCCTTGCTCGTCGTCGCAGGCAATCCCGTTCACGCGGCCGATGGGTTACCGCCGTACCGGATCGTTAGCGAGGATCGCTCTGGGGATGGTTTGACCGTCGCCGTGCGGCTGGCGGCGCGCGCCACTGACGCAGACCTGATCGCCATTGCTGAGCGCGTCAAAGCAAAAAAGCCCGCGACACCGGGCGTAAACGCCATCAGTTTCTATCTCGACACCGCAAAACTATCCGATCCGCCATGGGCCGACATTCGCTTCGAACCGGCGCCGAAGATAACGGTCCGCGGCCTTCGCTTCGACGAAGAGCAAGCCTATCGGGCAGCCGCCGCAAGCGACCCGCGCCCGTTGCTCGGTGTCTGGTTGACATCGCCGCCGGCAATGCCGGGAAAGCTCAGTATTTGGCGCGAAAAGGGCGGCAAGTTCTTTGCCGAATGGCATTTGCGCAACGGCCAGAAATCCATTGATGAGCTGGTTGAAACGCGCGCACAGCGCGGGCGGCGCTACGAGATCGCCGGCGCGAACGGCGGTTACTATCTCGCGCTTTGGAGCGGCGGGCTTGAACTCGGCGACAAATCACAAGTTATCGCGGTGGCGGAGCGGCTGATGTTCGACGCGCAGAAGCCTGTGACAGCGCAGGAAGTTGTCAAAGCGCCTGACGTTGCGACGGCTGCTCAGCCGCTGACTGAGACCTCAGCCGGCCCAATGCCCGGCACGATACCGAATACCAAGAGCGTGACTGCGAAGCGCAGGAGCGCGCCGGCCAAGACGGCTGCGAACAGGGGCGGCATACCGGCTGTTCTCGGGAGCTTCTGAACGACCTTGATCTACGGGGCCTGATCCACGGGGGCCTGATCTACGGAGCAAGACTCGACGCCGGTAGCGGCCGGCTGGCGACTTCGCGCAGTGCGAAGTTCGAACGCAGGCGCACGACGCCGGGCAGCCGCGACAGTTCCAGTTTGTGGATGCGCTCGTAATCGGCGAGGTCGCGCGCCAATACCGTCAGGATGTAATCGTCCTCGCCCGACATCAGATGGCACGAGATCACGGACGGCGCGGCGGCGGCGGCCTTTTCGAAGGCGTCGAGCAGGTCTTGGCCTTGACCCTTCAAGCTTATCTGGACGATCACCGTCATCGTCAGGCCAAGCGCCTTGCGGCTGATGCGCGCCTGATAGCCCTCGATGATACCTGCCTCTTCCAGCGCCCTGATCCGCCGCGCGATCGCGGTCGGCGACAGCGGCACGCGCTCGGCAAGCTCGACCTGGCTCAACCGGCCATCGGTGACGAGCGCGGCCAGAATGGCCTTATCGAGCGTGTCTATGAGCATTAATGCCGCTTTTCTGCGTTATATTGATGTTCAACGGCGATAATCCGCGATTTTTTGAAGTTACGCAAGCTTCTTTGCGCGGAAACGGCGCGGTATCTGGCGTAGTATCAAGCGCAGAAATCAAGGGCGGCCCCACGATAGGAGACGGTCATGCGCATCGGTGTTCCAACAGAAATCAAGAGCAACGAGTTTCGCGTCGGTCTGGTGCCAGGGTCAGTGCGCGAGCTGACGGCGCGCGGCCACGAGGTCATCGTCCAGTCGGGCGCGGGCGCGGGGATTTTTGCCGACGACGCGACTTACGAAAAGGCCGGCGCCAAAATTGTGCCGACGGCGGAAGCCGTGTTCGACGCCAGCGAAATGATCGTCAAGGTCAAGGAACCCCAAGCTGTCGAATACAAACGCCTGAAGCCGCATCAGATTCTGTTCACGTATCTGCACCTCGCGCCCGACGCGGCGCAGGCCCGCGGCCTGATGCAATCGGGTGCCGCCGCAATCGCCTATGAAACCGTGACGGACGCCAACGGCGGCCTGCCGCTCTTAGCGCCGATGAGCGAAGTCGCGGGGCGCTTGGCGATTGAAGCCGCTGCCATCGCGCTGCGCCGTCCGACGGGCGGGCGCGGTGTGCTGATGGGCGGCGTACCGGGTGTGAAGCCCGCGAAGGTCGTCGTGCTCGGCGGCGGCGTTGTCGGCACGCATGCAGCCCGCATGGCCGTGGGACTCGGAGCAGATGTTTCGATCCTGGACCGGTCGTTGCCGCGTCTGCGTCAGCTGGACGAACTGTTCGAAGGCCGTGTGCGGACGCTGGCATCGACAATGGAGACAGTCGAGAGCGAAGTCCTCGGCGCCGATGTTGTCGTCGGTGCGGTGCTTGTGGCCGGTGCCAGCGCGCCGAAGCTTGTCACACGCGCGATGCTCAAGGACATGAAGCGCGGCGCCGTGCTTGTCGATGTGTCGATCGATCAGGGCGGTTGCTTTGAGACCTCGCACGCAACGACGCACGCCGAACCCACGTTTGAGGTTGATGGCATCATCCACTATTGCGTTGCCAACATGCCGGGCGCTGTTCCGGTGACGTCGGCGCAGGCGCTGAACAATGCGACACTGCCGTTCGTGATCAAGCTGGCGGAGCGTGGCTTGGCAGCATTCGACCGCGATCCGCATCTCGCAGCTGGCCTCAACGTGCGCGACGGGCGCATCATGCATTCGTCCGTTGCGGCGTCGCTTGGGTTCGACAGCCTCGACGGCACGCGCTCCTTTCGCGTCGCTGCGGAATAACGAATTCTAGACCCCCGTGCGCTGGGGCAACCCTCCCCCAGCCTGCACGACGAACCGGCCGCTTCTCCCCCCGGAGCGGCCGGCTTTATTGCGCTGTCGAAGAGAGTTCGCGTCATCCTCGAGCACGTGAGCCGTCTTGCGATCGTGCTCGGGGATCCAGCGCAAAACACGCCGAAGGCTCAAAAAATTTAG
This sequence comes from Hyphomicrobium sp., assembly GCA_031402935.1. Classification (GTDB taxonomy): domain Bacteria; phylum Pseudomonadota; class Alphaproteobacteria; order Rhizobiales; family Hyphomicrobiaceae; genus Hyphomicrobium_B. Next base: position 35,311 of record JANNSR010000145.1, on the reverse strand, counting down.
CGTCTTCAACGACCCTTACGCTGGATCCCCGGCCTGCGCTCGCTGGCTCACTTGTCCGAGGATGACGATCAACTCTACTTCAAACTCGGGAAATTGAACTCGGCACCTTTGCGGATGCCCGTCGGCCAGCGGGCGGTGATGGTTTTGATGCGCGTATAGAAGCGCACGCCTTCGGGGCCGTAGATCGCGTGATCGCCGAATAGGGAGCGCTTCCAGCCGCCAAACGAGTGATAGGCGACGGGAACCGGCAACGGCACGTTGATGCCAACCATGCCGACTTGAATTTGATCAGCGAAGGCGCGGGCCGTGTCACCGTCGCGGGTGAAGATCGCGGTGCCGTTGGCGTATTCGTTGCTGTTGATCAGATTTGCGGCTTCATCGTAGCTCTGCGCGCGCACGACTGAGAGCACGGGGCCGAAAATCTCTTGCTTGTAGATCGCCATGTCGCGGCTGACGTGGTCGAACAGCGAACCGCCGAGGAAGTAGCCGCCCTCGTAGCCTTGCAGCTCAAGGCCGCGGCCATCGACGACAAGTTTGGCGCCTTCCTTGACGCCGAGATCGATCAGGCCGGAGATGCGGCGCTTGGCGTCGCCGGTGATGACGGGGCCCATTTCGGAGTCTGTGTCTGTCGCCGGGCCGACTTTCAAAGCGCGCACTTTCGGCGCCAGCGCCTCGACGAGTTTATCAGCCGTCTTGGCGCCGACGGGTACGGCAACCGAGATCGCCATGCAGCGTTCGCCGGCTGAGCCGTAGCCAGCCCCCATCAGCGCGTCGACGGCCTGGTCCATGTCGGCGTCTGGCATGACGATCATGTGGTTTTTGGCGCCACCAAGCGCCTGCACGCGTTTCCCCGTCGCGGTGCCGCGGCTGTAGATGTATTCGGCGACCGGCGTCGAGCCGACGAACGAGACGGCCGCGACGTCCGGGCTATCCAAGATCGCATCGACGGCCGTCTTATCGCCGTGGACGATGTTGAACACGCCGGCGGGAAGGCCCGCTTCCTGGAACAACTCCCACAGCATCATTGTTGCGGACGGATCGCGCTCGGAGGGCTTCAAGACAAACGTATTGCCGCAGGCAATGGCGACCGGGAACATCCACATCGGCACCATAGTCGGGAAGTTGAACGGCGTGATGCCGGCGCAAACACCGAGCGGCTGGCGGTCGGACCAGCTGTCGATATCGGGGCCGACGTTGCGGCTGAATTCACCTTTCAACAGATGCGGGATGCCGCAGGCAAAATCGACGACATCGATGCCGCGCTGGAGTTCGCCGAGCGCATCGGCGTGGGTCTTGCCGTGTTCGGCCGAGATGGCGCGGGCGATGGCGTCGGCATTGCGTTCCAGCAATTCCTTGTACTTGAAGATCGGTTTGATGCGCTTCAGCGGCGGCGTCGACCCCCAGGCGGCGCTTGCGGCCTTGGCGGCGGCGATGGCCGCGTTGACTTCGTCCGCCGTTGACAGCGGCAGTGTCGCCGTCTGCTCGCCGGTTGCCGGGTTGAATACGGCGCTCGTGCGCTTGGACGATGACGTGACCTTGCGGCCATTGATGGCATTCTGGATGGTGTGCATGCGGCAGGTCTCGCTCTAAAACCCCCTCTCCCCGCGCGCGGGGAGAGGGCTGGGGTGAGGGGCGGCTTAAAGTTCAGAGCAAGCCGCTGCCCCTCACCCTAACCCTCTCCCCATTCGCGCGAGTGGGCGCGATGGGGAGAGGGGACAGTTAGTTGGTCGTCTTCAGTACCATCGTGAACGTGTCGAACAACTGATCGATTTCGGATTTCGAGATGATCAGCGGCGGCGACAGCGCGATGATATCGCCGGTCTGGCGCACCAGGATGTTGTTCTCGAAGGCTTTGACGAAGCGGTCGTAGGCGCGTTTCGTCGGCTCGCCGGGCACGGGATCAAACTCGATCGCGCCAATAAGCCCGATATTGCGGATGTCGATGATGTGCGGCAGGCCCTTCAGTGCGTGCAAGCGGTCTTCCCAATAGTTGGAAATCTCGTTGGCGCGCGTCAGCAAGCCTTCTTCCAAATAGGTGTCGAGCGTGCCGATCGCGGCGGCGCAGGCCATCGGATGACCCGAGTAGGTGTAGCCGTGGAAAAAGTCGATCATCCACTCGGGGCCGTTCATGAAGGCATCATGGATGTGGCCTTTGACGAACACGGCGCCCATCGGGATCGTGCCGTTGGTGATGCCCTTGGCGGTTGTGATGATGTCGGGCGAGATGCCGAAATAGTCGGAACCGAACGTGGTGCCGAGGCGGCCGAAGGCGGTGATGACTTCATCTGCGATCAACAGAATGTCGTGCTTGCGGCAGATGGCTTCGAGGCGGGTCAGATAGCCTTTCGGCGGGATCAGGACGCCGGTCGAGCAGGCGACGGGCTCGACGATGATGGCGGCAATTGTCGAGGCGTCGTGCAGCGCGACGAGGCGCTCGAGATCGTCGGCCAGTTCGGCGCCATGTTCGGGAATGCCGCGCGTGAAGGCGTTGCGGGAGAGATCATGGGTGTGGCGGATGTGATCGACGCCGGCGACGAGGCTGCCAAACATCTTGCGGTTGTTGGCGATGCCGCCGACGGCCGTGCCGCCGAAATTGACGCCGTGATAACCGCGCTCGCGGCCGATGAGCCGGACCTTCGCAGCGTTGCCTTTGGCGCGGTGATAGGCGAGCGCTATTTTGAGCGCTGTCTCGACCGACTCGGACCCTGAGTTCGTGAAAAAGACGTGGTCGAAGCCCTTGGGCGCGATGTTGACGAGGCGCGAAGCTGTCTCGAATGCGCGCGCGTGGCCCATCTGGAACGTGCCGGCGAAATCGAGGGTGGCTGCCTGTTTCTGGATCGCTTCAACGATTTTCGGCCGGCAGTGCCCGGCGTTGACGCACCATAAGCCCGAGGTGCCATCGAGCACGCGGCGGCCGTCGTCGGTGATGTAGTGCATGCGCTCGGCGCCGACAAATAGGCGCGGCGCCTTTTTGAACTGCTTGTTGGCCGAGTAGGGCATCCAGAACGCCGCGAGGTCGTTGGGCTTGGTTTGAATGTTCATAATGTTGATCCCATCGTCGGCCCTGGCGGCCGGCTCCCCGGAGGGGAGTCGCCAGGGCCAAGAAAAAACTACGCGGCGCGCGCGACAGCGTCCGTCAGACTGGCTTCGAAAATGTCCATGCCTTCACGCACGAGTGCGTCGCTTGCCGTCAGCGGCACGAGGAAACGTATCACATTGCCGTAGGTGCCGCAGGAGAGCAGGATCAAGCCGCGGTCGCTGGCGGCTTTGATCAGGGTCGCGGTCAATTGCGGGGCGGGGTCGCCGCTGGCCGTGTCTTTCACAAGTTCGATGGCGCACATGGCGCCGAGACCGCGCACGTCGCCGATGCAATTGAGGTTCGAGCGGGTTTTCAATTCGTTGCACCGGTCGAGGATGATTTTGCCGATGGTGTTGGCGCGGTCGCAGAGCTTTTCATCCGCAATAACATCAAGCACGGCGTGGGCTGCGGCGCAGGCGACGGGGTTTCCGGCGTACGTGCCGCCGAGGCCACCAGGATTCGACGCGTCCATGACGTCAGTGCGGCCGGTGATAGCGGAGAGCGGCAGGCCGCCAGCTAAGCCCTTGGCGAGTGTCACGACGTCGGCTTTGATACCGTAGTGCTCCATCGCGAACATTTTCCCCGTTCGGGCAAAGCCGGTTTGGATTTCGTCGGCGATCAAAAGAATGCCGTGCTCGTCGCAGAGATTGCGCAGGGCGACCATGAAATCCTGCGGCACAATGTTAAAGCCGCCTTCGCCCTGCACCGGTTCGATCATGATGCCAGCGATGCTCGACGGATCGGCGGTGTATTTGAACAAGGCTTTCAGGGCGTCCAAGCTGTCAGCGCTGCTGACGCCGTGATAGTCGTTCGGAAAGGCGACGTTGTAGATGTCGGACGGGAACGGGCCGAAGCCCTTTTTGTAGGGCACGACCTTGCCGGTCAGCGCCATGCCCATGTGGGTGCGGCCATGAAAGCCGCCGCTGAACGAGATGATGCCGGCGCGGCCGGTGAAGGCGCGCGCGACCTTGACGGCGTTCTCGACAGCTTCGGCGCCTGTTGACGCCAGCATGGTTTTCGCTGGTCCAGCGACAGGCGCGAGCGCATTCAACCGTTCGGCAAGACTGACGTAATTCTCATACGGTGTGACCTGGAAGCAGACGTGGGTGAACGCCTTCAACTGCTCTTGGATCGCCGCTATGAGGCGCGGATGCTGGTGGCCTGTGTTGACGACCGCGATACCGGCACCGAAGTCGATGTAGTGCTTGCCGTCTTCGCTCCAGATCTCCGAATTGAGCGCCCGCTTGGCGTAAATCTGCGTGACGTTGCCGATGCCGCGCGGGATGGCGGCAACGCGGCGGGCCTGTATGTCTGCGGACGTCGCCATGGCCGGAGGTTCCTGGATGCTGGATCGATACTTTGAACTCTAACACTGCTTAGTATTCTAATCAACCGCTCAAAATACTATCTTCGCCGCCGTTTTGTCATATCACGCGCTGGGTTTTCAGGCTCGCCAAGTCGGTTGGCGTCAGGCCAAGGCGGTCTGTCAGGACGCTTTGCGTGTGCTGGCCGAGGGTGGGGGGTGCGGTGGGTGTTGTGGCGGAGCGGATGGGGGACGCGACGGAGGCGACGGTGCCGGCGGTGGGGTGGGCGAGATCGAGGCGCAGGCCGCGGGCGATGACGTGCGGATCGGCGAAGACCTGATCGATCGTGTTGATTGGTCCGGCTGGAACGAGCGCCAAGCTGAGGACCGAAAGCCAGTCCGCCGTTGTGAGTTCGCGTATGAGATCAGCGATCACGGGGACCAGATCGGCACGATGCTTGACGCGCTCGGGGTTGGTGGCGAAGCGCGGATCGGCGCTGAGCGCAGGGCTGCCAGCGGCGTTACAGAACGCGGCGAACTGGCCGTCATTTCCGACAGCGAGGATGATGTGCCCGTCGCGCGTCGCGAACGCTTCATAGGGCACGATGTTGGGATGCGCGTTGCCGAGACGCTGCGGCGCCTCGCCTGTGGTCAAAAAGTTCATCGCTTGATTGGCGAGCATGGCGACTTGGACGTCGAGCAACGCGATGTCGATGTGGTCTCCGCGGCCTGTCGCGTGGCGGCGATGCAGGGCGGCCAGGATCGCGGTCGCAGCGTACATACCGCTGAACAAGTCGGCGACAGCGACGCCGGTTTTCATCGGCCCCGCTCCGGGCGCGCCATCGGGATGCCCCGATATGCTCATCAACCCGCCCATGCCTTGGATCAGGAAGTCGTAACCCGGCAGAGCGCTGTATGGCCCGGTCTGACCGAAGCCCGTGATCGAGCAATAGATCAGGCGCGGATTGAGCGCGCTCAAGGTCGCGTAGTCGAGGCCGTATTTGGCGAGCGCGCCGACTTTGAAGTTTTCGATGACGATATCGGACTGCTCGGCCAGCGCTGAGACGATGGTTTGGCCTTCGCTTGACGAGATGTCGATGGTGACCGATTTCTTGCCGCGATTTGCGGCCAGGAAATAAGCCGATTCCGTCGTTGCGTTTCCTTCAGCATCGCGGGCGTAAGGCGGGCCCCAACTGCGCGTATCGTCGCCAACTCCTGGCCGTTCGATCTTGATGACGTCGGCGCCGAGATCAGCGAGCGTCTGGCTGGCCCAGGGCCCCGCGAGCACGCGCGACAGATCAAGCACCTTTACCCCATGCAGCGGTCCGGCCATGCGCGACGATGCCCTTATGAAAAGGCCTGAATGCCTGTTTGCGCGCGGCCAAGGATCAGCGCGTGAATGTCGTGCGTGCCTTCATACGTGTTGACGGCTTCGAGGTTGAGAACGTGGCGAATGACGTTGTATTCGTCCGAAATGCCGTTGCCGCCGTGCATGTCGCGGGACATGCGGGCGATATCGAGGGCCTTGCCGCAGTTGTTGCGCTTGAGTAGCGAAATGGCCTCTGGCGCCAGCTGATCTTGATCCTTGAGGCGGGCGGCGTGCAGGCAGGCGGTTAGCCCAAGCGTGATCTCGGTCTGCATGTCGGCGAGCTTCTTTTGAATGAGCTGGTTGGCTGCGAGCGGGCGGCCAAACTGCGTGCGGTCGAGGGTATATTGGCGCGCCGCGTGCCAGCAGAATTCAGCTGCCCCCAGCACGCCCCAGGCGATACCGAAGCGGGCGTTGTTGAGGCAGCCGAACGGACCGCTCAGGCCTTCGACATTTGGCAAGCGATTTTCTTCCGGCACGAAGACGTCGGCCATCACGATCTCGCCAGTGGCGGAGGCGCGCAGCGAAAACTTGCCTTCTATTTTCGGCGTTGTGAGCCCGTCCATGCCGCGTTCGAGGATGAACCCGCGGATGACGCCGTCGTCGGTTTTGGCCCAAACAACGGCGATATCGGCCAGCGGCGAATTGGTGATCCAGGATTTGGCGCCTGACAAGCGGTAGCCGCCGTCAACGGAGCGCGCGCGTGTGGTCATGCCGCTGGGATCGGAGCCGTGATCGGGTTCGGTCAAGCCGAAGCAGCCGATCAGTTCGCCGGTCGCAAGGCGGGGTAAAAACTTGTTACGCTGGGCGTCGCTGCCGTAGGCATAGATAGGGTACATGACGAGGCTCGACTGCACACTCATCGCCGAGCGGTAGCCGCTATCGACACGTTCGATTTCGCGCGCGATCAAGCCGTAGCAGACGGTGTTGACGCCGGCGCCGCCGTAGGACTCTGGGATCGTTGGACCGAGGAAACCCATGGCGCCGAGGTCGGTCATGATTGAGCGATCGAACGTTTCGTTGCGGAAATCGTTGCGCACGCGCGACATGAGTTTACCGGCGCAGAATTTGTGCGCGCTCTCCAGCAATGCGCGCTCGTCGTCGCTGAGAGACGCTTCGAAACACAGCGGATCGGACCAGTCGAAATGCGGTGTTCCAGCGGTGGTTTTCGCGGTTTTTTGCACGGTTCACGCGGTGAGTTTGACGGTTTTCGACGGTGGAATTGACGGAATTCGACGGTGAATTGCGGTGGCTTTGTCCGGTCCGTATGCCTTTGATGTTAGCCGAGTTCTGGCGCGGATGCTTAGGACTTTAAACACTCTGCTCAACATTCTAACAAGATCGTGGTAGACTTGTCGCGTCTTTCAGCGCCTCCGGAGCGAAATATTTGACGGTTTTGGCAAAAACACCGCCCGCTCCGCAGCCGCAACGGCAGGCCGTCGACGTCGGCGTGCGCTTGAAGGCCATGCGTACGGCGCGGGGCCTGAGCCAGCGCGATCTCGCGGCAGGCTCCGGCGTGACCAACGGCATGATTTCGATGATCGAGCAAAACAAGCATTCGCCCTCTGTCGCGACGCTCAATCGTTTGACCGATGCGCTGGGGTTGTCGTTCGCCGAGTTCTTTGCCCTCGATCTGCCGCCCGAAAACCAGATCTTCTACGATAAGAACGGTCTGGTACGCTTGACCGAGGGCAAGGTGACGTTCCGCGTCGTGGCCGGCGAGAAGCGATCGAAGGCCTTGCAGATTTTGCATGAGGTCTATGAGCCGGGCGGCGATACGGGCGAAGAGATGCTGACCCATCGCGGCGAAGAAGGCGGCATCATTGTCGAAGGCGAGATCGAGCTGACGGTTGGCGATGAGACGCGCGTGCTTGGTCCGGGCGACGCCTACTATTTCGAAAGCACAACGCCGCACCGCTTTCGCAACATCGGCAAGAAGCGCACGGTTATTATCAGCGCCTGCACGCCGCCTTTCTTGTAGGCGCCTTGCGACTCCGCTCCGCGGAGCCAGCCGGAAGGCGCGGTTAAGAGATGCCGCCGAGGCAGATGTATTTGATCTCGAGGTATTCTTCCAAGCCCTCCGCCCCGCCTTCGCGTCCCAAACCCGATTGCTTGACGCCGCCGAAGGGGACGACTTCGTTGGAGAAGATGCCGTCGTTGACGCCGATCATGCCGGCTTCGATGCGCTCGGCGACGCGCCAGGCTTGGCTAAGGTTCTGGCTGAACAGATAAGCGGCGAGCCCGAACGGCGTGTCGTTGGCGAGGCGGACGGCCTCGTCCTCGGTTTCAAAACGCATGATCGCCGCGACGGGGCCGAAGATTTCTTCCTTCACGATGGCCATGTCAGCCGTGACGCCGGTGACGACGATTGGTGCAACGAACAGGGGCCCGGGCGTTTTGTCCATTCCGCCGTGCACCTTTGCGCCATTGGCAACGGCGCCGGCGACGAGGGACGCGACTTTCTCCGTTGCCTTGCGGTTGATCAAAGGGCCGATGCTCGAATGCGGGTCGGGGCCGGGGGCGACGCGGAGTTTTTTGACCGCTGCAACGAGGGCCGCGACGAAGCGGTCGTGGATGCCGGACTGCACCAGGATGCGGTTGGCGCAGACGCAGGTTTGACCGGCGTTGCGGTATTTGGACGCCATCGTGCCGGCGATGGCAGAATCCAGATCGGCGTCGTCGAACACGATGAGCGGTGCGTTGCCGCCGAGTTCGAGGGTTAGTTTTTTGACCGTGCCGGCGCACTGGCGATACAGCGCCTTGCCGACGGCAGTCGAGCCCGTGAACGTCAGCTTGCGGACGCGGTCGTCGTCGCAGAACACTTTGCCGATTGCGGGCGCGTCCGTCGTCGTGACGATGTTGAGAACGCCCGGCGGCACACCGGCATCCTGCGCCAGCTTGGCGAGTGCGAGCGCGCACAGTGGCGTTTCTTCCGACGGTTTGACGACGATCGTACAGCCGGCAGCCAGAGCGCAGGCAACCTTGCGCGTGATCATGGCGATGGGGAAATTCCACGGCGTGATGGCGGCGGCAACGCCGATCGGCTGTTTGATGGTGATGTAGCGGCGGCTGGCGACGGTCGTCGGTATTGTTTTGCCGTAGGCGCGTTTGCCTTCCTCCGCAAACCACTCGACGAAGGATGCGCCGTAAGCGACCTCGCCGCGCGATTCAGACAGCGGCTTGCCTTGCTCGGCGGTCATCAAGCGGGCAAGGCTTTCGGTGTCGGCGGTCATCAGGTCGAACCAGCGCCGGAGGATGATCGCGCGGTCCTTGGCGGTTTTGGCCGACCAGGCGGGGAAGGCGCGAGCTGCTGCATCGACGGCGCGGTGGGCATCGTCCGCCCCGAGGTCCGGAACGCGGGCGAGCTCTTCGCCGGTTGCGGGGTCGGTGACGGCAAACGTCTTCGCCGATGTCACCCACTGACCGTCGATGAAGGCCGCAGTCGGGTAAGATGCCGGCAACACGTTCATTGTCGTCTCCGTTAGCGTAGCGTGATCGAGACCGATTTGAGGTCGGCATATTTATGCAGTGCATGCAGCGAGCGGTCGCGGCCGAAGCCCGATTGCTTGAAGCCGCCGAACGGCATGGTGATGTCGCAAGCGTCCCAGCCGTTGACCCAGACGAGGCCGGCTTTGATCTCGCGCGCGGCGCGGTGGGCGAGCGAGATGTCGCTGGTCCATAGACCCGCCGCAAGGCCAAACGGCGTCGCGTTGGCGAGGCGTATGGCATCTTCGGGTGTTTTGAACGTCGTGACGGCGAGCACGGGGCCAAAGACTTCCTCGCGCGCCAATGTTGACGCGGGGTCGACGGCGCCGAAGACCGTCGGCTCGACGTAGAAGCCGCCGCTCGATTCGCGCACGCGTTTTCCCCCGAGTTCGAGCGACGCACCTTCGCGCTTGGCGGTTTCGATGTAGCGCAGTGCGGTCTGCATTTGCGACGACGAGACCATGGCGCCGAAGTTGGTTTTCGGGTCGAGCGGTTCGCTGGGGATGATGGTCTTGCCGATGGCGACCACGGCCTCGACGAAGGCGGGCGCGATTGTTTCATCAACCAGCAGCCGCGATCCGGCGGTGCAGACCTCGCCCTGATTGTAAAAAATGCCCCAGGCGGCTTCGCGGGCTGCGGCTTTGAGATCGGGGCAATCGGCGAAAATGATATGCGGAGACTTGCCGCCGAGTTCGAGGCTGACGCGCTTGAGGTTGCTTTGCCCGGAATACTGCATCAGCAGGCGGCCGACGGGGCCTGAGCCCGTGAACGCGATCATATCGACGTCCATGTGAAGCGCGAGTGCCTTGCCGGCACCGGCCCCTAAGCCGGGGACGACATTCAGAACGCCGGGCGGAATGCCGGCTTCCAGCGCCAATTCGCCGAGCTTGAGCGCCGTCATCGGCGATTGCTCGGCGGGTTTCAAAACGACGGAATTGCCCATGGCGAGGGCGGGGGCGACTTTCCACATCGCCATCAGCAGAGGAAAATTCCACGGCACGATGGCGCCGATGACGCCGAGCGGCTCGTGCACCGCAAACGAGAAACGGTCGGCGGTTTCCGGCCCGACTTCGCCGTACACTTTATCAAGTGCTTCGGCGTAGTAGCGCAACGTGCGCGCCGTTTGCGGTACGTCGCCTTTGAGAGCGTTTGTGATCGGCTTGCCGACATCGAGGCTTTCGAGAACGGCGAGGTGTTCGGCATCGCGCTCGATGAGTTCGGCGAGTTGGAACAGGATCTGCTTCTTGTGGCGGTAATGGAGTTTGCGCCAGCGCCCGTCGTCGAAGGCGGCACGTGCAGCGGCGACGGCCAAATCGACATCAGCCGCATCGCATTCGGTGATCTGGTTCAGGATGCGGCCATTGCGCGGCGAGACGTTGTCGAACGTGCGCCCCGACTGGCTCGCAACCAGACGTCCATCGATCACCGCAAAGTGCGGCAGCGCGATTTTTCCGGCAACCGCTTCGAAATGCGCGAGCGATGTCATGGCTGAAAATCCTTACGCGACCAAACTTTATGCGATCAGGCCTTACGCGACCTGAGCGTACCACTGATGATCGAGCGGCGTCACAACACGTTCGAAGTTCGAGCGTTCGACCTGCTTCAACTGGGTGTAGACGTGCTGGAAGCTTTCGCCGAACGCTTCGCGCACCACCGGCGACTTGGAGAATACGTCAAGCGCGTTGACCCACGCCGTCGGCAGCGGCGGCACGTTGAGGTCTTCGGAATCACCCTTCACGCACGGACCGCAGTCGATCTTGTTGGTGAGGCCGTGCTGGATTCCGGCCAGGATGGCCGCAACCACGAGATAGGGATTGCCGTCGGCGCCAGCTATGCGGTGCTCGACGCGGGTGGCTTTGGCGCTGCCGCCGGGAATGCGCAACGCCACCGTGCGATTGTTAAAGCCCCAGTGCGGCGCCATCGACACGTAGGATTTCGGCACGTAGCGGCGGTAGGAATTGGCGCCCTGGGCCCAGATCGCCATGAAGTCGGGCATGGTTGCCAATAGGCCGCCCATGGCATGACGCAAGGCCGGCACGATCGGCTCGGCTGGCTCTTTCGCGTTGGGGTCGCTGACGAAGATGTTGTTGCCCTGCTGATCGACGAGGCTGACGTGGATGTGTAGCCCCGATCCGGTCCAGTCGTGGTGCGGCTTGGCCATGAAGGTGGCTTCGACGCCGTTGGCAAGCGCTGCCGCCTTGACCGCGCGCTTGAGCAACAGGCCGTCGAGTGCCGCCGCGACGGGATCGGCGCGGTGCTTCAAGTTGATCTCGAACTGGCCGGGACCGGATTCCTGCATCACCGCGTCAACCGGGAGACCCTGCGCCTCCGAGATGCGGTAGATGTCGTCGATCATGCGGCGCAGCACGTCCATGTCTTCGAACGAAAATGTCTTCGGCCAGTCAGGGTCGGCGGAAAGTCCTTCCGGCGTTTGCAGCGGAAAGGCGCCGTTTTTCTGCGGCGCGAGGACGTAGAATTCGAGTTCGACGGCGACGACGGGCGTTAGCCCCGTTTTCTGAAAGCGCGCGACTTGGGCCGCGAGCACCGAGCGCGGGTCGATGTCGTTGTTGCCTTTGACGTCGATGACGGCCTGGGCGTGGGTGCCGCCGTTGACCGGCACGTGCTTCAAGGTGTTGGCGATGACGCGGCAGGGCAGGTCCGGGTCGCCCGATTGCCAAAGCCGTCCGGTTTCACCGATGCAGTTGCCGCGCGGGTCCATGATGTAGACCGAGCCCGGGATCAGCAGTCCGCTTTCGGCAATGCCGGCAAGGTCGTTGCGGCGGATGCGCTTGCCGCGCGGAATGCCGTTCAAGTCATAGGTGAAAAGGTCGATCCACTTTACAGTTGAATGCGCGGCGAGGAAGCTATGAGCTTCATCTGTCGTCAAATACATATCGGTCATAGGGCCTTGCCTCCGGCGGCCGCACCGAAGCGGCGGAATAGTGAAACGGATACAGAATTGCTGGCGGCTTGCCACTCGGGATGCCATTGCACGCCGAGGCAGAACGGGTGGCCCGATGGCGCGCGCACCGCTTCAACCAGGCCGTCTTTTGCGAAGCCCTCGGCGATGAGGGGTGCTGCCAGCTTTTTGATGCCCTGCCAGTGCAGCGAGTTGACCATGATCTCGTCTTGGCCGACCCAGTCGCGCAGTTGGCCTTTGAGCGAGATCGGGTGCACGGGGCCGAATTTCTCGTCCATGTTTTCCGTCGGCGGCTCGCGATGGTCGTTGTGGCCGTCAACCGTGTGCACCGCCTGATGCAGGCTGCCGCCGAGCGCGACGTTTAGTTCCTGGAAGCCGCGGCATATGGCGAACAACGGGATTTTGCGTTCAATAGCGCTGCGGATCAGCGGCAGCGTGATCGCATCGCGGTCGCGGTCCACGGAACCGGGGTTCAGCGGTTGTTCATCACCGTAGTGGACCGGTTCGACGTTCGACAGACTGCCCGACAACAGAATGCCGTCGGCGATATCGAGCACGGCGCCGATGTCAGCCATGCTCTGCCCGAGTGGCGCGAGCAACGGCTGGCATCCGGCGACTTCGGCGATGGCGGCTGAATACTTGCGCCCGACAGCATCGAAGGTCAGCCCGCCGATCAGTTTGCTGCACGACGGTATGATGACGATCGGACGGCTCATGCCGCGAGTTCCCCCCGAACGTCGTTGAGCGTCTGGTCGAGCGATTTGCCGATCGCGCGTTCGGCTTCCTCGAACTGGGCTTGCGTCCAGATCAGCGGCGGCGAGCACACCATCGTGTCGTAGACGGCGCGCATAATGAAGCCGTTGGCGAAGAAGTGGTTGCGGCAAATCATGCCGACGCGGCCGGGCTCCGCGAAGCGGCGGCGCATGCGCTTATCAGCCACCAGTTCGATGGCGCCAAGGAAGCCCTCGGAGCGGACTTCGCCGACCAGCGGGTGGTCTTTGAACTTCGCCAGCAGTTTGGCGAGCGAAGGGGCCAGCGTGTCGTTGACGCGCTCACGCAGCCCTTCACGCTCGATGATCTCGATGTTCTTCAAGCCGACGGCGCACGCCACCGGATGACCCGAGTAGGTGTAGCCGTGGTTGAAGTCGTCGTCGTTGGCCAGCAGCGCGGCGACGATTTTGTCGTCGACGATGACGCCGGAGAGCGGCAGATAGCCGGACGTCGAGGCCTTTGCGAATGTGATCAGGTCCGGGCGGATGTTGTAGTGCTGCGAGCCGAACCACTGACCGAGACGGCCGAAGCCGCAGATGACTTCGTCTGCCAGGAACAGGATGCCGTACTTATCGATGATCTTTTGCACAGCCGGCCAATAGCTGGCGGGCGCGATTTTGACGCCGCCGGCGCCTTGCACGGGTTCGCCCGCGAAGGCTGCAACGTTCTCAGGCCCGAGGCGCAGGATTTCATCTTCGAGCGCCTGAGCGGCGCGAAGACCGAAGGCGTCCAGCGTTTCGCCGTCGCGGCCCTCGCCAAACCAGTACGGGTCCATGATGTGGGTGAAGCCCGGATAGACCGGATAACTGTGGGCGTGGACGTGTTTCATGCCGCCCATCGAGCCGGCGGCAATTGTCGAGCCGTGATAGGCCATATTGCGGCTGATGATGATACGCCGCTTCGGTTCGCCCTTCAGATGCCAGTAGTGGCGGATCAGGCGGATGGCAGTGTCGTTCGATTCCGATCCTGACGAGCCGAAGAACACCTGGTTCAAATTCGGCGGCGCGATTTCGGCGAGCTTTTTCGACAGCGCGATGACGGGCGGATGCGTGGTGCGGAAGAAGGTATTGTAGAACGGCAGCTGCACCATCTGCTCGTAAGCGGCGTCTGCCAGTTCCTTGTTGCCGTAGCCGACGGCGGTGGTCCACAGGCCGGCCATGCCATCGAGGATCTTGTTGCCTTCGCTGTCCCAGATGTAGGGGCCGTCGCCTTTCACGATGACGCGGGCGCCGCCGGCGCGCAGGTTGGTGTGATCGGTGAACGGATGCAGATGGTGTGCGGCGTCAAGCTCTCGCAATTGTGCGGTCGGGAATTGTTTGGACACGATGAGACCTCCAGCGGTTGGGTTCCCCGGTTTTGGCCGGGCCGGCATGTGCTGGGTGTCAGTGCGGCGTGTAGCCGATGCGGGCGCAGAGCCGCAGCAAATCGGTTTTGCGATTGGGGGCGACGCGCGGACGGTCCATGGCGCAAGCAACTGGCGCAGCGGTGGCGGGCGGCATCGAACGGGTCACGGCTGCCTCCTTATCGCTCAGCTACTGGTTTCGGTTCAGTCCTGGCAATGAACAAATGAGAGACGCCAGTGCATCGCTTTGACATGCCGGGAAAACCGGATACAACACTATGATCTACAGTGTAGAACTGTCAAGGGGGATCGCGGCCATGGCCGGACCCAATAGCCGCGCCCGGCGCGGGATCGATAAGACCGCGATTTTGGACGCTGCTTTTACGATGTTTTCGGGGGGCGGGGAGGACGCATTTTCGGTCCGCAAGGTGGGGCAGGCGGCCGGCGTCGACCCGATGACGGTGCTGCACCATTTCGGGTCCAAAAACGAGCTTTTGCGGTGCATTGCCGACCGGGCGCTGGCGACGGTTACGCTGCCGCGACCGACGGGCGACTGGCAGGCAGACTTGCGCAATGTCGCCGACGCCTACCGCGATCTGGCACATCGCCATCCGCGCCTATTCCACCTGCATTTCCGTTTTCATGCCACTGGGCCCGCTGACCACGTGTCGAGCGAGACGGTCTATCGCGCCGTTCTGCAGTCGGGCGCGACACACGCTGAAGCCGCGGGGCTGGGTCTCGCCTTTTATGCCTTTGTTTTGGGCTTTGCCCTTGCAGAGGCCGAAGGCTTGTTGCGGCCGATCAACGACGATGTCGAAGCCGAACTTCTGGCGCTCGACCCGGATGACTACAGCGCCACCCAAGGGCTTGTGCCGGCATTTAAGGCGCTTGATCCCAATGCTGCGTTTGACGCGGCGATCAATGCCTTTATTGCCGGCGTCGACCAGCGCATGGCGCAGACCGGGCGCACTGCAGCTCGCAAAAAGCCTGCCGCTGTAATGGGCACGGCCGGCCCGCTGCGGCGGGAGCGGACTTGACCGCAAAGTGCTGCGACGGTTCTTTTATCGGCGCTGCGATAGGCGCATGATAACCGTCAACATACCGGCGCGACCGGCCGGCTGATATCGCAAGCACAAGCGGAGCCTCGACCATGTATCGTGTGCAAGCAGGCGGAACCACGTATGCGTTCGCGGATTTGCGCGAGCTTCTCGCCAAGGCCTCGCCGCCGCGGTCAGGTGACGTCCTGGCCGGGGTAGCTGCCCGCTCGGCGGCCGAAAATGCGGCGGCGAAAATGGCGCTCGCCGATGTACCGCTAAAGCGGTTTTTGACGGAAGCCGTCGTGCCTTATGAAAGCGACGACGTCACCCGGCTGATCGTCGATAGCCACGACGCTGGCGCCTTTGCAGCGATATCGCATTTGACCGTCGGCGGTTTTCGCGACTGGCTGCTGTCGGAGGAGGCGGACACGGCGGAACTCTCGGCCATCGCTGTTGGCGTGACGCCCGAAATGGCGGCGGCGGTGTCGAAAATCATGCGCAACCAGGATTTGGTGCTTGCCGCCCGCAAAGTCACCGTCGTCACCAAGTTCCGCGACACCATCGGGCTACCGGGCCGCATGTCGGTGCGCCTGCAGCCGAACCACCCGACAGACGACCAGAAGGGCATCGCGGCGTCGATCGTCGATGGGCTTATGTACGGGTCGGGGGATGCCGTCATCGGCATCAACCCGGCGAGCGACAACGTCACGGCCATCACCGATCTTCTGGTCATGCTCGACGAGGTCATTCAGCGCTTTGAAATCCCAACGCAGAGTTGCGTGCTGACCCACGTCACGACGTCGATCGAGGCCATCAATCGCGGCGCGCCGGTCGATCTCGTGTTCCAGTCGATCGGCGGGACTGAGGCCGTCAACGCCTCGTTCGGCGTGACGATGGACATCTTAAACGAAGGCCGCGAGGCAGCTTTGGCGTTGAAGCGGGGTACTGTCGGCGACAACGTCATGTATTTCGAAACCGGGCAAGGGTCGGCGCTCTCGGCCGACGCGCATCACGGCGTTGACCAGCAGACGCTGGAGGCCCGCGCCTATGCGGTTGCACGGCGCTACAAGCCGCTGCTCGTCAACACCGTCGTCGGCTTCATCGGTCCGGAATATCTCTACAACGGCAAGGAGATCATCCGCGCCGGGCTCGAAGACCACTTCTGCGGCAAGCTGCTCGGCCTGCCGATGGGCTGCGATATCTGCTACACCAACCACGCCGAAGCCGATCAGGACGATATGGATGTTCTGTTGATGATGCTGGGAGCCGCCGGCATCAATTTCATCATGGGCATTCCGGGCGCCGACGACATCATGCTGAACTACCAGTCGACGTCGTTCCATGACGCGCTGTACCTGCGCGAAGCGCTGGGTTTGAAGCGGGCACCCGAATTTGAGGCGTGGCTGGCGAAGATCGGCGTTACCGACACGAGCGGCAAACTGGCAGCGCACAACGCCGCCAATCCGTTGCTGGCGCACGCGAGAGGGCTTGCGGCATGAACATGAAGCAGCCTGTGGCCGCAACGCGTAACGACGCACGTGCGATAATCCGGGACTGACTGCTGGACGACTGCCGAAGAAGTTAACCCGAGGTGCAACATGGAAACGCGCCAGACAGGAAGCGTCGAATACGAAAAAGTCGATCAATCCTATTTCGAACAGCGGCAACTCAAACGCGGTGCGGCCGGGTGGGTTCTGCTGGTCGGACTCGGTATCGCCTACGTGATTTCGGGCGACTATGCCGGGTGGAACTTCGGATTAAAACAAGGCGGATGGGGCGGTCTGATGATCGCCTCTTTGCTAATGGCGACGATGTACACCTGTATGTGTTTTGCCCTCGCCGAGCTGGCGACGATTGCGCCTACGGCGGGCGGCGGCTACGGCTTCGCCCGGCGCGCGTTCGGACCTTGGGGCGGGTTTCTGACCGGAACGGCGATCGCAATCGAATATGCGATCGCGCCCGCGGCAATTGCCGTTTTCATCGGGTCCTATTGCGAATCCCTCTTCGGCATCAACGGACCACTGGTCTATGCCACCTTCTTCGCGGTCTTTCTGGGTATCCATATCTATGGGGCGGGCGAGGCGCTGCGGCTCATTTTTGCGATCACGGCATTGGCGGTTGTGGCGCTCGTCGTGTGGGTTATCGCGATGGTGCCGTTCTTCGACAGCAGTAAGCTGTTCGATATTGCGCCGACCGACGCCGTTGGAGCTTCAGCGTTCCTGCCCTACGGCTACATAGGGATCTGGGCTGCGATCCCGTATGCGATGTGGTTTTTCCTCGCCATCGAGGGCGTTCCCCTTGCGGCAGAAGAGACGACCGATCCGAAGCGCGATCTGCCGCGCGGACTGATCGTCGGCTTGTTCGTGCTGTTGGCGTTCTGCGCGCTGATCATGACGTTCGGGCCCGGCGGAGTGGGCGCGGACGCCCTCAAGGAAGCGGGCAATCCGCTTGTTGCGGCGCTGGAACATCCCTCGACCTACGGCGGGCCGACCATGGTGTCGAAGTTCGTGAACTTCGTTGGGCTTGCAGGGCTGATCGCGAGTTTCTTTTCGATCATCTATGGCTACTCGCGGCTGATCTTTGCGATGTCGCGCGCCGGCTATCTACCGCGTGCGTTATCGCTCACGAACAACAGGCAATCGCCGTGGGTGGCGCTGATCGTGCCCGGGATCATCGGGTTTCTGATGTCGCTGACCGGGCAGGGCGATCTGCTGATTCTGGTTGCGGTGTTCGGTGCGACGCTGTCCTACATTCTGATGATGGCCTCGCACATCAAACTCCGGCTGGCGGAACCCGATCTGCCGCGGCCGTACCGCACACCGGGCGGTATCGTGACGTCGGGGATCGCGCTTGTGCTGGCATGTATCGCGCTCGTCGCGGGCTTCCTCGTCGATCCGCGCGTCGTGATCTTAGCGGCTATCGTCTACGCAATTCTCGTCGCCTACTTCGCGCTCTACAGCCGGCATCACCTGGTTGCGACCGCGCCGGGCGAAGAAGGTCCGGGGTAGGGTTGAGGCATCGCGGCTGCCACGCGCCGTCACGCGCTTGGCGGTACCGGCAAGTCGTAGGAGTTCGTCTTATGAGCACGCTCGATCCCTGGAACAATCTGCGCCGCTTCACCGACGCCCGCATCGGGCTTGGGCGGTCAGGCGCGGCGCAGCCCACCCGCGAAGTCCTCGATTTCGCGTTCGCGCACGCCATGGCGCGCGATGCCGTCACGACGCCGCTCGACTGGGCCCCGATCGAGGGGCAAGCGAGCGAGCTTGGTCTCGAGACCATGCGGGTCGCGAGCGCAGCCGAAAGTCGCGGTGAGTATTTGCGCCGGCCGGATCTCGGCCGTCAGCTGAGCCATAGTGCCCGGCAAGCTCTGTTGCAGCACCAGGACCTGCGTCCCGACCTATTGATCGTCGTTGGCGATGGCTTGTCGTCGAAGGCGGTGGCGGCGAACTTCCAGCCGTTCCTGGCGGCGTTTTTGACCCAGGTGCGGGATAAAAATTGGCGGCTTGGACCGGTGATATTGGCGAGCGAGGCCCGCGTCGCACTTGGTGACGATGCGGCGGAGGCGCTGGGCGCGAAGGCCGTGGTGATGTTGATCGGCGAGCGGCCGGGGTTGTCATCGCCCGACAGTCTCGGGGCTTACTTGACGTATCAGCCGCGGACGGGGCGAAAGGATGCGGACCGGAACTGCATCTCGAACATTCGCGCCCGCGGGCTTAGTTACGATGAAGCCGCATTCAAGCTCACCTGGCTGATCGATCAGGCGTTCAAACGCGGTTTGACCGGCGTCGCGTTGAAAGATGAAGCCGACTATGGCGCGTATCTGACGGCGCGGAGCGCCAAGCAGATCACGTAGAGAGATTGGCAATAAAAAACGCGGCCGCTGGTGAGGCGGCCGCGTTGATTTTCGTTGTGAACGGCAGTGCCTACGTCTGACCGACGGCTGCTTCGGCGGCCCTGATGTCAGCTGCGCGACGGGCGATCTCGTCGCCAATCGGCGGGCCCTTGAAGCGGCGGTTCTCAAACAGCAGCCAGATCACGAGCGACAGGGCAATGAAGCCGACCGTGATCGGAAGCGCCCAGTCGTTCGGTGCCTGAATGCCGGCGTAGAACATCACCGCCATCGAGATCATGCACAGGATCGCAACGATCCGGAACAGGACGCCGCCCATGCTCCACGGTCCCGGGTTCGGCCACTTCGGTCCGCCATAGGCGAAGAAGCCGAGCAGGATCGGAAGCGCGAACGACAGGAACAGGAAGATGACGGTGCACGACACGACGATCGAGTAGGCGGGCGTTCCGGCGATCGTGATCGAGGACGTAAACCACACGAACAGAACCGACAGGATCGATCCGGCCCAGATGGCGTTGACGGGCGTGCGCCACTTCGGGCTAACCTTGGCGAGCATTCCGGAGACGCCCGGTATGCCGCCGTCGCGCGAGAACGCGTACAGCATGCGCGATACGGATGTGACCGTCGCCAAGCCGCACAAGAACTGCGAGACGAAGATCAGGCCGTAGAGCGGCGTCCGGATCGCTTCCGGCACCCGCTCGCCCATGGCCCAGAAGAACACGTTCCAGCCCTGCTTGGCGGCGTCATCCATGTTCGGGATCATCAAGACGAACGCGCACAGCATCAGATAGCCGAACAAACCCGACCAGAGCACCGACGACACCATGCCTTTCGGCAAGGCCATGGCGGCATTCTTGGTTTCTTCAGCCGTGTGCGCCGAGGCGTCGTAGCCTGTGATGGTGTAGATGGGCAGCAACAGCCCGACCATGAAAGCAAGCTCCATGGACAGAACGTTCGGCCAGACCGCGCTCGCGCCTTCGGTGCCGGTGTAGTTCGTGAATGTGAACAGGCGCGCGAAATCCCAGCTTTCCGCGAACAACAGGCAAACGGCCGTCAATGCGATGGCAGCTAAGAAGATGATGTAGCCGGCCAAGTCGGTCAGCTTAACCGTCAAGGCAATGCCGAAGTGGTTGACGAGGGCCTGCAGCGCCGTGATGGCGGCGACGAAGCCGACGCGGTTCGTCAGCGTATCTTCGAGGCCGAGAGCCGGACCGAAGGCGCCGAAGAAGAAGTACCAGGTGCCGATGTTGATGGCGCCGAGAACGGTGACGAGACCGAGCAGGTTCAACCACGCCGACAGCCAGCCGGTGAAGCGGTTGCCGAGGATCGAGCCCCAGTGATAAAGGCCGCCGGCCGTTGGATAGGCCGACCCGATCTCGGCCAGCGCAAGCGCGAAAACCAGCGACATCAATACGCCGACGGGCCAGCCGATGCCGATGGCAGCCCCGCCGACGCCGGAGGTTGCCTGGCCGAGCGAGTTGATACCGCCGGACATGATGCAGATAATGGAGAAGGAGATGGCGAAGTTCTGGAACGCTCCCATACTTCGCGACAGTTCCTGCGCGTAGCCCATGTCGTGGAGGACTTTGACGTCCTGATCCGCGACAGACTTCGAGTCTGATGTTGCCATTGTTGAAAGTCCCCGAGAATAGTCCCCTATTTGGGAAAGTTCCGGGCGACGTGACGCGCGACGTCACTCAAGAAGCGTGACGGCGTCCGTGCTTTCCAATGTTCAGGATGAGCGCGCCGCGGCAAAGTGTCAATGCAGAGGCGTGCCGTATCCTTAAGCGTGCAGAGCAGCATAACGCCTATTTTTGGCTCGCGCACGAGCTATTGCCCCGGGCATTGTGCCTGACGGCGACCGGGGACCGATGCAACTGGAGGTGCCAAGGAATTTGGCTCCGCGGGTAGGATTCGAACCTACGACCATTCGATTAACAGTCGAACGCTCTACCACTGAGCTACCGCGGAATGTCCCGTCTCTAACGGATCGGGGCTCCGAATACCAGAACACCGTGTCTGTGGCGAGGGGCTTGACGTTTGCACCCCCAACCGGCGCCTAGCGGCAAAAGAGCTTGGAGGCCACGCCCGGAATTGAACCGGGGTGCGCGGATTTGCAGTCCGCTGCGTCACCACTCCGCCACGTGGCCTCAATGCGTCTTACGAAAAGGCCTGGAAGCCGCGCTACCCTGCGGCAGCCGCGTTTCGTCAAAGCGCCTTGCCGTCTAACATAGGGCCGAAAGAATTGACAAGGCATTGACGGTTGCTGGCCGTTAAAGCCTCGCGGCGTGCGACCGCAAACCTTGTCGCAAGGGGCCAGTTCCTCGGCTATAGCGTTGCGGACTATGGGGGCTTGGTGCGGCCCTATGAGGGCGGGGCGGAAACCGGGATGGCAACAATCGAACTGCAGCGCAAGAACATGGTCGAGAGCCAGGTGCGCCCGAGCGACGTCACGGACCGGCGGATCACCAACGCCATGTCGTCGTTGCCGCGCGAGAAGTTCGTTGCCGCAGACGCAGCCGATCTCGCCTACATGGACGAGGCTGTACCAACGAGCCCCGGCCGGGCGATGATGGCGCCGCGGGATCTGGCCCGTCTGATACAACTTGCCGATGTCGAAGCGGACGATAAGATCCTAGTCGTTGGCGCTGGTCGCGGCTATGCGGCCGCCATTCTCGCCCGTCTCGGCCGCACCGTAACGGCCCTGGAGTGCGATGCCGGTGCCGCTGGCGACATAAAGCCTTTGCTCGAAAACCTCGGCATATCCAACGTGTTTCCCGTAACCGGGGCGCTGAGCGGCGGCTGGAGTCCCGGCGCGCCTTATGATGCGATCCTGATCGATGGTGCCGTCGAGGCCGTACCCGAAACGCTGACCCAACAGCTGGCCGGAGGCGGCAGGCTGGTCGCCATCGAGCGCGACCGGGGCGGTATCGGCCGCGCGGTTGTCATCACCAAGTCCGGCGGCGTGGCGGCCCGGCGGGTAGCGTTCGAGGCTTCGGCACCGCAATTGCCGGGGTTCGCTCGTCCGGCCGGATTTGTGTTCTGAGCGCATTTTGCGGCGGGCACTGGCGTTCCAGCTGCCCAATGCCAGCTGCCCAATGCCAGCTGCCCAATGTATGACCGGCGCGTTAGCGCGCGGGTCCAGGCTTTACCGTTCGTTTAGCGAATCAGCCGCCAATCCAAACCTCAGGGCGCGTTGCGTTCAAGGTTCGGAGAGCTAAGGAATGCCGCAGTTACGGCGTGGTTCGAGACGTGAGCAGACGCGATCCGTCTGGCTTGGCGGCGTTAGCGCGGCCGCGCTGGCGGTGTCGGCGTGTTTGCTGACCACAACGCCTGCGAGAGCCGAGACCCTGCGCCAGGCCTTAACAGCCGCCTACGAGACCAATCCCCGGCTCGACGCCGAGCGCGCCCGGTTGCGGGCAACGGATGAAGATGTCTCGCGGGCGGAATCCGGCTATCGCCCAACGGTCGATGGGTCGGCGGACATTGGCCGCCAGGAAATTACATCTGAGCCCACAAGTGCAACGTCGGGCAAAGCCGAACCGTGGGGCTATTCCATTTCGGTCAGGCAATCGGTATTCAGCGGCTTTCGCACCTCGAACGAAGTTAGCGAAGCAGAGGCGACCGTTAAAGCGGGCCGCGAAAATCTGCGCCAAGTTGAAAGCACCGTGCTGCTCGAAGGCGTCGGCAGTTATATGGATGTTGTGCGCGACATGGCCATCGTGCGCATCCGCGAAAGCAACGTCAACGTGCTGAGCCGCGAACTCGAAGCCGCGGAGACGCGGCGTGCGGTCAAGGAAGTGACGAAAACCGATGTTGCCCAAGCGGCGGCGCGGCGCGCCCGTGCGGTCTCGGCCTCCGATCTCGCCAAAGCCAATCTCAAAGTGTCGCGCGCCAACTTCCAGCGCGTTATCGGTCACGCGCCGTCAGGTGTCGGTGCACCGTCGCTGAAATTGAAGCAGTTGCCGCACGCGATCGAGGACGCCTGGCGGACGGCGGAAGACTTAAGTCCGAACGTCAATTCGGCCCTGTTCCGCGAAGAAGCCGCCCGCTTCGCCGTCGATAAGGTGCGCGGCGAACTATTGCCGGAGGTCAATATCGAAGCCAGCTTCGCCCATCGCGAAAATCCAAACTCGGCATTCGAGGAACAGGAAGCCGCGAGCATCACCGGCCGGGTCAGCGTTCCGTTTTACGATGGCGGCGAAATACGCGCTCGCGTGCGCCAAGCGAAGCATACGCACGTTTCGAGACTTCAAGAGATCGAGCAGGCGCGCACTGAGACCCAGGCCAACGTCACGTCCGCCTGGTCGAAGCTGATGGCATCGCGGGCGCAGCTCAAATCCGATACGATCCAGGTCGAGGCCAACCGCTTGGCGCTTGAAGGCGTGCGCGAAGAAGAAAAGGTCGGCCAGCGGACTTTGCTCGACGTGTTGAATGCCGAGCAGGAATTCCTCGACGCGCAGATCGAACTGGCGACGACGCGCCGCGATCTGGTGGTGGCAGGCTACGAGTTGCTGGCCAGCATGGGCACGCTCAACGCCGAAACGCTTGGGCTCGGGGCGGAAGTCTATGACCCCGAGGCGCATTTCGAGGAAGCGCGCCAGAACTGGTTTGGCATCGACATTACAACGCCCGACGGCCGCCGCCGGTCCTACACGGCGAGCGATCCCGAAGACGAAGACGGCGCTATCGTCGAGTAACGCCGTCACGGCCAGATTAGATGGCCGCGGCCGCCGTGTCCGTTGACCTAGGCGGCCCTGACCCAGGCGGTTTCATTACGAAATAGATTTCCGGACTTGCGCCCGCCCCCAGTGGAGAAGCGCCATGTGTGGCATACGGGTCGCGTTGCGCCGCGGTGACACGGCCACCGCTAACTGTCGCCTTGCCGTTACACGCGTGTGGGTAGTTTTGCGCCCGGCCTTCCACTGGTTGGGGGTCACCAGCGAATCAGTTTAACTCGGATGTTACGAACGAGAAGCCATCAATCGCTCTTGAGTCTTCGTGGCATTGAGCGGGAAACACGGGTTGGATTTGCCGGATTTTGCATCGCGCGCAAGAGGTTATTGCGCCCCGCGGGTCGCAAGACCTGCGGCAGTAGCTGCGGCTGTAATTGGGATGGTGATTGTCACGCTGCCTAGCGCGCTGGCCGAATCGTTGAACGACGCGTTCGCCGCGGCCTATGCCTACAATCCGCTGCTTGATGCCGAACGCGCCCGCCTCCGGGCGACCGACGAAGATGTGGCGCGCGCCAACTCAGGCTACCGCCCGAGCATAAATGCCACTGCAGATGTCGGGCACCAGCATACGGACACAAGGCCAGATTCTGGGCAGAGCGGCAGCTCGTCGCCGCGGGGTTATGCAATCCAGCTGGTGCAGCCGATTTTTCGCGGTTTTCGAACGATTTATGCCGTCAACGCTGCTGAAGCGGCCGTGCGGGCCGGCCGCGAAACTCTGAGGGCGACGGAACAGCAGGTACTGCTCGATACGGTGACCGCATACGGCGACGTTGTGCGCGACGCGGCGATCATAAAGCTTCGCCAAAGTAACCTAAGCTTTCTCGATACGGAACTGCGGGCGACACGGGACCGCTTCGCGGTCGGCGAAGTGACGCGCACCGACGTCGCCCAGGCGGAAGCCAGCCGGGCGCTCGGCGTGTCCGAGCTGCAATCGGCCATCGCCAATCACAAATCAAGCCTCGCGGCTTACGAACAGGTTGTCGGCCAGCCGGCACGCGGACTGTCTGATTCCAATCCAAATATTCGCTTGCTGCCGAAATCGCTCGACGAAGCGGTCGGCATCGGAACGCGGGAAAATCCGCAGGTCGTCAGGGCGCTGTATACCGAACAGGCCGCTCGTTTTGATGTTGATCAAATCCGCGGCGAACTGCTCCCTGAAGCGCAGCTTGAAGCCTCATATACGGATCGTTTTGATGGTTCGAGCCAGATCGACGAAACCGAGACCACGTCGATTGTCGGCCGCGTCAACGTTCCGATCTATCCGGCCGGCGGGGAAATCTATGCCCGAGTGCGGCGCGCCAAACATACGCATCTGTCGCGCATCCAGGAAATCGAGCAGTCGCGGGCGGCAGCGCAGGCCCAGGTGGCGCAATCGTGGGCGCAGCTTCAGGGCTTCAGGGCACAGCGCGAATCCGACAGAGCTCGGATCGAGGCCAATACGACGGCGCTAAACGGCGTGCGCGAGGAAGAAAAGGTTGGACAGCGCGTGCTGCTCGACGTTCTCGACGCGCAACAGGCCTTGCTGCAATCGCAGATCACGCTCGAGCAGACAAAGCGTAACGTGCTGGTCGCCACCTACACCGTCGTCTCGGCGATCGGCCGTCTGAGCCTCGCCGAACTCGGCGCCGCCAGCAGCGTCTACGATCCCGAAATCCACTACGAGGAAGTCCGCCGCAAGTGGTGGGGCATCGACATAACCCATGACGACGGGCGCCGCGAGCATATCGACGTACAGCGCGGCGACCGCTGGGGCGCGCGGGTCGAGCACGAACCGATAAAGTAACCATCGCGCGGGGCTCTCGTGCCGCTTGCGCGGGCGGGGTTGCCAGGCCGGCGCGCTGACTGAGCCGGTCCGCTGACTGAATCGGCAGTATCTACAAGCCTGGTCCGGGGGATGACTCCAGTCTGTTCGGGATTTCGCTCGACGCATGTTTTGCCTTGAGAGTGCCGCGCTTCGGGGATAACTCAGGAGGGTGTGGTTGCCGGCCGTGGTGCAACCTGCCACGTTGGGGTCCCTGGGGCGGCTTTCCGGTACGGTTGTCGCTGAGCGCAGCACGGGGCTGAGCGTCTGGCGTTGTGAACGGCAGTTTCCGGTATTTTTGCTTAGGTGCGGCATGACGAGACTGGATGCGAGTAGCGACCCGAGTATGGAGGACATTCTCGCGTCGATCCGCAGGATCATCGCCGAGGATCCGCCCGGATCACGCCCGTCCCCGACGCCGCGCGCACCCGAGCCGCCGGCCTCGAACTTCGCATTCGGCCGTCCATTCATGCCCAAGGCAGCGCCCGTTACGCCCGCCGCGGCCGCCGCGCCGCGCCGCGAGCCGGTTTTGTCATTCGGCGAGTCCGTGCCAGCCACGGCGGAATTCAAGTCTCCGTCGCGCGGTTATGAGTCTTTTGAGGCGCTGGCCCCGGAATTGCCGCCGTGGCAAGACGAGCGCAGCGGCGATCTCGAGCCTGAGTTCCAATCCGAGCCAGAGCCTGAGGCCGAAGATGCAGTCGCGCAGGCGCCGCAGCGCAGCGTTGATGACCAGCTTTCCGACCTGCTCGACGATGCACCGCTCGCCGCAGAGACTTTTGCTGACATGCCAAGTGAGCCGGCGGCGCAGCAGCCGGCGGTCGAGGCGCAAACGAAATCCGTCGCCGTCGAGGCGCTAGCTGACGTGGCGCATGCAGGGCCGGCGGTAACGCACCCGGACCTGGAGACGCGTCCGAGGTTTACGATTTCCCGCGACGGCTACGTTCCAGCACCAGCACCGAACGCGGACAAATCCGACCCGTTCGATTTCGACCTCGGCCCTTCGCCGTTTGAAATCAAGGCCAAGCCGGCCGTTTCCGCTCCAAAGTCGGCTGTGATTGAGGAAAACATAGCGAGCCTCGTGTCGCGCGCCTTGGAGAGTGCCGCACCGGCCAAAGCTGCGATTGAAGCGAAGCAAGTTTCCGCGACACACGGCAAGCCGAGCTTTGTTCCGCCGCGCGTTGATGCAACGCTGAGCCCAGAACCGGTTGTGACGGCGGCACCAGCAGCCGCGCCGCGATTTGAAGCAGCACGTTCACCAGTGGCAGCGCCCGCGCCATCAACCGCTGCATCGGCGAAGCCTGAGCCGGCCGTCGAAACAGCAATTGCGATCCTTGAGCCCGCCTCAAGCGTGCCGTCGACGCACGTGCGTTCGATGGAAGATACGGTTGCGGATCTGCTGCGGCCATTGCTCAAGAGTTGGCTCGCGGAAAATATGCCGAAGATTGTCGAGCGTGCACTTCGCCGCGAGATGACGGAACAAACTCACGGCGAGCACAAGGCCGCCGCCGAGTAATCGCAATATCGAGAACAATTGTGGGCTTGAAATATCGGGGCGAGACATCGTCCCGTTATTTGTTTTTGTCTATTGACCACGACATTTTGCCACGTTCGCCACACGGCTGCCGCGGATTGGCTCTAATACAACACTGCGCATGAAAAAGGTCTTTCGGTTAGACGAAGACACCTCGGGGTTCATGCGGCGACTGGTGTTGGGGCAAGCGTTGGGACACGCGAAAAATTTTTCCCCACTCCAGGTTCACCGAACCGAACGGGGCAATAGCGGGGTGCCGGCGCGGTTCTGCGGTCTTTAATTCGTACGCAGACGAGGTAGCGTCATGACGATTCAGAATGGGGCGAACCACCATAACTTCGATGATCTTCTGGCATCGATCCGCACCAGCATCGCGGATGAAACAAGCCTTCATCGCACCGAACGCGGCAGCACATATTCGCCGAACGTGCGCCGCGACGCTGTAATGGCGCAAGAGGCGGCGGAATTCGAACTGCCGGCCATTTTCAAGCCCGGTCACCACACGCCGGTTGAGAAACCGAACCTGTTTGGCCGCTTGAGCGACGCCTTGAAGCCGTCGGGCGAACCAGAGCGGGCGCGGACCGTCATTCGCTTCGAGCCGGCAGCTGCGGGCCGCATGATCGAACCGCCGCGCACTGAGCCCGTTGTCAATTCAGCGGTAAGAGTCGCGGCGGATACGATCCCGGCGGAAAACAACGGCGTAAAGCGGGAAATGGCGACGTTCTTTGATACGCGCATGTCCCGGATGAGTGAAACGGCCAGCGCGGTGATCGTGCCGGAACCGAAACCTGTTGCGGCGTTACCGCCGCCCCAGCCGCCGATGCTGCCCGAGACGACCGCGCTCGGGCATAACAGCGGCAATGTCGACGATGTCGCGGCGCAGTTGATGCGGCCCATTCTCAAGCAGTGGCTGACCGAGAACATGCCGAAAATCGTCGAGAAGGCGTTGCGCAGCGAGGCCGATCACGATGGCCAAGCGGCAAGCGCACCGGCGTTTCCGCCGCGCAAGACCTTGAGATAGCGCTCAAGGTTGACAGTGTGGGAAGGGGGGCCGTACGACCGGGGGAAACCACGGTTGACAAGCGAACCCCCACCCATGCTCGAAAAGACGTTCCAGCCGGCTGAGATCGAGCCGCGTATCCATGCCGAATGGGACAAGGCCGGCGCCTTCAAGGCCGGCAGCAAAGCGCCAAACGGCCAGCAGGGCGGCCAGCAGGGCGGCCAGCATGGTGGCCAGCATGGTGGCAAGAACGCGGCCTACTCAATTGTGATCCCGCCGCCGAACGTGACCGGCTCGCTGCACATGGGTCACGCGCTCAATAACACGCTGCAGGATATTCTCGTGCGCTTCGAGCGCATGCGCGGCCGCGATGTGCTGTGGCAGCCCGGAACCGATCATGCTGGCATCGCGACGCAGATGGTGGTCGAGCGGCAGTTGGCGGCCGGCAAGCAGCCGTCACGGCGTGAGCTCGGGCGCGAGGAATTCCTGAAACGCGTGTGGACGTGGAAGGATGAAAGCGGCGGCACAATCGTCAATCAGCTGAAGCGGCTCGGTGCGTCGTGCGATTGGTCGCGCGAGCGGTTCACGATGGGCAAGGACGGCTCGCCCGACGATCCGATGGTGAAAGCGGTCACGAAAGTCTTCGTCGATCTTTACAATACCGTTCTGCCGGACGGGACGCGGCTGATCTACAAGGACAAGCGCCTCGTCAACTGGGACCCGAAATTCCAGACGGCGATTTCCGATCTCGAAGTCGTGCAGATCGAAAAGCGCGGCACGTTCGCGTGGGCCAGCGGCGATCCGGATAAACCGTTCGATGAGGCGGCGCTGGGCAAGGCGCTGGCCAAAGACCCGAGCGGGCATATGTACTATTTCCGTTATCCGCTGACGAAGAAGGTGGCGGGGTACGCGCACGACTACATCGTCGTTGCGACGACGCGGCCCGAGACGATGCTGGGCGATACCGGCGTCGCGGTGCATCCCGACGACGAGCGCTATGCGGCACTGGTGAAAG
Organism: Hyphomicrobium sp.; assembly: GCA_031402935.1. Lineage (GTDB taxonomy): Bacteria > Pseudomonadota > Alphaproteobacteria > Rhizobiales > Hyphomicrobiaceae > Hyphomicrobium_B. Next base: position 6,074 of record JANNSR010000145.1, on the reverse strand, counting down.
CCAAGGCGACGGTGACGTTGCCGCTGGTTGGGCGCGAGATTCCGATTGTCGCGGACGAGTACTCCGATCCGGCGAAGGGTACCGGCGCGGTCAAGATCACGCCGGCGCATGACTTCAACGACTTCGAGGTCGGGAAGCGGAACCCCGAAATGGGAGCGCCAATTAATATTCTCGACGCTTTCGGCAAACTGAACAACGAAGCGCCGGAAGCCTATCGCGGCCTGGACCGCTTTGAGGCGCGCAAGAAAGTTGTTTCAGAAATTCACGCGCTGGGGCTTCTGGAAAAAATCGAGCCGACGACGCACACCGTGCCGCATGGCGACCGCTCGGGCGTTGTCATCGAGCCATGGCTGACGGACCAGTGGTATGTGAATGCCGCTGAGATGGCGAAGTCTGCTATCGCGGCGGTTGAAACCGGCAAGACGGAATTTGTTCCGAAAAATTGGGAGAAGACCTACTTCGAGTGGATGCGCAACATCCAGCCGTGGTGCATCTCGCGCCAGCTGTGGTGGGGTCATCAGATCCCGGCGTGGTACGGTCCGGATGGATATTTTTTTGTCGCGACGGATGAAGCGGAAGCACAAGCGCTCGCCACGAAGCATTACAAGAAAGGCGTTGCGCTCAATCGAGACCCCGACGTCCTCGACACTTGGTTCTCGTCGGCGCTGTGGCCGTTCTCGACGCTGGGCTGGCCCGACAAGACGCCGGAACTTGAAAAATACTATCCAACCTCCGTCCTCGTCACCGGCTTCGACATCATCTTCTTCTGGGTCGCCCGCATGATGATGATGGGCCTGCACTTCATGAAAGAAGTGCCGTTCCATCAGGTCTACATCCATGCCCTCGTACGCGACGAGAAGGGGCAGAAGATGTCGAAATCCAAGGGCAACGTCATGGACCCGCTTGTCCTGATCGACGAGTTCGGAGCGGACGCGCTGCGCTTCACGCTCGCTGCCATGGCGGCGCAGGGCCGCGATATCAAGCTCGCCAAGCAGCGCGTCGAAGGCTACCGCAATTTCGCGACCAAGCTGTGGAACGCGGCGCGCTTCGCCGAAATGAACGAGTGCGTGCGCCAGCAGGATTTCGATCCCAAGGCCGTGACGCAGACGATCAACAAGTGGATCATCGGCGAAACCGAACTGGCGGCAAAGGCCGTGACGCAGGCCATAGAGGCCTACAAGTTCAACGACGCGGCGAATGCCGCCTATGAATTCGTCTGGGGCCAGTTCTGCGACTGGTACGTCGAGCTGATCAAGCCATTGCTGGCAGGTGACGATGACGAGGCCAAGGCCGAGACGCGCGCCTGCACAGCCTTCGTGCTCGACCAGATTCTGAAAATCCTGCACCCGTTTATGCCGTTCATTACCGAAGAACTTTGGGCGCACATGGTCGAGCACGGCGTGGCGCGCCGCAACCTGCTCTGTCACAGCGAATGGCCACGCCTCGACGGCCTTGTGGACGAGGACGCAGCCGACGAGATCAACTGGATCGTGCGGCTTGTTTCCGAAATTCGCTCAGTGAGAACCGAAATGAGCGTGCCGGCGGGCGCGAAAATTCCGCTCGTGCTCGTTGGCGCGTCATCGGCACTGAAGGCGTGCGCGCTGCGCAACGACGATACGATCAAGCGGCTAGCGCGCCTCGACGCCATCACGTTTGAGAAGACGGCGCCGAAGGCCGCGGCGTTGATCGTGACGGGCGAGACGACGGCGGCGTTGCCCTTGACCGGCATCATCGACATGGGTGCTGAGAAAAAGCGGCTCGCCAAGGCGATCGAGGCAGCGAGCGGCGATCTCGCCAAAATGGATGCTAAACTGACGAACCCGCAGTTCATGGAGCGCGCCAAGGAAGAAGCCATCGAGGAAGCGCAGGAGCGCAAGGCCGAACTCGAGGCCGAGATCAAGCGCTTCTCGGCGGCGTTGAAGCGGCTGGGTGATGTTTAAGATGCTGATTGCGAGTTGTTGTTGCTAATCCACAAGCATGTTACAGTTGCTCGCGGCAACGAAGGGAGGTCAAATTGACCAAACTTTTGATACAAGCGCGCTGATTGGTTATTTGGATTTTCGGAGATTGTCGGACGTATAGACTATTTTTGCTCGTTCGAAGCTCTATGTGCCAAGGTCAATCAGACAACACACTATCGTCAATAATCGCGGCCCGAACCAATATTTGATAGTCGGTGTTGGGTGGACTACCGCGATCGCGCTTTTGATGCCGAATTCGATAGACGACGAATTATCTACTGCGTCTCAACGAGCTTGTTGACGGTTCCTTCCGCCGTCGTCAGAAATTTGACCCGCAGCTCCTTGAGCTTCCAGCCAAGGCCGGTCAATTCGAGTTTGGCGAGATAGATGCGGCTCTCGTCCCACTTGTCGGCCATGTCGACTTCGAACGCCGTTAGGCTCGTGAACTCGGCGCGTTTGACGCGGGCCCAGGCGCGCTGCATGCGGTCGAGGACCGGCAATTTCGATTCTTCCGGCTGGCCCGACACGTAATCGCGATAGGCTTTGCGGATGGTGAACAGCTGCGGCAGGCCCTCCGGCGTCACCGCAGTGTCGATGGCCGTGCCGACAGCGCCCTCGCCGACATAGGCTTTGATACGCTGCCACAGGCTAGGTTCAGCCGTTGCATCGGGAATATCGACAGCCAGACGGCTCAACGACGGTTTCAGCGTTTCGCGCACGCTCGGCCAGTCGATGGCGTTTTGGAGATAGGCCGCGTCGCCGTTGCGGACGGCCTCGCGGATTGACCACGCGGTCACGAACGGCGCAGCCGTGTAGGCGGCGAACGCCAGCAAAACAAAAATATACTTGGCTAGAAGTCGTGTCATGCGCGGGGGCTCCTCGACGGGGGGCAGTCGACGCCATGCGTTTGCGAAACCAAGCCATCCAATTCTGGCGAAGGTCTGTCCGCACGCCCGTGTGTTGCGCAGATTTAATGAGGGGAACGAGAAACCGCTGTCCCGTTGCTTGAGCAATCCGGGTGCGTCAGCGGCCATCGTGGAAGAAATCATAGATCTTTTGCGCCATTTCGGCCGAAACGCCATCGACGGCTTTGAGGTCGGCAATGCCGGCGCGCGACACGGCTTTGGCCGAACCGAAATGTTTGAGCAGGGCGCGTTTCCGCGTTGGGCCGATGCCGTCGATGTCGTCGAGCGGGTTGGCGCTGAGCGCTTTCGAACGCTTGGCGCGATGGGCGCCGATGGCGAAGCGGTGGGCCTCGTCGCGCAGGCGCTGGATGAAATAGAGCACCGGGTCCTTGGCTTCGAGCAGGATCGGGCGGTCGCGGCCGGGGATGTGGAAATGTTCGCGGCCTGCGTCGCGATCCGGACCCTTGGCGACGCCGATCAACGCGATATCGGTGATGCCGAGATCGGCGAAAACCTCTTGAGCGACAGAAAGCTGGCCCGCGCCGCCGTCGATCAGCACCACGTCGGGGCGCAGCGGGAATTCAGTTTCCCTCTCCCCAACTTCTTCGATGGGGAGAGGGTCAGGGTGAGGGGCGGCCCCTTGCTCCTGAGACTGTTGCTGCCCCTCACCCCAACCCTCTCCCCGTGAAGGACGGGGAGAGGGAGATTCCTCAACCACGATCCGCTTGAACCGCCGCGTCAGCACTTCGCGCATCATGGCGTAGTCGTCGCCCGGCGCGGTGCCGGGCGATTTGATATTGAACTTCCGGTACTGGCCTTTGACGAAGCCGTCGGCGCCGGCAACGATCATGCCGCCGACGGCATTCGTGCCGGAGATGTGCGAGTTGTCGAAGACGTCGATGCGGCGCGGCGTTCGATCAAGGCTGAATCGCTCGGCGAGGTGTTCGAGCAGGCGAGTTTGCGAAGAGCTCTCGGCGAGTTTGCGGCCAAGCGCTTCGCGCGCGTTCGATAGGGCATGATCGACAAGGCTTGATTTCGTGCCCCGCGACGGCACGCGGATCTCGATTCTGCGCTCGGCCTTCAAGGATAGCGCTTCGGCCATAATCAACCGGTCCTCAATGTCGTGCGAGAGCAGGATCAAACGCGGCACGGGCTTATCGTCGTAGAATTGGGCGATGAAACTTTCCAAGACTTCCTCGACCGGCAACGAGCGGTCGGCGCGCGGGTAGTAGGCGCGGTTGCCCCAGTTCTGGCCGGTGCGGAAAAAGAACACCTGGATGCAGGTCTGGCCGCCGTCTTGATGGGCGGCGAAGACGTCAGCTTCCTCGACGCCGTCGGGGTTGATCGCCTGATCGGCGGTGACGTGCGCCAGCGCCCACAGCCGGTTGCGGTATTTGGCGGCGTCCTCGAACTCTAGTTTTTCAGCCGCTTGCGTCATCAAGTTCTGGTACATCTCGCGCACGGTCTGGCTTTCGCCCTTGAGGAAGCGCACGGCTTCATCCGCGAGTTTGCCGTAGTCGTCGAGTGCGATTTCGCCTGTGCATGGCGCCGAGCAGCGCTTGATCTGATGCAGCAGGCAGGGGCGCGTGCGGGAGTCATAAACGCTGTCCGAACAGGTGCGCAGAAGAAACGCCCGCTGCAGCATCGTGATGGTGCGGTTGACGGCACCGGCGGAGGCGAACGGCCCGAAATAGTCGCCTTTACCGGAGCGCGCGCCGCGATGCTTCATGACCTGCGGCGCCGCGTGGTCGCGCGAAATGCGGATATACGGAAACGATTTGTCGTCGCGCATCAGCACATTAAAGCGCGGCCGGAACCGCTTGATGAGGTTGGCCTCAAGCAGCAGCGCCTCGGCTTCGGTGCGGACGGTGACGAATTCCATGGTCGCCGTTGCCGTGATCATGCGGGCGATGCGATTGGTGTGGCCGGCGAGGCGGGCATAGTTCGAAACGCGCGCCTTTAGCGAGCGGGCCTTGCCGACGTAAATGACGTCGCCGCTGACGTCGATCATGCGGTAGACGCCGGGCGTGGAGGGGAGCGTTTTCAGATAGGCGGCGATGACGCTGGCGCCAGTTGCAGGCGAAGTCCCGGGCCGGCGGGCGTCGTCGTTAGGGTTGTCAGGGTTCATGGCGCTACTATTGGGGCTCAAGCATCCGGGTCAAGCCCGGGGGGCGAGCGTTAACGCGGCGCATCCGCCACAAAACGGCCATCGCGGGCGCGCGTTCTAAGGCCCTCATAAAGCTTGCAAACGGGGCCAGGGGGACCGTTGTCCATGCGCCGTGCCATTCCCATTCTTTGGGCCATCCTCGGTTTCGTCCTGCTGTTCGCCAGCCCAGCGTTTGCGGCGGCCAAGCGCGCTAAGGACCCGGCACTGCTGCCGTTTGCCAAAGCCGAAGAACTGCTCAAGTGGATCAACGGCTATCGCTTGCAGCCAGAGCCGAAGCGGCTGCCAGCCGCGATCAAAGCCATGTCGGCGTTCGGCGTCACGAAGGACATGGACCAGGCCGGCGTCTACGTCGGCTTCACAGCCGGCGTCATCGGCTCGAACCCGGACGACGCCGAGGATTTGATCTCGAATTCGTTCCCGTTGCCGCCCGAAGACCAGGTGCTTCTCATTCGCGCCATCGCCTATTCGGGCCTCGCCGATTGGAAGGGCCTGCTTGGCAAGTTCGTCGAACGGATGCCGGTGCGCAAAGTGCTGATCGACAAGTTTCTCTATGCCAACAAGCCGGTGCTCGCCGATTTGCCGATTGCGGAGGATCAATCGGCGATCGACGTCAACTGGGGTTATTATTTCGCGACAGGATCTGAGGCGCCGATCCGCCGCATTGTGACGGTTCTGGCATGGTCGCTCGACAAGAACGAGGTCGAAAAGCTGACCATCGGCGCCATGGCCAAATGGACCTTGGCGCAAAACGCGTCGCGCGACACCGACCTTTTGGCGATGCTGAAGGATATTTCGGCCCAAGAGAAAGGCGCCGTGCGGCAGCCGCTTTCCGAAGTCATCGAGGCGGCAGAAACGCTCGAAATTGCGAAAATCCGCAAGCAGGCGATGGCGTCGATCGAGGAACTTCGCGCCAAGGGGCCGGAGCGGGTTCGTAATTACAATTGGTGGAGCCAGGCCGGCCAAACCGTGCTGGCGCTCGGATGCGTCGCCGCCAGCGCGACGGGCCAAGTTTATTTGGGCCTGCCATGCGTACTCGGCGGC
>JANNSR010000144.1:0-30345 GCA_031402935.1 Hyphomicrobium sp. | reverse complement strand
TGCCGTCCCGGAATGACATGCTTGCAGCTGCCCTCAAAAACGTCATCGCCCCGGCCAAGCCAATGAGCTGGACCGAGGCGATCTTCGTGTCGGTTGCCGCCGCGTTGGCGTCCGTCCCGGCGTTTGCCGTGCTTTACCTCGCGAAGTCGGCTTTGGGCATCAACGTGATGTCCGGACCGTCGCCGCTGCACGACCTGCTCTATCAGCTCGTCGGCTGAACTAAGCTCAGCTGTCCGAGCCGGCCTTTGCGGCCTTGGCAATGTTCGACGGCAACTTGTTCAAGACATGCACAGTCGTGCCGACGCCGGCGATGCTTGCGAGATGCGTGACATGGCCGTTGGTCATGCGAATACACCCAGATGACGCCGCCTGACCGATGGTCTTGACGTCATTGGTGCCGTGGATGCGGTACAGCGTGTTTCCGAGATACAGCGCCTTGGCGCCGAGCGGATTGCGAACGCCGCCCGTCATGAACTCGGGCAATTCCGGTTTGCGTTCCAGCATTTCAGCCGGCGGGCGCCAATCGGGCCAATTCACTTCCTTGGAAATCTTCTGCGTGCCGCTCCAGGTGAAGCCCTGACGGCCGACCGCGATCGGGTATTTGTAAGCGGACGATGACGACAGTACGTAGTAGAGCTTGCGGCCCGCCGTATCGATCACGACGGTTCCCGCGCCGTAGCTGTTCGGGAAGGTAACTTTCGCGGGTGCGACCGGAGAAATAGACGGCCGGGCGCCGCCGCTCATCTCGGACGGGCCCTTGGCTTGTTTCTTGGGCGGCGTATCGTCATCGTCGTTTTTGATCTTGGCCTTTGCGCTACCGAAGAGGGAGGGTGCTGGGCTGGCCTTAGATTTCTGGCCGCGCTTGAATTTGTCCGGCATCACGTAGCCGTAGGAGTCGTTGAAAGGATGGAAGGCGCTCGCTGGTGCGGCGTATCCAAAAGCGGCCAATGCCGCAACGGCAACTGTAAGTCTCATCATAACGCTAAACCTCGCATGCTCACGTAATCTGTGAGCTGCTTTTAACCAGACACGGGCGATGGCACCACCCCCTTAGACACCTTATCGCAGTCGTGCCGTGCGCTGGGCGGGCGCAACACTCATTCCAATTTTTTGAACATGATCCAGCTGCCGTCGGCACCGATCTCTAAGCGCCACCAGGTCCAGCGCTTTTTGTCCTGCATTTCCCTGACCTTGGTGGCGGGTACAAGTCGATAAAGATCGACGCTTTCAGCGCCGGAGAGGGTGTCAGCCGGCCGCTCCGCAAGGTACGGCCAGACGTAAATCAGATTGTTCTCGATGTCCTTGCCGAGTGGCAATGCCGCAGGCGGCATGTCGAGAATTTCTCCCAATGCCGCCAGCGTTTCATGCCCGGCGCCGTCAATCGATGCGCCTTTCAGCGCGGCAACAGGATCATCGCCCAGGGGCAAGCCAAAGTCGGGCCTGACAACGTCCCGATCAATTGCAGTTCTGAGATCATCGATGGTCCCGGATCGGACCGCCGACAGAATCAATTCCCGCAATTCGGCAACTTGTGGGGGCAACGACGCGTTATCCAATGCTGACGCTGCCGTTGTCGTCAGGCCATGGACAAGACAAGCGACCACAACTACCAGTGAAAGCCGAAGACAGTTGTGCCGGCGCATTTGAAAGCGAACAAACGGCGGCGCCGCGGCGGTATTTGTGAGGGCTCTTGCCATGGCGAGCGCGCCTTTAACTCCGGTGCTACGGGTTTGAGTGCCTGTATCGTTCGAGCGCGTAAGTTAAGAAACGCGTGACGGCTGGCAACGTTGGAGCTGATGGACTTCTTCCCCAACCCACTTATCATTCCGGTCGGCATGCTGATAGGCGTGCTAGTGGCGGCACCTGTCGGACCGGTCAACGTGCTGTGCATACAGCGCGCGGTTGAGCGAGGATTTTGGGGCGGCATAGCGGCCGGCATCGGCTCCGTACTCGGAGACGGCCTGATCGCGCTCTGTGCCGGGCTCGGCGTCGGTGCCGTATCGGGCGCCGTGCAATCGCATCGCGCCACCATTCAAGTCATCGGCGGCTTGGCACTGATTGCGTTTGGCTGGAAGCTTTTTGTGACGACGCCGCGCATCCGCATGACGGCCGAAGTCGCCGATGCCAGTCTCAAGGATTTCGTCTGGGATATTCCGCAGACATTTTTTCTCACCATCACCAACCCCGGCGCGGTGCTCGGTCTGTTCGCGATCTTCGGCGGCGTTAGCACATTCGTCGAAGTGCATTCGACGATCGATGTGCTGACCATGGTTGCGGCCATCATGGGCGGCAGCATGCTGTGGTGGATCGGTCTCTCAAACTTGATCGCGCGCCACAGGCATAGGATCGATGCCAACAAATTGCTTGCCGTCAACCGCGTTGCTGGTGTCGTGCTGGCTAGTTTCGGCGCGCTGCTGCTAGCCGAAGTGCTCTGGAAGGCCGGAAAATTCTAAAAATCCGAAGCACGTTCGAGCGCTACTGATCGCGCCGCGCCAGCGTAAACTCGCCTTCGCCGATGCGCTTTTCGAGGCCGCGCGTCAGATGAATGACGGCGTCCTCGCCATAGATCGCAACGAGGTCGGTCAACGCTGTAAACAGCGCCGCATAGGCCATCTGCTGCGGGGCAACGCCGGTGTCAACGCCTTCATCCCAGGCGGCCAGGATCAAATCGAGGGCCTTGAGATTAGGGTTCTCGGTATCGAACTCTTCAAAACACTGCATGCGACCCCATCCAATCCCCAAAAAACTATGTGCCTGCCCCGGCGAACCCTTGTGACCTAGCACGGGCAGAAGCGAAAGGTAGCTGTTGCAACAATTCACAGTAAACCGCTGCGAATCGTCCGTATGCGCGTCTACGCGTCAGCGGTATTGCCAGTCGTGCAGATTGTCAGGGCGAACTCTTGATCATGCTCTCTGAGAGTTGCGTGCCTTCGGTCAGAAACCGCGTGATGGCCGTTTGTGCCGAAGGGCTGCAGGTATTGTATGTTCGATTGTAGCTGCGATAACCCTGGTTGAAGGCGCGCGTCAGCCGGGCGCGGCGCAAGGCCGAGGCGCCTTCGGCATCCATCAGGTCGCGCATGCGATCGCGCCAGTATTGGCCTTCGTTAGCGCCGCAAAGCTCGCGCAGGTAATGCACGGCGCCAAGAATTTCAGAAAGCCGCATCAACTTATCGTCGTAGGGCTTGGTTTCGGGTGCGGCCGGCGCAACACCCGGCGCAGACGCCAACGCGATCGCGATAATCGCGAAACGCAGTGCCGCTCGATGCCGTCGCAAGTGGGCCGGAACACTCATGCGACGAGCCTTTAGCATCGATTCTTGGCGGCGGCACGGCGTTTGGCGTTATGATTTGCTGGCCTAAAGCCCTGTGGAGCTGACTGGTCATGTGTTCGCGTTACAGTTTGACGTCGCCGCCCGAGGCCGTCCGCCGCCTGTTCGATTGCGAATTGAACGAAGGCTTTCCGCCCCGCTACAACATCGCGCCGACGCAACCGGTGCTGATCGTGCGCGCAGCCGAGGGGTGGCCCACAACGCGTCATGCCCGGCTGGTGCGCTGGGGCCTTATTCCGCCGTGGGTCAAAGACCCCCGCGAGTTTGCAACGCTCATCAACGCCCGCTCGGAAACAGCCGCAGAGAAGCCCTCATTTCGCGGTGCCATGCGCCACAAGCGCTGTCTCGTGCCAACGGATGGCTTCTATGAATGGACCGGACGGCCAGGCGCCAAGCAGCCGCATCTGATCCGGCTCAAGAGCCAGGCGCTGTTTGCGTTTGCTGGGCTCTATGAGCACTGGCTCGGCGCCGACGGCAGCGAGCTTGAGACCATGGCGATCCTGACCACGGCGGCCAATGCCGATATTGCGCCCATCCACGACCGGATGCCGGTCATTCTGGATCAAGCTGACTACGCCCGTTGGCTCGATTGCCGGCCCGGGTCGAGCCTGCCTGTCGAGGACCTGCTGCGGCCGGCCGCCGATGGCCTTCTGGAGATTGTTGCCGTCAACCCAAAGCTGAACAATCCGCGCGCTGAGGGGCCGGAGTTGCAGGCTGTGTTGCCGTCGCCAATGCCATCGACACTTCGTTAAGGCATCGGCGGTATCCGGGATACTGGGCCTTCGCGTCTGTGATTCGCATGTGTCCCTGACCCCGGCCAGCAGCCTGGGACCAGCCGGTTTGCGGCGTTGACCAAGCTTAGAGTTAGCGCGTTCAGGGCCCTCGCTGCAGGCCGAATTCATCGTTATTCTACAACAGTCAAGAGAATGCCGTTGTCGTGCCCTAGGACAACGTCACGGACTGGGGCACGAACTGGGGAAAGCCCGGATCACCCCGCGCGGACGCGTTTGGTTTTCCGGCGGGCGTTCAAAAAGGATCGCACGGCGATCGACGCAATGATGGAGACACGGCGCGATGAGCTACAGGGGTGAAGATCTCGATCTGCGGACGCCGCAGACCTGGAGTGGCGCGCCCGCGGATTTGGCCGCCGTCAGCGATCCGCTTAGCCCGCGCCATGGCTTCCGCACAACGCCGCTTCTCGTCGATGAGACGGTGCTGGCCTGTTCCAACCATGCCTTCGATATCGCGGTTGCCCATCGTGCAGGCGAGGTCCGGCTAGAGCACTTGTTGCATGCGCTGACCCGCATTGACGCCGCTGCCGAAGCCCTCGAAGCCCGCGGTGTGCGCGTTGCGGCGCTGCGGCGCGAAACGGCAACGATCATTGCCAGCGAGATTCCAGTTGGACTTGCAAACGGCAAAGGCATACCGCGCCGCTCCGACGAGTTCGCAGAAGTTTTGCGGCTCGCAAGCCTGAATGCGTCGCGCCGTAACGCGCCGGCAAGCATCGACGACGTACTGTTCGTGTTGCTCGATCAGCGCTCGGATTTGCCGGGACTGGGTCTCTTAGCGCGGCACCTGTCGCGGCTTCCCGGACGCGACGCGATCGAAGCGCTGCCGCCGCTGACGCGGTATACGAGCGAGCCGCGCTATGCGCCGAGCGCCGACCGCTATGGCCGCACGCCGCCGTTTGACATGCCGCGCTATGCGCCGGAGCCGCCGCGTCCCTACCGCTCCGAATTTTCAGGCACCCCAACAGACAACATCCAGAACTCGCGCATCGAAGCGCTTGAACAAATGGTCCGCGGCTTGAGCAATGACCTTGCCGGCGAGCGCCAGGTCGTCTCGGGTCTGCTCAAGGACTTGAGCCGCGATACCCAGGCCAGCCGCGACGATCAGGGCCGTCTGCAGTCGGGGCTATTTGATCGCATCCAGGATTTGGAGCAGGCCGTGACCCAAACACGATCCAGCGGAACGCCCGACACCCTCGTCGAGAAACTTGAGAACATCGAAACGGCGCTTGAGCTGCGGCTGCAAGAAATGTCGCAGTCGTGGGCACTGCTTTCAACGCGGCTGCAGGATCTCGAGATCGCTGTGCGCCAGACCGTCAGCGACAAGGCGACCTCGTCGCAGCTCGTCGATCGCCTCAAGCAGGCCATCGACCTGACGCCGGTCACCAACCGCCTCGACATCATCGAGGAAGCGCTATTGTCGGGCGATCCGCGCAGCGACGGCGACGTTGCCGATCGCCTCAAACGGCTCGAAGTCGAGATCACGCGCGTGCTAGCCGCCCAAACAGCCGGTAGCAATCGCATGGAAGCGTTGATGACGGGCTTTGATACGGGTGGCGGGTCACCCGTTTCGGGCCCGGACTTAGACCGCGTTGTGTCGCTGGCTTCGTCGTATCAAACGCACCAGATAGCTGCCAACGAGCTGTCGGAAAAATTGCTGGAGCGGATGACCGCTGTCGAACAGGCGCTCGCCGCCGAAATCGGCACCGCGGCCGCAAAGCATCAAGCCTATGCCCACGATCTGTCCGAAGTGCATGATGCGCTGATGAAGCTCAACCAGAACCAGCACACGCTTGCCGGATCGATCGATCAGTGGCGCACGGAGTCGGCCGGCGACGTCGCTGGTATTACAAACCGCCTCGCCGGACTCGATCGCGACACGGGTCAGCCGGCAGAGACGCTGCAAGCGCTGTCGGCGAGCATGGACAACATGAACCGGCTGATGATCGAGCGCTATCACCGCCGCAACCGCTTCTGGTACTGGCTGTTTGGCACCGACGACTGGATCGGCTCGAGCTGGCCGTCGCAGGCGGTGGCAATTGAAAACGAACGGGCCAAGCTCAAGGCCGCAAGGTAAACGGCGGCACGCGGATTCAGCATTAAGAGCGGCGTTTACGCGACTTGCGCGGTGTGCCGCCGCGCCTCGGTACCGGTCGCGATCAGATGGCCGTTTTAACCCGCGCAGTTGCCCGCACACGATGAGTCCGATGCGCCTGCTAGCTCGGTAGCACAAAGCCAATTTGAGCGTCTCAGAGCATCTGACAGGGTTTTTCGAATTTACCGTAAACGCGCCGTCCGCGCTGGTTTTTGCGTTAAGCATCCTGGCACGCTCAATGCTTGGTGCATGGCCAAATCGTCTTGCAGTGAGACAATAGGATTGGCCGGGCCATGTCGCCGTTTCTCCGTTCGCCGCCGCGTCTTGCGGACATTCTCGAACCCGAGCGCAACAGCTTTGGCGTTCTGCGCTGCTTGATGGCGGCACTCGTGCTTGTGTCGCACAGCTATCTGTTCAAGACCGGTTCGGCGGCGGGCGAGCCATTGACGGCGTGGACCGGGTGGTCGCTCGGCGAGCATGCGGTTCAGGTTTTCTTTTTTCTGAGCGGTCTGCTTGTCGCGCAGAGTTTTGATCGCAGCCGCGGCATCGTCGATTTCGCGACCGCGCGGAGCTTACGCATTTTTCCCGGCCTCATCGTCTGCGTGTTGCTGACGGCTCTTGTGCTCGGACCGGCGCTGTCGGCGCTGCCGCCCTCCAGCTATTTCGCCAGCTTGGCTCTTCCGGCCTACATTCTCAAGACGCTGAGCTTATCGACCGGGTCGGCACCATTGCCGGGTTTATTCGAGGCTGTGCCGCTGGCGGGGCGCGTCAACACCTCGCTGTGGACGCTGAAATACGAGGTGATTTGCTATGCTGGATTGGCGCTTGCCGGCGGGCTCGGTCTTTTCCGCTTCGGCTTGAAAAGTGCTGCACTTCTTGCCGCTGGACTTGCTGCTCTGACGCTCCTTGGCGAACGTCCGGCCGATCCCGGCGACTTCACGTTCTTCGACAACGTGCGCTACTTCGTATTGTTTTTCGCGCCCGGCGTGCTCGCCTATCTGGTGCGCGACCGGCTGGTCATCTCAGGCGGCGCTATCATCGCGCTGTTGGCGCTCTACGTTGCCGCGCGCGCGACGCCGTTTAACGAAATCACGACCGCGCTGTTGCTGGGATATGCCAGTCTGTGGCTGGCGAGTAAGACGTTTGGGCCGTTGCGCGGATTCTGCAACCGTTTCGATCTGTCGTTCGGCATCTACATCTATGCCGGTCCCATCCAGCAGGCGTTGATCGAGACGTTTCCGGGCGTGCCGCCGCTTGGAATTGCGCTCGCGGCGTTTGCGTTCGCACTGCCGCTGGCGCTTCTGTCTTGGGTCATTGTCGAGCGCCCGGCGCTCGGCCTTCGCCACCGCATCCGTGGCTTTGCCGCGCGCCGTGCCAGCATTTATGCAGCATAGGTCTTCACCACGCTGCATCGCTCGCAACGATTGCTCTTGAGTTCCGCCCCGCCGCCGTGCTTTGATTAAAAAAGTGTTAACAGCCGTTGCGTTGTGCGGAGTTCTTGATGTTGCGCCGGTATCTGATCGTCAACGGCCTTACGACGGCGCTGCTGTATGCGGGTGTTTGGCTCTACACGCCGTCGCTGCCGGGACTTGTGCAGAGCGTCCGGCAGAGCTTCGAAATTTACGCCATGGACCACGCGCTGCTCGGTCCCGTCGTGCATCGCATCGTGACGGTCAGCGGCCGCTAGTCACGCGCGCGGCGCTGCGGCGCGGCGCAGGCGATCGTTGATCGCTTCGCCCAATCCAAACTCCGGGATAGGCATCACGGCTATTGTCTTGAGTCCGCTGGCGTCGAGTTTGCGTAACGCCGCGAATAGATTTGCAGCGGCCTCGATCAGATCGCCCGATGGGCTGAGGTTGATACACGGGCCATCACACAAGATGGGCGCCGGACCAAAGGCCAAAACGGCTTCGCCTGGTAAGGCTGCGTGCACATCAAGGCGTAAGCTCGCACGCGGCGCGTAGTGGCTGGCGAGCTGGCCAGGAGATGCCGGCTTTTCTGCGTCACTGGCAAAGCGTTGCAGCGGTTTTCCTAGAACGGCTTCGATGGCCTCGGCAGTGACAGCGCCAGGCCGTAGCAGCACGACATCCGCACCCGACACGTCGAGCACGGTCGACTCGAGACCAAAAGCCGTTGGTCCGCCGTCGAGGATCATCGCGGCGCGCGCGCCCAGATCTTCCGCGACGTGCTCGGCGCGCGTGGCGCTGACGTGGCCAGATCGATTGGCGGACGGTGCCGCCAATGGACGGTCCGCCGCGGCAAGGAGTGCGCGTGCAATCGGGTGATCGGGGACGCGCAACGCCAGCGTCGGCAGTCCTGCAGACACAAGTTCCGGCACAGGCGCGTTGGCGGCCCTGCGCACGACCAGCGTCAGCGGGCCCGGCCAGAAGGCGCCGGCGAGTTTTTGGGCCTCCACTGAGAACCGCCCGAGCAGCACTGCTGCCGCGAAATCCGGGACATGGACGATGAGCGGATTGAAGCTTGGCCGGCCTTTGGCTGCGAAAATGCGCGCCACCGCCTCGCCATTGGTCGCGTCGCCGCCGAGGCCGTAGACCGTTTCGGTTGGAAACGCCACAAGTCCGCCCGACCGGATCAGAAGCCCAGCCTCGGCGATGGCGTCCGCGTTGGCGCAGCGAATGAGCACGCCAAAATCGCCGTCGCGTGGTTTGCTCTTGCCGTCATTCGGCATAGTCTTGCGGCCTCAAGGTGCGCGGCGATCCGCGACAGCGCCAAGGACCACACATGACATATCAGGCTCCAGTAGACGACATCGTGTTTGCGCTCAAGACCGCGGCCGGTCTCGACGGCCTTTTGGCTAACGGCTTGTATCCCGGTCTCGACGAGGACACGATCCGGGCGGTGATTGAGGAGGCTGGTAAGTTCGGCACTGAGGTTCTAGCGCCGTTGAATTGGAGCGGCGATCGCGAGGGTTCAAAACTCGTCGACGGCACTGTCCGCACGCCGGTGGGCTTTCGCGACGCCTACCGCCAGTTTGCCGACGGCGGATGGAGCGCGCTGCCATGCCCCGAAGCCTACGGTGGGCAGGGCTTGCCGGAAATCGTGTCGGTCGCGGCGTGCGAAATCTGGAATTCCGCCAACATGGCGTTCGGCATGTGCCCGCTGCTGACGCAGGGCGCCATCCACGCCATTGAGGCCGGCGGCAGCGATGCGCTGAAAGCTGCATACCTGCCGAAAATGATCTCGGGCGCCTGGACCGGCACCATGAATTTGACCGAGCCGCACGCCGGCTCCGATTTGTCGGTGCTGACGTCGAAGGCCGAGCGTCACGGCGACGGCAGCTACCGTATCACGGGCACAAAAATTTTCATCAGCTTCGGCGATCACGACATGGCGGAGAATATCATCCACCTCGTGCTCGCGCGCTTACCCGGCGCGCCGCCCGGCACGCGCGGTATTTCGCTGTTTCTGGTGCCGAAGTTTTTGCTCAACGCCGACGGCTCTCTCGGCGCGCGCAACGACCTTGCCTGCGTCAGCACCGAACACAAGCTCGGCATCATGGCGAGCCCAACGTGCGTTATGAAGTTTGGCGAGAAGGGTGGCGCATCGGGTTATCTGGTCGGCGAAGAAAATCGTGGGCTGGCGACCATGTTCGTGATGATGAACGCGGCCCGCCTCGCCGTCGGCATGCAGGGCGTGGCGATCTGCGAACGGGCAACGCAGCGCGCCATTGCCTTCGCCAAGGAGCGCACGCAGGGGCGTAGTTCTTCGGCCAAGGGCGCCGGCATGAGCCCCATTATCGAACATCCTGATATTCGCCGCACGCTATTGACCATGAAGGCGAAGACACAAGCGGCGCGTATGATTTGCTTTGCGACAGCGCGCGAACTGGACATCGGGCATCGCGCCACCGTGCAGGCTGAAAAGGCTGCCGCGTTAAACCGCGCCGCGCTGCTGACGCCGATTGCAAAAGCGCTTTCGACCGATTTCAGCGTCGAGGTTGCGTCTCTCGGTGTGCAGGTCCACGGTGGTATGGGCTTCGTCGAGGAGACGGGGGCTGCCCAGCATTTGCGCGATGCGCGTATTCTGCCGATCTATGAAGGCACCAATGGCATTCAAGCCATCGATCTCGTGACCCGGAAACTGCCGCTTGAGGGCGGTGCCGTGGTGAACGCCTATTTTGCCGACCTGGCGCGCATCGTCGAGGATGTGCGCGGGTCCAATCGCGCCGATCTCGGGCGCACGGCCGAGACGCTGGCCGCAGCCCTTGACGATTTGCGCCAAGCGACGGGGTGGATTGCGGCGTCGCTGCAAAACAACCCGGATGCAGCTCTTGCGGGTGCCACGCCGTACCTTCGTCTTTTCGGTCTGGTTTCGGGAGCGAGCTATCTGGCGAAAGGCGCGCTCGCGGCGGACGCGGGCTCGACGCACGCCTGCCTCGCGCGCTTTTTTGCCGAGAACATTCTACCGGCGTCGAACGGACTCGCTGGAATCGTCATGCATGGCGCCGGGTCCACGCTCGCCGACCCGCACGGAAGGATGTTTTCATGATCGCCGAAATCGAGGTTTCGCGCGCCGGGCCGGTCCAAGTGCTGCGGCTCGCGCGGCCTGATAAGAAAAACGCACTGACTGGCCCGATGTACCGGGCGCTGTGCGACGCGCTCGAAGCGGGCGATGCGTCGAGCGAGATTGCCGCCCATGTTTTTTGCGGCTCCGGCGGCGTCTTTTGCGCCGGCAACGATATCGGAGATTTTCTGGCAACGGCAAAAGGCAGCGGCGGACTGGGCGAAGATGTGCTGCGCTTCATCCATCTTCTGCCGCAGGTCAAGAAGCCGATGATCGCGGCGGTTGACGGCAAGGCGGTCGGCGTCGGCACGACGATGCTGTTCCACTGCGATCTCGTTTACGCAACGCCCAACGCAACGTTCTCGACGCCGTTTCTTGATTTGGGTCTCATTCCCGAGGCTGCATCCAGCTTGCTCATGCCGCGCGTGATGGGCCCGCAGCGGGCGTTCGAGATGCTGGCCCTTGGCGAAGTCTTTAGTGCCGAGCGGGCGCGAGAAGCAGGTTTCGTCAACGGCATCGTCGCGGCTGGAGATGTCGAAGCGGCAGCAATCGCAGCAGCGCAGCGGCTTTCGGCGAAACCGCCCGAGGCGCTTGCAATCGCACGGCGTCTGATACGCGGGTCGCAGGCCGAAGTCCTGGCGCGGACCGGCGAAGAGGCCAATGCCTTCAAGATACGCTTGGCGTCGCCCGAGGCACGGGAAGCGTTTCAGGCGTTCTTCGAAAAGCGGCCGCCGAATTTTGCGAAACGCGAGGTGGCGAAGTGAAGTCGAGCGATATCGCGCGGATCTTCGTTCGGGCGGTTGCCATCGCATCTATGATGGTTGCGGCCGTGCCGGACGCACGGGCTAACTGGCTGACGCATATCCTCAAGGAAGCTGGAGAGACGGGCGGCAAGGCCGGCGGGCACGGGGCAACGCACCTTGGCCCCGTTGGAAAGGCGGCGGCGCATCTCAAATCCCTGCCGGATTCGCCAAACGGTGCGCTGGCGGCGCACGCGACGCCGGAGGGCCACTGGCAGTTCGTCAATCGCGAAGGCCAGACGTTCACGGCCGGAACCCCGGACGAGATGGGCCGCGTGCTACCATCCTTGTCGCCCGGTGTTGCGGCGACGGGTGAAACGAAGCTGACGCTGTATTTGTCTGAAGACAGCGTTTTCATGAACCGCGCGGCGCTCGATGCGTTGCCAAACGGCGCCGATCTCAACGTCGTGACGGAGCTTGGCGCAATGGCGCTGACCCGCCAAGGCGCGACGCTCAAGGTGCAATTGAAACCGAACCTGACGCAAACTCTTGCGGATCAGGCGCTGTTCGATGAAACGCTGTCGTATCTGTCGCGGCAGATCAATACGTCGAACATCCGCACGATCGCATTTGAGCCCGGCGCGCCGAGGGCTTTGTCATCGGCACCAAAGCGCGATGCGGCGACGAAGTTGCCCGTCGTCGAAACGGTCGATCCGGCGCACGTTGCGGCGTCGTTCCGCGCCATCCGTAGCCAGACCGTTGTGGTCACGGGGCGGGTGGAGGATGGAAAATTAGTCTTCGCGCCCGCCAAGGGCCCTGAGCAGAGCCTTGAAATCGGCGAACTCATCGAAGCGGCCGCTCAGAACGACGTCACGCTGATCATTCTCAAATCCGATACCGGGCAACAGGCCGGCAACCGCAACTGGCTGTGGCAAAAAATTGAAGTTGGCGGATTGGGGGATGCTGCGAAATCGGCGACACACGGCGATTTTCTCGATGCGCTTGCGGCCAAGCGGGGCGGGTTTGAACTGATCCCGTCACAGGAAGGATATGGGCGCATCCAGATCAGCGCGGTCCCTTCCAGCGACAATGCTGGCGTCATTTCAGGCGCAACGCAAACCCTGCAAGACGCCGCCGGGCACATCGCCGGCGAGGTTGTCACCAAGGCCGCCGAAATCCATGTTCGCGATGAAGCCAGCCAAGAAGAGGTCGATGCGCGCTTGATCCCAGGCATTCCGACCTATGTTCAAATGCCCTATTTCGTATCGCTGGTCTTGGGCCTTATCGTCTGGAGCCGGGTGCGCGGCTGGTGGAATAGACTGTGGCCGTTGAAGGCGGTCTCGGACACGGATGGCGCCCGGGCGCTGGCGCCGCTTCGAAGGGCGATGCGGGAGTTGGAGTACCTGTTGATTTTCACCCCGCTTGTGGCCGTTCCAGCCTTCATATTCGAAGTTACCGCTCAAACCTGGGCCACGATGACCGCGCCGTTCCGCTGGCTGCGGCGGCGGTTCTTCCGCCGCGAGGTATGATACCGCCCCTTAACGTTGGCGCGGCGACGGAGTAGGCTTGTCGCCAACAATGGCAAAAAAGGATGCGGCCATGGCCTCGCTCAAGGGAAAGACGCTTTTCATTACCGGCGCCAGCCGCGGCATCGGCCTCGCGATCGCCAAGCGGGCGGCGCGCGACGGCGCCAAGGTTGCGATTGCTGCAAAAACGTCGGACCCTAACCCGAAACTCGAAGGCACCATCCATAGTGCGGCCAAGGAAATCCAGGCAGCCGGCGGCATGGCGCTGCCGATCGTCTGCGATATCCGTCACGAGGACCAAGTGCAGCGCGCCGTCGATCTGACGGTCGCGACGTTCGGCGGCATCGATATCTGCGTCAACAACGCCAGCGCCATTTCACTGACACCGACGGAACAGACCGACCTCAAGCGTTTCGACCTGATGTTCGGCATCAATACGCGCGGCACGTTTACGGTGTCGAAGGCCTGCATCCCGCATTTGCGCCGCGCCAAGAACCCGCACATCCTGATGATGTCGCCGCCGCTCGACATGCACCCGAAATGGTTTGCAGGCCACGTCGCCTATTCGATTGCGAAATACGGCATGAGCTTATGCGTGCTCGGCTTGGCGGAAGAGCTGAAAAAGGACGGCATCGCCGTCAACGCACTCTGGCCGCGCACGACGATTGCTACGGCGGCGCTGCGCAATGTGCCGGGCGGCGAAAAACTCAGCCGCATGAGCCGGACCGCTGATATCTTAGCGGACGCGGCGCACCTCATTTTTCAACAAAAAGCCAAGGAGTTCACAGGCCAATTCCTAATCGACGACAGCTTCTTGCACGACGTCGGCAAGGTTACCGATTTCGATCAGTACCGCGTCGACAAGATGATGCCGCTGGCGCCCGACTTCTTCGTGCCGGCAGACAGCAAGCCGCCGCCGGGCGTCAAAATCGCCCGCGTCTCGGAACTGGCGTGACCGCCTGACATGACAACGCTGCTGATCACCCACCCGTCATTCATCAATCATGATACGGGGCCCTATCATCCCGAGCGCCCCGACCGTATGCGGGCGATCGACAAGGTGCTGGCGCATGACGTCTATAAGGGCCTCGTGCGCCGCGAAGCCACTTTGCGCGACGATGCCGAAACTTACATCGCGCTGGCCCATAGCAAAGATCATCTCGAACATGTCCGCCGCGTCGCCGCCGGCCTGGGGCACGGCTCCGAGCATATCGATTCCGATACGGTGGTCTCGCCCGGAACATGGGAAGCGGCGCAGCGCGCACTTGGCGCTGGGCTCGATGCCGTCGATGCCGTGATCGCGGGAGAGGCTGCGAACGCGTTTTGCCAGGTGCGCCCGCCCGGCCATCACGCCGAAAGCCATCGCGCCATGGGCTTCTGTCTGTTCAACAACGTCGCGATTGCGGCCCACTATGCCCGCGCCAAACACGGCGCCAAGCGCGTCGCCGTCGTCGATTTCGACGTCCACCACGGCAACGGCACGCAGGAGATATTTTGGGCGGACAAGGATTTATTCTACGGTTCGACGCATCAGATGCCACTGTTCCCGGGCACTGGTGCATTAAACGAAGCCGGCGCCGGCAACATTTTCAACGCGCCGCTTAGCGCTGGTGATGGCCGAGATGCCTTCGAACAGGCGTTCCGCGACCGGATCATAAAGCCGCTCGGAAATTTCGCGCCCGACCTCGTCATCATCTCAGCCGGGTTTGATGCCCATGAGCGCGATCCGCTCGGCGGCTTGCGGCTCGTTGAGGCGGACTTTATGTGGGCGACCGAACAGCTTGCAGAAGTTGCCCGCCGCCACGCCAAGGGCCGCGTCGTATCGATGCTCGAAGGCGGCTATGACTTGACGGGGCTGGCGAGATCGGTAGCGGTACACGTCAAGACGTTGATGGATACCGGCGGTTAATCCGGCTGGCCCGGGAATTGACCGCTCTACAATGCAAGAAGGTTCTGCACCATGACTACGACGAAGGCCCCAGTTAAAGGCCATGCCGACATTAAGGAGATGGCGTTCGAGCGGGCGCTCAAAGAGCTTGAGAGCATTGTCGGCCGGCTGGAGCGCGGGGACGTCGAACTTGAGGAAAGCATAACGATTTATGAGCGCGGCGAAGCGTTGCGCGATCACTGTGACCGCCTTCTCAAACAGGCAGAAGCCAAGGTCGAAAAACTGACCATTGGAGCCGACGGGCGGCCCAAGGGCACGACGCCGCTCGATGCCGAGACCTGAGCCGCTCCTATCGGTGCGCCTGCGGCGCCGCGGCACTTATGAAACCCTTGGTTGCGGGGTGTGCAGGGCCTAATATCGCCGCGTTCGAGGCGCCCCTGCATTAAGCGCCCATCAGAATCGCACAGGAATAACGCTCGTGAGCAGATCGCCGCTATTGGACACGGTCAACGTTCCAGCCGACCTTCGCAAATTGAGCGAGAGCGATCTACCGCAGTTCGCCGCGGAACTGAGACAGGAAACAATCGATGCCGTGTCGGTGACCGGCGGGCATTTGGGCGCAGGCCTTGGCGTCATTGAGCTGACGACGGCACTGCACTGGGTATTCGATACGCCGCGCGACAGGCTGATCTGGGATGTCGGCCACCAGGCCTATCCGCACAAAATCATTACCGGGCGCCGCGACCGCATTCGCTCATTGCGTCAGCCGGGCGGGCTGTCGGGCTTCACCAAGCGCGACGAAAGCCCCTACGATCCGTTTGGAGCCGCGCATTCGTCAACGTCGATCTCGGCGGCGCTTGGCATGGCGGTCGCGCGCGACCTCAGAGGCGAAACCAATAACGTCATTGCCGTGATTGGTGATGGCGCTATGAGCGCCGGAATGGCGTACGAAGCCATCAACAACGCCGGCGCCCGCGACGAACGGTTGATCGTTATCCTGAACGACAACGACATGTCGATCGCGCCGCCGACGGGGGCTCTGTCGGCCTACTTGGCGCGGGTCACATCGAGCGAGACCTATCTGCATCTGCGCGATTACGCCAAGCAGCTTGCCAAGCACTTGCCAAAGAAGTGGGAACGCCGCGCCGCGCGTATGGAGGAATATACGCGGCACATCTGGCAGGGCGGCGCTTGGTTCGAGGAACTTGGATTCTATTATGTCGGGCCCCTCGACGGCCACGACTTCAATCAGCTATTGCCGGTTTTGAAGAATGTCCGTGACGCCAAGAACGGTCCCATCCTCGTCCACGTCGTGACCAAGAAGGGCAAGGGCTACGCGCCGGCGGAAGCATCCGACGATAAGTATCACGGCGTCAATAAGTTCAATGTGGTGACCGGCGCTCAAGTCAAATCGATCCCGAACGCGCCGAGCTACACCAAGGTCTTCGCCGATAGCTTGATTGCCGAAGCGCGCAAGGACGCAAAGATCGTCGCGATCACCGCAGCCATGCCGTCGGGCACAGGGCTCGACTATTTCGGTGAGGTTTTTCCCGATCGCACGTTTGACGTCGGCATCGCCGAGCAGCATGCCGTGACGTTTGCTGCGGGTCTCGCGACCGAAGGCTTCAAGCCGTTCGCGGCGATCTATTCGACGTTCCTGCAGCGCGCCTACGATCAGGTCATCCACGATGTGGCGATCCAGCGCCTTCCGGTGCGTTTCGCGATCGACCGCGCCGGTCTTGTTGGCGCTGACGGCGCGACGCACGCGGGCTCGTTCGATCTTGCCTATCTCGGCTGCCTGCCGGGCTTTGTCATCATGGCCGCCAGCGACGAGGCCGAACTCGTACATATGGTCGCGACGCAGGCGCAGATCGACGACCGCCCGAGCGCGTTGCGATACCCGCGCGGCGAAGGCGTTGGCATTGAACTGCCCGCCGAGGGCATTGCGCTCGAAATCGGCAAGGGCCGCATCGTGCGGCAGGGCACAAAAATCGCGCTGCTATCGCTCGGCACGCGATTGGCCGAATGCCTGAAGGCGGCGGATCTACTGGCGAGTTTCGGGCTCTCGACGACGGTTGCGGACGCGCGCTTCGCCAAGCCGCTCGACACCCAATTGATCAAAGACCTGGCCCGTAACCACGAGGTTCTCATCACGGTCGAGGAGGGATCGGTTGGCGGTTTCGGAAGTCACGTGCTGCACTACCTTGCCGATGCCGGGTTGCTCGACAAAGGCCTTCGTGTCCGCGCTAAGGTCCTGCCCGATGTCTTTATCGATCACGGCAAGCCGGAGGCGATGTACGATAGCGCGGGCCTTGGTGCCAAGGGCATCGTCGAGACTGTGTTCAAGGCACTCGGCCGCGAACAGGCGATCGGCGAGCATGGCGGCCGGGCATAGGCCGTCGCCTACTTGATCGTAACCTTGATAACCTCTGAGACAACGGGGGGAGCGTGCGGCACATGGTTCTTGTCGCCCAGGATGAGTTGCAGCGTGTGCTCGCCCGCCTTGAGATCGACGGTCGTTTCCGTCTGACCCTTGCCGAAATGAATGTGGTTAGCGTCCGCCGGGATTGCAGCCGTCAGGTCCTCAAGTTTGGTATCGATGATCAAGTGATGATGGCCGCTGTTCGCCTTGTCGGTTCCGGCCGGCGCAATCTCCATGCCTGCGATGCCGAACTTGACCGTGACCGGGCTCGTGACGGCAGCGCCATCCTTGGGTTCGATGATAAAGACCTTGGCGTCCTTCGCTGACGGCGTCGTCACGGCCTCAGCAAGTGCCGCGGCAGGGACGAATAGAGCCAGAAGAGATGCAGCGATTGCGGACTTCATCAAAGGTCTCCATTTTGCGCAACAGTGCCAAGCCTGCAACGTGGGGCGTGGCAGGATGATGGTCAATAGGGTGGAAGCACGTCATCGCATGCGGTTAGATCAAATGCTCGTGGATCTTGGCCTGGCCGTCTCGCGGTCGCGGGCGCGCGACTTGGTGCAGCGTGGGTTCGTGCGTGTCGATGGCGTCGTGTGCGACAAGCCGGCGCGCGATGTGACGGCAACGGCAGCGATTCTGATTGCGGAGGATGCGCCACATTACGTTTCGCGGGCTGCGGAAAAGTTGCTTCATGCCCTGGATCATTTCGCGTTTGACGTTACGAGCCGTGTCGCTCTCGATGTCGGGGCATCAACGGGGGGATTTACCGAAGTCCTATTGCAGCGCGGTGCCGCCCGGGTATACGCCGTCGATGTCGGCACCGGGCAGTTGCACGCATCGTTGCGCGCTGCGTCGCGCGTCGTTGTCCTCGAACAGCACGATGCGCGCGGGCTTACGATGGAACACATTCCAGAAAAGGTTGCTGCCATTGTCGCCGACGTCAGTTTTATCGGGCTTGCCAAGGCGCTCGCCCGGCCGCTGACGTTTGCCGCTCCCGGCGCATGGCTTGTCGCGTTGATCAAGCCGCAGTTTGAGGCGGGTCCAGACGCCGTCGGCAAAGGAGGCATCGTGCGCGATGCCGGCGTTCGTGCGGCGGCCGTGCGCGACGTCGAGCAGTGGCTCGCGGCTCAACAAGGTTGGAGCGTTCTTGGGGTTATTGCTTCGCCCATCCTCGGCGGGTCCGGAAATACCGAGTTTCTGCTCGGAGCCCGGCGAGATGGGTAATGTGCAGGATCTCGTCATTGCGCGCGTCGGCGCCCAGGGTGACGGCGTCGCCGAGACAGGCAACGGCCCCGTGTTCGTCGCCTATACGCTCGGCGGTGAACGGGTACGCTGCGACGTGACAGGCGAGCGCGGACTTCTCAAAGCGGTTCTGACAGCGTCGGACAATCGTATCGCGCCGCTTTGCCGCCACTTCGGCACATGCGGCGGCTGCGCGGTCCAACACATGGCGCCGGACGCTTATCGCGCCTGGAAGCGAGAGCTTGTCGTGGCCGCCTTCGCCGCGCGCGGCATCGAAGCCAATGTCGCGGACATGCTGGTGCCTCGCGGCTTGCGGCGGCGTGCGGTTTTCTCAGCCGCGCGCCATCAGCATGGCGTTGCGCTTGGGTTTCACGTGGCGGGCTCGCACGATCTCATCGACGTGTCCGAGTGCCCGGTCTTGGATGGTAGAATCGTCAGCGCGTTGCCGGGGCTTAAAACGCTTGTTGCGCCTTTGATGGCGTCTCGGGGGGACGCCCGCATTGGCGTGACGCTGACGCACGCGGGGCTCGACGTGACACTTGAGGGGATCAAGCGGAAATTATCACCGGATGTGCGGACCCGCATCGCGGTTGCCGCTACGGCTTTGAAGCTGGCGCGCGTAAGCGTCGAAGGGGAGCCGGTCTACCAAGCCCATCCCCCGGTGCTCAAATTCGGCCCTGCGGCGGTCGCGGTGCCGCCCGGCGGATTTGTGCAAGCGAATGAGAACGCGGAACGTGAGATTTCAGCGCTAATCGTCGCCGAAATCGTTAAAGTGAAGTCTGTCGCCGATTTATTTTCAGGCGTCGGCGCATTCACGTTTCCGATTTCAACAAAAGCAAAAGTCTCGGCGTTCGACAGCGACGCAGCGGCGATTGAAGCTCTGATCCAGGGTGTCAAGACAGCGACAGGGATCAAGCCTGTGACAGCGCGCGTGCGCGATCTGTTTCGCGAACCGCTGTCGGCGTTGGAACTCAACGACTTCGACGCGATCGTCTTCGATCCGCCGCGCGCCGGCGCCGACGCCCAAGCCCGGCAGCTCGCGAAGTCTAAGGTCAAGACGGTGCTTGCGGTGTCATGCAATCCGGCAACGCTGGCGCGCGATGCGCGTATTTTGATCGACGGCGGCTACCGGCTCGGCACGGTCACGCCGGTCGATCAGTTCCATTACACGGCGCATGTCGAGGCCTTTGCCGTGTTCCGGCGCTAGGCCGTCCCTGCCAAAAGGCGATCAACGTAAGACGGCACGATTTCGGTTGCGCGCCCGTAAATGGTTTCGTGAAAAAGGCTGGCGGATTGTGACGGCTCGAGATTCAGTTCGACCGTGCGGGCGCCATTGGCGCGGGCGTCGGCGGCGAAGCCTGCCGCGGGATAGACGTTGCCGCTGGTGCCGATCGAAATGAACAGATCGCAGGCGGCGAGTACCATCGCGATGCGATCCATGTGGTAGGGCGTTTCGCCGAACCAGACGACGTCGGGCCGGAGGCGGCCTTGTTGCCCGCAAGCCGGGCAGGGCGTCGCGCTGGCGAGATCGTCGAACCAAGGGTGCGTGGCGCGGCAGGCCGCACACAAGGCCTTCAAGGCTTCGCCGTGCATGTGAATCAGATTTTTTGTGCCCGCCGCCTCATGCAGTGCATCGACATTCTGCGTGATGACCGTGACCCCGCCATGTTTGGCTTCGAGATGCGCGAGTGCGACATGCGCCGCGTTCGGCTGAACCGACCGGTGAACTCGGCGGCGCATGTTGTAGAATTCGTGGACATAGGCTGGATTTTTGGCAAAGCCTTCCGGCGTTGCAACTTCCCGCCAGTCGTACTTGGCCCAGATGCCGTCGGGATCGCGGAAGGTCGAGACACCGCTTTCCGCTGAAAGTCCGGCGCCTGTCAGAATGACAATAGATGTGAAGCGGCGCATGCGTGTTGCTTGTTCCGTCGCGCAGATTTTAACTGCCGCATTGGCCCCTGTGGCGCAGGAAGTGGTCGGCCAGAACAATCGCCATCATGGCTTCGCCAACGGGTACGGCGCGGATACCGACGCACGGGTCGTGGCGGCCTTTGGTGACGATTTCGGTGTCGTGACCGGCATTATCAATCGTGCGCCGCGGCGTTAGAATGGACGATGTCGGCTTGACGGCAAAGCGGCAGACGATGGCCTGGCCGCTGGAAATGCCGCCCAGAATACCGCCGGCATGATTGGACAAAAATTCGGGCTTGCCGTCTTTTCCAATCCGCATTTCGTCGGCGTTGTCTTCGCCCGTCAGCGCGGCCGCCGCCATACCGGCGCCAATTTCGACGCCCTTGACGGCATTGATCGACATCATGGCGGACGCGAGATCCTGATCGAGTTTACCGTAGAGCGGCGCACCCCATCCGGCCGGAACACCTTCGGCGATGACCTCGATAACGGCGCCGGCCGACGAACCCGATTTGCGGATGGCATCGAGATACGATGTCCAGGCCTCGGCGGCCTTGGCGTCAGGCGACCAGAACGGATTGTTGTCGACCTCGGCCCAGTCCCAACGCGACCGGTCGATTTTATGCGGCCCGATTTGAACCAGCGCGCCCCGAATGCTGACGCCGGAAATAATTTTGCGCGCGACGGCACCACCAGCGACGCGCGACGCAGTCTCGCGTGCCGACGAGCGCCCGCCGCCGCGATAGTCGCGAACACCGTATTTAGCGTCATAGGTGTAATCGGCGTGGCCAGGCCGGTACTTGTCTTTGTTGTCGCCATAGTCTTGTGAGCGCTGATCGGTATTCTGGATTTCGAGCGCGATAGGTGCGCCGGTTGTCACTTGCCGGCCGCTGGCATCGTTGAAAACACCCGACAGGATCGCAACCTCATCGGCCTCGCGGCGCTGGGTTGTGAAGCGGGACTGACCCGGTTTGCGCTTGTCGAGATAGGTCTGAATGTCATCAGGGACGAGTGCGATGCCGGGCGGGCAGCCATCGACCACGCAACCGATGGCTGGTCCGTGGCTTTCGCCCCAGGTTGTGATGCGCAAGAGATGGCCGAAGGTGTTGTGCGACATGCCGGGATTGCACTTTTCTAAGTGTAGACACCACTTGAAACGGCAGTCCTGCAACGATTGTGTTGCCTTCCTGCTTCACCGTCTTTCTTAGGAGTGCCGCCAGGGTCCGGCAAGACCGCTTCGCAGGCAAACCACGTGACAACCTTGCGCGACGCAGATTAATTGCCAGGCAGTACTGCGTTTGCCGAAGGTTCCGCCACGTTTGCGCGGACACACTCGGCGATCCAAACCTGTTGCCTAATGTGTTCGCATCGCACCAGCAACTCGGCCGAGCGCGCTTTGCCTGCCTGAACGCAGACTGCGCCGCCTCGCGAGATCGACCGTTGTGAGAGGCGCTGCGATTGACGGCACGACGGGCCCGGCATTCGTGCCTTGGGCTGCGTCGATGCTGCAAGTCGTTCGTGTAGGGGCTGAGGCTGTCACGCCTCTCGTCCCCATAAAAAGGTACTCTGCCTGGGGTTTGAGCGCCCGGGGTCGAGCCGCCTTTCATGCTGCACTCACCATTGAGTGCGAAAGAGCCGGAGAGCCGCTTCTCCGGCTCTTTTTCTTTGTTTACTTTGACCGTCAGTCGCGCCCGAATACACCGGGCACGGATTTTTTGTGCGTGGTACAATCCGGCAGCCCGAAATTCGGTTTAGCGAGTCCGGTCGAATGCGCCACACATGCCTGTTTGTGTTGATCGCCGGAACAGCCTGCGCTTTCAATACGGCACCGGCGCTCTCAGGCGAGACTGCGGCAGCCGTCGAGGCACCTCCTGTGGCGAGCGATCCGATCGTCGCGCCTGTCAAGCGCGCGCCGCCGCAGATGCCGGCCAACGCCGACCCTCAGCCGGCATCCGTCGCGCCAGCGAAAAAACCGGCCAAGGCTGCAGGCAAGAAAGCACGCTAGAGAGGAATTTCCTCCCGCAACCTTACAGCCAGCGCATTTCGCCGTTTCGCAGGTACAAAATCTTATCCTGCGGCACATCGAGAAACGGCACGTCGCGCTCGTCCAAGCCCAGAATTGCGCCCCGCGCGACACGGCTGACGCCGCCGTGTGTCACCGCAATCGTATCGCGGTCGAGTGTCGTGAGCCACGCGGCTATGCGCGTCATCAGGTCAGCGTAACTTTCTCCGCCCCGCGGCCGCCAACCGAACGGATCAGCCGCCTTTGCCGCGACGCCAATTGGATCGCTCTTTGCAAGTTCGGATGCGAGCTCACCTTCCCAATGGCCATAGTTGAGTTCGAGGAGTTGCGGGTCACGGCGGAAATCCGTTTGCGAGAGCCCCATTTCACCGCGCATCAGTTGCATCGTATCGACGGCGCGATCGAGCGGGCTCGATACGAAGTCGGCGCTGGCAATTTCCGGCATCAGACTTTTGAGTGTTCTGCCGTTGGCGAGCGCCTGCTGGCGTCCGGTTTCGTTCAATGGAAGGTCGCGTTGGCCCTGGTAGCGCTGTTCGCGGTTCCAATTGGTTTCGCCGTGGCGGACCAGATAGAGCGTGATGCCGGGCCTAAGAACAGTGCTGCGCGGCTCGGAAGCGCTCAAGCGCCGTCGCCCTTGACGACCGAGATGTCGGGGGCGTCTTCGTTTTTCATGCCTTGGACATGATAGCCGCTATCGACATGGTGGATTTCACCCGTGACGCCGCGCGAGAGATCGGAAAGCAGGTAGACGCCGGCCCCGCCCACGTCTTCGATTGTTACCGTGCGCCGCAGTGGCGAATTGTATTCGTTCCACTTGAGGATATAGCGGAAATCTGAAATGCCTGACGCTGCAAGTGTCTTGATCGGCCCGGCTGAAATAGCGTTGACGCGGATGCCGTTCTTTCCAAGATCCGCTGCGAGATACCGGACGCTAGCTTCGAGCGCGGCCTTGGCAACGCCCATGACGTTGTAATGCGGCATGACCTTTTCAGCACCGTAGTAGGTCAGCGTCAGCAGCGATCCGCCATCCGTCATCAATTTTTCAGCGCGCTTGGCGAGGGCTGTAAACGAATAGCAGGAGATCAGCAGGCTCTGGGTGAAGTTCTTTTCCGAGGTGTCGACATAGCGGCCGTCAAGCTCGTTCTTGTCCGAAAATGCGATGGCATGGACCAGGAAATCGAGGCGGCCCCAGGTTTGCCGCAGCGTCTCGAATACGGCGTCGATGGAGGCGGCGTCGGTCACGTCGCACGGCAGCACATGACTGGAGCCAAGTTCGGCGGCCAGAGGTTCGACGCGCTTCTTCAGGGCGTCGCCCTGGTAGGTTAGCGCGATTTCCGCGCCCTGCGCCGCACACGCCTTGGCGATGCCCCAGGCGATGGAACGGTTATTGGCGACGCCCATAATCAGCCCGCGCTTGCCGGCCATCAGCGTGCCGGTGGTCGCGGTCGCGTTCGCCTCTGAACTCGTCATAGGCCGTTTGTCCCCGGTCTTTGTGATTGGTGTTTGGAGGCCGCATCCTACACCAATGCCGGACGCGGTCCAGGCGACCGAGGCGCACAGCGACGGCGACCGTTAACCGTATGATAGTCTGAGTGGAACTGTCGTGGATCGAAGTTGGATCGCGCCGTCAAATGGAGGATGCCCGCAGCCCCCGTGCTTAGGCCGTAGCCGGCCTGAAGAAGCGCCGCAGACGCTTCCATCACCGGCTCAGCCTTCGAGCTGCCAAATGCCTGACGGGAGCCGGCAGGCGACGATCTCGGTCTTCTTTGTCGTGTCGTTGCTGTTGAGGACCACAACGGCATGGCGGCAGACGCTACCCTCGCCATCTTTGAAAGACGACGTCGGCTTGACGATGCCTGAAAGGCGGCCGTTGTTGCGATGCCAGACGTAACTCGACCCATCGGCAACCTCGGCCAGCGCGTACTGCACGCTTTCCAACGCTGCGACTTCGTCTGATTCATCGAGCGGTTTGTGGAATTCGGCGAATTTAGGTTTCGATGCGGACTTGTCGCTGCTGTTGGGGCACGAGCAGTCAGCCTGGGGCTTGTCGCCAGCGAAAGCGAAGTCCGGCGAGACAAATAGTGCGGCAACAAGAGTAAAGGCCGTCAGGCCTCCGGCCGCAAGCGGGAATAGGCAATCATTTGACGACATGACGCTGCACTCTACACAACAGGACGCTAGGCTCCAAGACAGGCGGATGAGATCATTCTGGACGACGATGGTTAATAGCCGCTAAACGGGCGTTCCAAGCGTCCTGGTGCCGAACGGCCGAAGCGCGAAAATTAGGATTTGATGGCCGCCATGGCAAAATCTCCTGCAAACTCGATCGAGCCGGAATTTAATCCTGCAACCGACCCGTTCGCACTATTTGAGCAATGGTATGCAGACGCGTCCGCTGCCGAGTTGAATGATCCAAACGCACTGGCGCTGGCAACCGTCGATGCGGACGGAATGCCGAACGTGCGGATGGTACTCCTCAAAGGGTTGGATGCAGTGGGCGCCGCAGCGCGAGGATTTGTCTTCTATACAAACTTCGAAGGCACCAAGGGCCGCGAGCTGCTGGCCCAGCCCAAAGCCGCCATGGCGTTTCATTGGAAAAGCCTCGAGCGGCAGGTTCGGATCAGGGGACCGGTCACGGTCGTGAGCGAAGCAGAAGCCGATGCGTATTTTGCGTCGCGGCCACGTGATAGCCGGATCGGTGCTTGGGCGTCGCAACAGTCGCGTCCGCTTCAGTCACGCGCGGCGCTCGAAGCAGAGGTCGCAAAGTTCTCGGCCAGGTTCGCCACGGGCGATATCCCGCGGCCGCCGTACTGGTCGGGATTTCGCGTCGTTCCCGATGAGATCGAATTCTGGAGTAGCCGGCCGTTCCGGCTACACGATCGCGCTGTATTTAAGCGTAGCCTAGCGACGGGCCCATGGAGCGTGACGAGGCTGTTTCCTTGAAACGCCGATGATTGAGTGACCTCCGCCTTTTTGACTGATTTCAGGCTAAGGTCTCAAAAAGCCAGTCGCGGGGCTGGTCGTATCCCTACCGGTGGTTCATGCAGCAACGGGTCTATTCTGTCGATCAAGCGCCTTCGTTTCTCGCCCGGTGGACGAGCCGGTTGCCGCTGTTTGGCGCCGTCTTACTGATCGTGACGGCGTTTCTGCACCGGGTGTTCGCGCTGCCGACGCCTGTGGCCTTGAACATTGCGGCTGCGGTATTCGCGGTGTCGGCGCTTGTGCTGCTGATGGCTGCAATCGCCGGACTCGATATCTGGATGACAGGCCGCCAGGGCGCGTCCCGGATTGTATCGGGAGCAAGTCTCGCGCTCGCATTGCTTGCCATCCCAGCATTCCTTTTTTTTGTGAGCCGGCAGTGGCCGGAGATCAACGACGTGACGACCGATGTTGTCAATCCGCCGGAGTTCCTTTACGCAGCTCAAAAGCGCGCCCCGGGAAGCAATCCCCTGGCCTATCCCGCCGATCGTTTCGCCGAAAAGCAGCGTGAGAATTATCCCGATCTCAAAACGATTGTTGTTCCAAGACCGGTGGAGGAAGCTTTCGAGAGCGCACTGCAGGCTATTGCCAAGCTGCGGTACAAAACGAGCTTTGAAGCTCCGCCCGAGGAAGACCCAGGTTCGCCGGGTATCATCGAAGTTTCCGACCGCACAATGATCCTGGGATTTCCCGACGACGTCGTCATTCGTATCACCGGCGATGAGGTTTC
Organism: Hyphomicrobium sp.; assembly: GCA_031402935.1. Lineage (GTDB taxonomy): Bacteria > Pseudomonadota > Alphaproteobacteria > Rhizobiales > Hyphomicrobiaceae > Hyphomicrobium_B. The sequence continues at coordinate 4,149 of JANNSR010000144.1, read as the reverse complement.
GTCGCGAATTGACGTTCGATCGGCGTCGCGATATGGCCGCAATGACTTTGGCCGCAATGCCGAACGCGTCCGCGAAATCTTGAAAGAGATTGTCGGCCGTCTTGAGGCTTCTGTCGCCGCGCCAGGCGCCCAGAAAAAGCCGGTCGTCAAAAAAGACGATAAGCCCGGCGTCAAACGGCAGAAAGGGCGCGATCCAGAGTCAGCGGCGGGTCGCTCGCGACAAGACCCTTCTCGATCAGATGCTCGACGTGGGCTTGAACGGAAAGCGTTGCCGCGGCCATCAGATGCGGATCAAGCCCCTGGTAAACAGCGGGTACAATCCGGCGAATAGTCGTGGCACCGTCGCTGAGCGCTTTGAACACCGCCTGCTCGCGCCAGCGCCGGTGCAACAAGTAAGCTTTCACCGTGCGCTGGGGGTCCAGCAACCGCCCGCCGTGACCCGGCAAAAACACGGTGTCGTTGCGATCAAGCAGAATTTCGAGCGACCGGATATAGTCGGCCATACGGCCTTCGGGCGGCGCGACCACGGTCGTATTCCAGGCCATAACGTGGTCGCCCGAAAACACCGTCGACCGTCCATCAAGTGCAAACGACAAATGGTCCGGAGCGTGGCCGGGGGTGTGAATGGCGGTCATCGACCAGTCGGCGCCGGTGATCGTAGCGCCGCCAGCGATTGCGACGTCAGCGATAAATTCATAGTCGATGAAATAACTGCCGGACGGCGACGCCTCGCCCGCGATTTTCGCCGCGCCTGGGTCGCGCGGGAAGGCAAAGACGGCAGCGCCCGTTTCAGATTTCAGTGCGGCAACGCCATCGACATGATCGCGATGGGCGTGGGTCGTCAGAATATGGGTGATGGCACGCGGGCCGGCGGCGCGCAGTATGGCTTCGCGATGGGCCGGGTCATCGGGACCGGGGTCTATGACGGCCAACGCGGTCGAGCCGACAAGGTACGTGTTCGTGCCTTTGAACGTGAACGGCCCCCCATTGGGCGCGACAAGCCGCACGATGCCCGGCCCCATCGGCGAGGGTTCGCCGTACTGAAACGCCATGTCGGTTTTGAAGGAAAGTTCATCCATGGGAAGTGCCGTCCTGAGCCGACCCACGGGCACGCTGCTTCACCGCTGCCGGCAGCCTGAAGCAAAACGAGGAATTGGTCGGAGCGAGAGGATTCGAACCTCCGACCCCTTGCTCCCGAAGCAAGTGCGCTACCAGGCTGCGCTACGCTCCGCCCGACCGTCAGCCAAGATAAGGCTTATTCCACCCGGCCGCGCGCGGGAAAGTCGATTGGCGCCCGAGAGACGCGGGTTATAGCGGCACGGCATCTAGCCTGCAAGCGCTCGTCTTAGCCCATGATGAGGCACTATAGCTGTGTTTTTGATATGCAACCTCAATGCTCTAACTGGAAGCGGGACGAAGTGCAGCGGGCGGCTTTCGGGCATTGCCCGTGCCCGGCGGACTGACTATGTTGCGCGCCGTTGTGCCGGGTCTGTGCTGTATATCGGCGTTCGGTTCGCGCAAGCACTGTTGGGATGTAGCCAAGTGGTAAGGCAGCGGATTTTGATTCCGCCATTCCCAGGTTCGAACCCTGGCATCCCAGCCACACACTAAGTCATTGATATTAAATAATAAAATATGTTTTCGATGGTGGCAAATCAGTCCGTGATTTCGGCTGGTTAGCGCACTGTGGACGTGACCGAGCCGCAACGAGAGACGGTCCTTTGCGGGATATGTCGCCAACACGACGAGGTTATCTCTCGCGGCCCTTTTCGTGCTGCGGGTTCGCGCCGACATCGCCAAAACAGAAAGCTGAAAGCGCATCCCACGCATCGCGTGCGTGAAAGTGTGTGCGATAATTTTTTAGAAGCCGAGGTGCCGTCGCTGAAGGGACCATTCGCGAGGCAAAGTATGTGTCTTCGTGATGAAGTTTCTCGCGGTTAGCGTCGTCGGATGGCGACCGTCGAGAACAGCTGCGATAATATCCGGCGCTAGAAAACTGATCCGCAGAAGTGCCGTGATGTAGTTGGCGTTTGTTTTGATCCGCCGCGCGGACGCTTCGATGCTCTCGCCGGTACTGTTTAATATCTTTTCGCGGACATCGAAAGCTTTGACGAACAAATTGATCAGCGTGGTGTTCGGTGCTTGCGCTGCCGCGTCGCGCACCACGAGTCTCATGCCTTGCCCTGCGCGCTTCAATACAGCGTCCACTTTCAAGACAAACGTTTCTTGGCCGCCGTCAATCTGGCCGCGTCTCCTGGTCTGCGGCTTTTCTGGTTGCGTTAGTGCATCGAATACTTGCGACCGGTCGATCTCGACGTCGATGTGCTCTGGTTGAATGACGACTTGGCGGACGAACGTCCTTATTATCCCTCTGCGTTCAGTGGGTGTCCTCTGTTCCCAACCGAGCGCAAGGTCCGCGGCACTACTCAAGATTTGCTGCCTATCGACCTTTTCAAACTCGGTTCCAGAAAAAGCTTCAAAAACGGCGGTGCCGGATGAAAGGAAGTCTTTGACCGCTTTCCCGACCAGCGTTTCGATATCGCTCGCCGGGACACGCCGACCGCGCGGTGCCGCAGCTCTCGGCCCTGTGATCAAGTTGTTCGACACGTAATACCGGTAGCGCATGCCAGTTTTCACGGCATGGCTCGGTGTTAGTCGACAACCCTCTCCGTCGTACAGAATGCCCGTCAGCAGACTAGGCTCTTGAACTCCAACGGCGTCCTCACGGTCATGCGTGTTGTTCTCGAGCCGCTTTGCAACCGCATCCCAGAGCGGCCGATCGATGATCGGCGGGTGTTCGCCCGGATATGCCTTGTCCTTGTGGACGATCTCGCCGAGGTAGATCCGGTTCTTGAGCATGTGATAGAGCGCCCCGCGGGCAAACGGCTTTCCACCCGTCGTCTTGCCGTGTTTGTCGATCCGTTTTTTTGAATGAATGCCCTGCTGTCTGAGGTCTTCCCTCAAGGCGGACACTGCACCGAGTTCGAGGTAACGCCTAAAGATGTGCCTGACGGCTTCTGCCTCGTGCGGCGTGATCACGAGTTTTCGATCGGCTACATCATATCCCAGCGGCGGATAGCCACCCATCCACATGCCCTTCTTCTTGGACGCCGCGATCTTGTCTCGAATACGTTCACCAGCGATTTCGCGCTCGAACTGGGCGAAGGAGAGAAGCACGTTCAGCGTCAAACGCCCCATAGAAGAGGTGGTGTTGAACTGCTGCGTCACGGAGACAAACGAGACGGACGACGCGTCGAATATTTCCACGATCTTGGCGAAGTCTGCCAGGGACCGAGTGAGCCGATCGACTTTGTAGACGACGACGCAATCGACTTTGCCATCACGAACATCATTGAATAGCCGTTGCACCGACGGCCGTTCGAGAGTCGCTCCAGAAATGCCACCGTCATCATACATTTCAGGAAGTGCGATCCAACCGGCGTGGCGCTGGCTCAGGATATAGGCCTCGCACGCCTCTCGCTGGGCGTCGAGTGAGTTGAAATCCTGCTCCAGGCCCTCTTCAGATGATTTGCGCGTGTAGATCGCGCAGCGCAGGCGCTGCAATTTCGTTGCGGCGGAGGCACTAGTCATTTCTGCCATCCCGCAGTCGGGCCACTGGAGATTGAGTTCGCATTTTCAACCCGAAGAACCGCGGGCCGGACCAATGTGCGCCCGTAATCGCGCTAGCGATCTTACTCAGAGAAGCGAAGGTCTGCCCGCGCCATTCAAAGCCGTCCGCTACGACTTGAACTTCATGGGTTGTCCCGTTCCACTCGCGCAGGAGCGTTGTTCCGGGCTTGAACGCAGCCTGCCGTTCAAGCTTGTTGCCGGCACCGGAGGCGCTTTGATCAGACAATACTCTGAGGCGCCGAAGGGTCGGCTTTGAAAGCCCGCCGTGAACGCTCTCCTGGATCTTGTAGGCAATGCCGCGGATGAGGAGATCCCGACTAAGCCTGTGTGGCGGCGGCTTTCGATAAAGCCGCCGCCATTCTGTTCGTAGATCTGTGAGACCAAGTATCTCGATCGCTGTCAATCTGGCTTCGAGGTCAGTGCGCAGTGTACCATCCATCGTTAGCGACCACGCTTGGTTTCGATGCGGTAGCGGCGCAGCTCACCCGCGGTCTTTGACGACGTAAGCGCGAGGCCGAG
>JANNSR010000143.1:0-17928 GCA_031402935.1 Hyphomicrobium sp. | reverse complement strand
TTGGCGTCGGCGGCGCGTTCTTTTTTCAGTTGCTCGGCAATCAGAAACGCCATTTCCAGCGCCTGATCGGCGTTGAGGCGCGGGTCGCAGTGGGTGTGATAGCGATCCGACAAATCCTGATCCGAAATCGCGGTTGCGCCGCCCGTGCACTCGGTGACGTTCTGGCCGGTCATCTCGATGTGGATACCGCCGGCGTGGGTGCCCTCCGCGCGGTGTACTTCAAAGAACGACAGCGATTCCTTGAGAATGCGGTCGAAGGGCCGGGTCTTGTAGCCCGTCGCAGCCGAGATGGTGTTGCCGTGCATCGGGTCGCACGACCACAGCACGTTGCGCCCCGCCTTCTTAACGGCGCGGATCAGTTTCGGCAGGTGGGCCTCGACCTTGTCGTAGCCGAAGCGGCAGATCAGCGTCAGGCGGCCCGGTTCATCCTTGGGGTTGATGAGGTCGATCAGGCGCAGCAGGCCGTCGGCATCAAGCGTTGGGCCGCACTTGAGACCGATCGGGTTTTTGATACCGCGGCAGAACTCGATGTGGGCGTGATCGGGCTGGCGCGTGCGATCGCCGATCCAGATCATATGGCCGCTGGTTGCGTACCAGTCGCCACTGGTTGAATCGCGCCGCGTCAATGCCTGCTCATAGCCGAGCAACAGCGCCTCGTGCGAGGTGTAGAAATTCGTCGCGCGCAGCTGCGGCGTGTTCTCTGACGTGATGCCGCAAGCGCGCATGAAGCCCATGGTCTCGGCGATGCGGTCGGCGAGTTCCTGATAGCGGTGGCCTTGCGGGCTGTCCTGCACAAAGCCCATGTTCCACTGGTGCACGCGCTCGAGATCGGCATAGCCGCCGGTCGCGAAGGCGCGGATCAGGTTCAGCGTCGCCGCCGACTGGCGATAGGCTTCAATCTGCCGGTTCGGATCTGGGATTCGGGCCTCAGACGTGAACTCAGGCCCGTTGATAATGTCGCCGCGATAGCTCGGCAGCTCTTGGCCGTCCTTCTTTTCAGTCGGCGACGAGCGCGGCTTGGCGAACTGCCCGGCGATGCGCCCGACCTTCACAACCGGCTGGCCGCCGGCGTAAGTGAGCACGACCGCCATTTGCAGGAAGACACGGAAGAAGTCGCGGATGTTGTCGGCGCGATGTTCGAGGAAACTTTCGGCGCAATCGCCGCCTTGCAGCAGGAAGCCGTTACCGGCGGCGATCGCGGCGAGCGACTTCTTGAGATCACGGGCTTCACCCGCAAACACCAGCGGCGGGAACGTCGCGATTTTGGCTTCGACATCGTTCAAGGCCGCCGCGCTCGGATAGTCGGGCACCTGCAGGATCGGCTTTTGCCTCCAGCTTTCGGGCGACCATTTGTCGGTTGCGAGGGGGGCAGACATCGAGAGAACTCCTTGGGCGAAGCGTCCGGCGGGCGCGGCTTAAGTAGCGCGGCACCTCAGCCGGCAGTTTATCCTATTTCTGGCCGCGGCTTATAGGTGATTAGCGCACGCCACGCCAGCATTTCGGCGGGTGCCTAACTCCCTCGCCCCGTCCTTCACGGGGAGAGGGCTGGGGTGAGGGGCAGCAGCTAAATCCGGAGCTATTGCTGCCCCTCACCCTAACCCTCTCCCCATTCCAAGTGCAGCGGAATGGGGAGAGGGAACTATAATCCCGCCGACATGCCGCCGTCGACGGCGAGTTCGGAGCCGGTGCAAAAGAGGCTGTCGTCGGAGGCGAAAAACACGGCAGCACCCGTCATGTCCTCGGGGCTACCGAGACGGCCCATTGGCGTTTTATCGATCAGCGCCTTGCGCACAGGCGGCAATCTCAGCAACCGGTCGGTGATCGCGGTGTCGACGTAGCCGGGGGCGATGGAATTGACCCGCACGTTGAAGCGCGCGTATTCGACCGCGAGGCCTTTGGTCAGCGCCGTCACCGCTCCCTTCGTCGTGGTGTAGGCGGCGAGCGGACGCAAACCGCGGTTGGCCATGATCGACGAGATATTGATGATCGACGCGCTTTTCGATTTTTGCAGCAGCGGCAGACAATCGCGCGACAGGCGCAAGACGCCGTCGATGTTGACGTCGCGCAACTTCGTCCACTCGGCATCGGTGAGGGAGTGGACTTCACCGCGAATGAGGATGCCGGCGTTGTTGACGAGCACGTCGGCGCGGCCATGGGCCGCCGCGACCGCGCGCACAAGTGCGCTGACGTCCTGGCCCTTCGAGACATCGACGAGCATCGCCGTCGCTTGTCCGCCTGCGGCTTTGATACCGCGCGCTGTGTCCTCGGCTGTCTCGCCGTTGATGTCGGTGACCCAGACGTGCGCGCCTTCGGCTGCAAAGCGCTTGGCGATGGCTTGGCCGATGCCATTGCCTGAGCCTGTAACAATTGCAATTTTTCCCTGAAGGCGGCCCATGGTTTCCCCAATACCTGTTTGAGGCGACACCCTTAGTCTGTGCGACCAGCCCGATCAACCGGCAGCCTCGCCCGGCGCGAGCCATTTGTCGCGGAGCGTTACCAGCTCTTCTCCAGCGCTCGGATGCAGCGCCATGGTTTGATCGAAATCGGCTTTGGTAGCGCCCATGCGGAGCGAAATCGCCGCCATTTGAACGATCTCGGCTGCGTCTGGACCGAGGATGTGGACACCAAGCAAGCGGCCTGTAGACGCGTCCACGACCAGTTTCATTAACGTCCGCTCGTCCCGGCCGGCGATAACGGCCTTCATGGGCCGGAAGCTGGTTTTGTAGATCTCTACCGGTTGTCCCTTTGTCCGGGCGGCCGCCTCGCTCAAACCGGCGGTACCGATTTCAGGCGTTGAGAACACCGCCGTCGGGATGGTTTGGTAATCGACCGTCCATGGTTTGCCGCCGAAAACGCTGTCGGCAAATGCGTGACCTTCGCGGATGGCGACGGGGGTCAGGTTGACCCGGTTGGTGACGTCGCCGGCAGCATAGATGTGCGGCACGCTGGTCCGGCTTTCGGCGTCGACCATCACTTCGCCAGCCATACCGGTTTTAACGCCGGCATCGGCAAGTCCGAGCCCGCTCGTGTTCGGCGACCGGCCGATGGCGAACATGATGTGATCGGCCTCCAGAACGTCGCCGCCTTTGAGCGTGCCACGTATGTCAGCTGGCGTTTTTTCGATACCGGCGAACACGTCGTTGGTAATCACGCGGATGCCGCGCGCCGTCATGGCCGCAGTCAGGCCGTCGCGCAAATCGTCATCAAACCCGCGCAGGATTTTTTCTCCGCGATAGAGCAGTGTAACGTCCGAGCCCAGTCCATTGAAAATCGACGCAAACTCGACGGCAATGTAGCCGCCGCCGGCAATGATGATCCGCGCGGGCAGTTTTTTCAGGTCGAAGGCTTCGTTCGATGTGATGACATGCTCGATGCCGGGCAGGGCTGCGTCGATGTTTGGTTTTGCGCCCGTCGCAATCAGGATGTTTGCGGCGGTGATCGTGCGACCGGTTGCCGTAAGATGCACCGTGTTGGGACCGGCAAGAACCGCCCGCTCCTCGTAAATCGCGACACGAGCGCGCCCCAGCGTGCTGCGATAGAGCCCTTCGAGACGGGCGATTTCTTTGTCCTTCGCCGCGATCAACGCCGGCCAGTCGAAGGTTGTATCGCCTGTTGTCCAGCCAAAGCCGCGCGCGTCGTCGAAGTCATCTGAAAAGCGGCTGGCGTAGACGAGCAGCTTTTTCGGCACGCAACCGCGAATGACACAGGTGCCACCGAAGCGGAATTCTTCGGCGATGGCAACACGCGCGCCATGGCTAGCTGCGATGCGGGCGGCACGAACGCCGCCAGAACCCGCACCTATAACGAACAGATCAACGTCGAATGCGGTCATGCGCGGCAACAGTCCATCCCAACCCCGAACCCCTATTTCGGCTCGGCAGGCTTGATGTCTTTTATGATTTTCTCGCTGTATTTCATGCCGATTACCGCTCCCTTTTGCATGAGAGCCGGTGTCAACGCGATGAATTTAGCGCCGGTGCCCGAACGGTAAAAATCCGCGACCGTTTTCATCTCTTCGGCTGTAAACGTTTCCGCATAGAGCACTGCAAAATCGGTCATCATGCCGGCTTTGTGGGCGCGGAATTTTTCCATCATGGCATCGAACTCGGCGCTCACTTTTTCGCCCGCCGCGCTGTTTTCAGATTTGGCACCCTGGGCGACGCCCTGCTTCATGGCGTCCATCACGCCATCGAGCTGCTTGGTGACGCCCGTCACCTCCATCAAATCGCGCGCTGCGGCAATGCGGGCGGGGTCAGCCGGCGGCTTGACGTCTTCAGCGCTCGCCGCACCAACGAGAAGCAGTCCGGCACTAAAAACGATCGCGCGCATAAAGCCGTTCATGCTCAAACCTCCGCCTCGCCGTCGTCACTATCGTCGCTGGAAAGGATTTCGACACCCATCGGACCGGCGATGATGCCGAGGTCCGCGATGCCGATGAACAGTCCGTTCTCGACCACGCCTGGAACAAGCTTCAGGGAATCATCGAGGGCATCGGGGTCTTCAATCTCGCCGAAAGCGCAATCGAGAATGTGGTTGCCGTTGTCGGTGACAAAAGGTTTGCCGGATTTACCGGGCCGAATCGTGATTTCGCCGTCGCACCCGCAATCGCTAGCGAGCCTCGCGACCAGCGCCCGCGTCGCCGTGATGCCAAATGGGACAACTTCGATCGGAAGTGGAAACTTTCCAAGTCTTTCGACGCGCTTTGTATGATCGGCGATAATGATGACGCGCCCTGACGATACCGCGACGATTTTTTCGCGCAGAAGCGCGCCGCCGCCGCCTTTGATCAGACACAGGTCGCCGTCGATCTCGTCGGCGCCATCGACGGTCAAATCGAGGAACGGCGTCTCATCAAGCGTCGATAGGCGAATGCCGAGACCTGCGGCCTGGGCGCGCGTCGCTTCCGACGTCGGCACGCAAATAACGTCGAGGCCAGCCTTGACCTTAGCACCTAGGAGATCGACGAAGTGCGCCGCCGTCGATCCGGTCCCAAGACCGAGCTTCATGCCGGATTGGACGTGTTTGATGGCGTGCTCGGCAGCAAGCCGCTTCCAATCGCCGGCGCTCATGCCGCGTCCCCCTATTGAAGCTTAGGCCTGAACCCGATGCCAGCCGCTTGTCTAAGCCCGCACGCTGCCGCTTTCAAGGCTGTAAGCTCGCTTGCGGCAGCCCCGCGACAGAGAAGTGCCTCGCCGGGTATGCGCGGCTGTTCTAAGAAGATGCCATGCGCGATTGGACCCTGGTTTTCGATCTTGACGGCACGTTGGTTGATACCGCCCCCGACCTGGCGGCGGCGACGAACCATGTGATGCGCCATTTGCGGCTGGCGCCTGTCAACGAAATGGATATCCGCCCGTTCGTCGGTTACGGCGCGCTGGTGATGATCGACAAAGCGGCGGCAGCCCATGGCCGTGTCCTGAAGCAACAAGAGTTATATGGGCTGTTTGAAGTTTTCATTCAGCACTATACAGCCAACATCGCCGTCAACAGCAAACCCTATGACGGCGTCATGGTGGCGCTGAAGGAATTTGCCGATGACGGCGCCAAACTTGCCGTTTGCACGAATAAGATCGAGGCGCACGCCACCGCGCTGCTCGACGCGCTTGGCATGTCGCATCACTTCCAAGCCGTCACGGGCCGCGACACCTTTGACGTGTTCAAGCCCGATCCGGGACACTTAACCCGAACCATCGCGCGCGCCGGAGGTGCCCCTGAAAAGTCGGTCATGATTGGTGACAGCGAGACCGACATCCGCACGGCACAGGCCGCAGGCATTCCCGTTATTGCGGTTGACTTCGGCTACAGTATCGAACCGGTAAAAACATTCGAACCAAGCGCCATCATTTCGCACTACAACGAGCTGCGCGCCTCACTTGCTAGTCTGACGCGGTGTCAGGTCTAGTAACTCAGCACCTTTGTTTCGCCCGTCATGATCTCCTCGATGAAATGCGCGGCGCCGACGACGCCGTTGCATTCCGGGATCAGGTCTTCCTTGTGCATTTCACACAAGTCGAGCCCTGGCGAGCAGCAGAAAAATTTAACGCCTGCGCTATGCGCATCCTTGATGAAGTCATAGATCGTGCGGGCGTCGCCCGGCTTGATATAGAGTTTTTGGGCGACGCCTATTTTCATCAGCTTGGCAGCCGTCGCGGTGCAAATGACTTCGACATCGTACGACATAGCGGCGGCGACGGACGCCTGAAAAATCGGCGCGCCGAGTTCTTCCCCGTTACGGGGGTCCGTGTTGGCCATGATGATGATCAGCTTTTTCGCCACTGCTCGTCTCCCAAGTTCAGTTCCTGAGAACTTAAGCCCGGATGCAAGCGCGCCGCAACGGCTCTCGGACCGTCCGGCTTACTTCTGGCGCGAGATATACCGTCGATAGACTAGGATCGTGGCTGGCAGAAATACCAAATCGGCGATCAAGGACGCGAGCAACGTGACACCGCAAACGAGCCCGAACGTCCGCAGCGACGGCAAATCCGAGAAGACTGTGACGCCAAGGCCGAATGCCAACACGATCGTCGTTAGGATGATCGCTGGCCCAACCAGCACCCGGGCGCGGCGGATGGCGGCTTCGGGTGCGTCCCCCACTTGCTCTTCCATGCGCAGGCGATTGAGGAAGTGGATCAGCGCATCGACGCCGAGGCCAAACACGACGAGTAGCGCCACGACGGAGGCAAACTCAAGCCCGCCATCCGTCAGCCACAACAGTGCCCCTGCAGTCACGACCGGGAATAGCCCCGGCAAAAGGCTGATCAGACCAACGAAGACCGAACGGAACGCAATGGCGAGCAGGATCGCGGCCACAAGCACGCACAACGGCAGGCTCTCGTTCAATTGCGAAATCATGCGATGGCTGTTGCGGGCTGCCAGCGCCGGGAGCCCGGTCACCGAAATCTCGTAGGATGGATGCGCCGCACGAACGGGATCGAGCGCGCGATCGACTTTCTCGACCAGCGGCAAAATTTCGCTAGCGTCGATGTCGGGTAAGCGGCCCGTAACCAGCACCGCATCCCGCTCTTTGGCGATGAAGCGGCGGACCAAATGCTCGGGCAGAATGCCGACGTATTTCTGGACCGTCGCAATCGAGTTGTCGCCGTTCTCCTTGAGCCAGCGGCTCAGGCTCTCAAGTGACCAGACATTGCCGAGGCCGGCTGCCTTTTCGAGCGCTTCGTGCGTCGCGGTAATGACTTTGAGCGGCACATCGGAAAACAGCGGCGTACCGTCCTGCCAGCGGATCATGACGTGGAACGGATTGGCGCCTGTCAGCTTGCTGTCGATGCGGCCCGAAGCGTCAAGCGCCTGCTCTCGGTCCGGTACTTGGTCGGCGAGGCGGTAGCGCGGCTCGAGGTTGAGATGGGCGGTAGCAAAGAGCGCGAACAGCACGAGACCGAGCACCGTGTAAAATACCGGGTGGCGCACGACGCGATCGACGATGACGCCGACGAAATCGCCAAGAGTGTCCATCATGCCGTCGGCCGGCGTGCGGTCGCGCGCCAGCTTGCCCTCGTTGCGAATGAACAGCAAAGCTAGCAACGGCAGAACAACAATGACGGCGACGAACGAGATCGCCGTCGACATGGCGCCGGCCTGGCCGAAGGCGCGGATCAGCCCCGATTCGGAAAACAGCAGCGCCAGAAACGACAGCAGCGTCGCGGCATGCGCCAGCACACAGGCCGGACCGACGACGTTGACGGCAAATTTTATGGCCTCGAGCTTGCTATCGCCCTCACGCAGCCGGATACGGATCGCCGACACCATCTGCATGCTGTCGGCAAAGCCCATGACCATGATCAGAGGCGTCATGACGTTCAAGAACAGGTTGAGCTTGAAATCCATCCAGCCGAGCAGCCCGAGCGACCAGGCAACGGCGATGACGGGCGGCAGGGCCGCGACAAGCATGAGAGACAGCCGCCGGAAAAAGATCGCGGCAATGATGGCGCCGAAGAGAAGCCCGAGGCCGTTATAAACAATCTGGTCGCGCTCGACGGCATTGCGGATTTCGAGTTGCATCACCGGCGCGCCGGCGAGCTTGACCGAAAGACCGGCCGGCCTTAGCTCGTTCTCCGCTGAAGCCTTGATCGCACCAATGACGGACTTCGCGGACTGCTCGGCAACGACCGCACGATCAAGCGACAGCACGATCAGCGCCAGTTCGCCGTCGTCGGAAAGAAACTTGCCTTTGACGATGTCGTTCGATTTTAGCGCCGCGATCAACGCTGCAAAGCCGTCGCCCTCCGGCAATTGCTCCGGCACGATCGGCGCCGCGTAGCCCGACGCATCCAGCTTGGTGCGCGCCGACAGCATCGACACGAGACCGGAGACGCCGTCGGCAAGTTGCAGTTCACTGGTCGCCCCCGCAAACGCCGTGAGGCCTTCGCGTGTCAGAAGTTGTTTACCTTCGACGACGACCAGAACATCGTATTCGCTCGAGGGGAAGCGGCGATCGATTTCCTCGTAGGTGCGGAACTCAGGTGTGTTGGTGCGGAACAGCTCCGACAAACTGTCGTCAACCTTCAGGCGCCCGAGCCCAAGCACCGCTATGGCTGTAATCAACGCGACCAGGAGCGCTGATAACCACGGCGATTTGAGCCCAATCAGGCCCAACTTGTTCAGTCCAAACGACCGCAAAAATGGGCGCTGCGACTCCGCGGACTCCAAAATCCCTGCCTCCCCGGCGCGCCCCAAAAAAATGCCCGGCGAAGACGCTGCGCCGGAATCGCAATCAGACCCCGGCGGAAAGTGGCATTTCGCAGGGCCGGAGCGCAAGGCCCGGCACACCGAATTGCAACACGCGACCGGGCCTTGCCCGGCTTACTTGAGCCCAAGGTTGAGCTGGCAGGCGATATCCCCTAAAGCAAAACGTGGGGATCCACGCTAGCGGGACACAAGCCTAAGCTGATGGCAGACCAGACCCTCGACACATCGGGCCTCACCTGCCCTATCCCGATTTTGAAGGCCAGAAAGGCGCTAAGTACCATGGCGCCCGGCGCGACACTCGAAGTCGTGGCGACCGATCCGGCGGCGCCGAAAGATTTCGAAGCCTTTTGTCGTGCGACCGGCAATGTCCTGCAGCAGTCGATCGAAGCGGCCGGTACATACAGATTCGTGATTCTGCGGTCGGCTTGAGCGGCTCTGCGTCTGACCACGCCGCGCTTAGGGTCCGAGACTTGACAGTTCGTGGCACCGGCTCGCATAACGTCGGCCTCCGGTGAGGGCGGTTAGCTCAGCGGTAGAGCACACGCTTCACACGCGTGGGGTCATAGGTTCAATCCCTATACCGCCCACCATGAAACCCAGATTCAGAACAAGGACTTGGGCCGGTTTCGCTGCTTGCGCTCGAGCGCGCCGAAAGCGCTCGGGGTAGCGCAGTGGGTCGCGGACGACACGGGTACGGACTTTAGCGGCCGGCGTCCGAGCCTACGGCAGTTCGCTGCGCGGCACGGCCCTTCCATTCAGCGTCAGGCTAAGGCTTTTCAACCGCTTCATTCAGACAAAGAAAAAGCCTGAATCTACCCGTACCGCTCAAACGCGGAGAACGGTGCACGAGGCCGCCGCCGGACGACAGCGAGCCAGGGAATATCCCGACAGAAAACCGCGGTATCTCGGTTATGGGGCCAACGTAGGCGTCCTGCAATCTTACCGCTTCGTCTCCATGACTGTTGGGAATCCATCCCGTTCCAGGTCCGATGTACGTCGTCACCAACCGGGCGCGCATCAGGTCAGCATGAAAAAATCGGCAGGCGTCGTCATTCACGGCTTCAAGGCGAACCTCGATTGACTGCGCTTCAGTGGACCGTTCAAAGCGCGAAACGAGGGCTTCGATGTCGTTGGCAAGCGCGCCGGTAAGTTCATCATCGCACAAATTGGTCTCAGAGAGCGCGGCTTCGATTGCCACTTCCGCATTATGAGAATTGGTTACAAAGCGAGCCCGATGTAGCGCATCAAACGCCAGCCAGAAGGACCCCCCTTGGACCGCACGACCCCGGGCCAGGACTTGTTGAAGAACGCATGCAGCCTTGTCGGATCAAAGGGCCGTCGCGCGCGATAGACGAAGCTCGAAATGCCGTACTCTTCGGACTCGGACTTGTGGTCCTTGAAGCCGTTCAGCTCTTTGTACCAGGCCGGATGGCGATGCGCCGTTTCGAAGCTGAACAGACCCGTATCCAGAATGTCGCGGATGTCGACCTTCGATTGAGATGTCTCGATGACGCGGGCGTCGGCGTTGAGGGCGCGGATGATGGCGCGTGCTGCCTCAACCTGATGCGGCTTGGCGATATCGACTTTGTTCAACACGATCACGTCGGCGAACTCGATCTGCTCTACGAGTAGGCCGACAAGCGGCCGCTCGTCCTCGTCGCCAGCGACTTCGCCGCGATCCTTCAAAAAATCGACCGACGAATAATCTTTCAGCAAATGCGCCGCATCGACAACCGTGACCATCGTGTCGAGACGCGCGACATCTGAAAGGCTGTGCCCGTCTTCATCGCGAAATTCGAATGTCGAAGCGACGGGCAGCGGCTCCGCGATGCCAGTCGATTCGATCAGCAGGTAGTCGAAGCGGCGCTCTTGAGACAGACGGCGCACTTCCTTGAGTAGGTCATCGCGCAGCGTGCAACAGATACAGCCGTTGGTCATTTCAACGAGCGTTTCGTCTGTGCGGGACAAGTTCGCGCCGCCGTTCGCGACAAGGTCGGCATCGATGTTGACTTCGCTCATGTCGTTGACGATCACAGCATCTTTCAAACCCTCGCGATTATTCAAGACGTGATTGAGCAGCGTCGTCTTGCCGGCGCCGCGGAACCCGGATAGGACTGTGACCGGCAGGCGCGCATCGCGGGCGTGTTTCGCGCCTCGAAGGTGCTCGGCGATGTTCGGGTCCATGCAGTTCGCCCTTCCGCAAAACTCTACTATCCTGTTAATAGGTTGTTATAACATCCGTCACGACGACGCGTCTCGTCGCGCAGAATTTGAAAATAATCTCGATGATTCATCACGTTAATTGATGCCAGAGCGTCTCGGGCCAAGCTGGCGGGCCAAAAGTTATACATTTCAGATGTTATAAGATACGAAACGTGGCGATAGCGAGAGGCCGATGCGCGTCGCCAAGAGTTCGGGATCGCCGGATCTTGACACGGAAGCCATCCACGTCATGGCCCGCGCCAGCCCGCTCCCGGTGCCGCCAAGCGATATGGCGGGCGAGACGTTCACACGTTTGCTGCCATTCGAGTTCCGGTTCAAATGGACTGTGGCTACCTTTCGCTGCGTTCCGTTTCAGTTCCGGTCAGGATTGTCTTTCGAGGGATCCTGCGTCTCAGGCGTCTGGTCACTTGCACGTTTTTCCTCGGCCAAGCGTTGCAGCGCATCACTGTGCTCCGTGTTTGCGGCCGCCTGGCCGCTCGCGTGTCCCGCGATATCGTCGGCAAAGCCGTGATTCACGTCACGATGTTTGGCTTCGTCGAGGCGCACGGCAATGACGACCTCGCGCAGCCGCGCGCCGGGCTCAAGCCCCCAATAGTCGATCGCATATCGAGGCGCCGGCACATTCTCGATCTTTCCTGCGTCGATTTCGGCCAGATACTCGGTGTAGCTGACGACCGCTTCCTCCTCGAGGTAACCGACGAAGCGGTGGGCGACACGCGGCCAGAACAGATAAGTGAAGAAAAACAGATTGAAGAACACGCCCTGTGCCGCGATGATTAGAAAGCGCTCAAACCAAGTGGGCTTCGCCAGAAGGATAAAGGTCATGAGGTGAGCGCGCTCGTTCTGCGCCTCGTCCAACAGCGTCTTGATCCAACCACGGTCGTCTTCGAAACGCCGCAAGGCCTTGAGGTGCGTGAGGGCGCCACCGACCATGCCTGGAACCGCGGCCACGGTTTCGAGAATGACGGCGCGATGGCCGTAGCGGCGCCCGAAGAATGAGTCCGCTAGAAATCGCAGGAACTTCACGCTGCCAAGAGCGAACCGGTCGGCGGTACCGGCGGGCGTATGGTGATAAATTAGCAGCTGGCGTTCGGGCTGGTCTTTACTCGCCATCGGTTCGACTCCACTTCGCCGCTCAATTTATTGAGATGACGTCCAAAGCTGCACACTATCTTTCCGCGCACTTTCCTCCGCCACTGTAACGAGCAATTTGGGCACTCAATTCCCGGCGTTTACAAGCGCAATCGGGATCATCGCCGTCCCCTCATCAGGGAGAAAATGAATATTGCGGTTTACGGGATAAGTTGGCACTGATCATCGGGGCTGGATTAGTCAAAGAGTGGAGGCCGGTCATGCGAAATGTATCCGTGGCGCTGTGGCTTGCCCTCGTTGGCGCTGCTCTTCAGGTAACGTCCTTATTCACGGACTTCTACGTGTTTGAAGGCGTCCGGAAGGCCGCTTGGTGGTCCATTCCGCAGACTTCTGAACTGATCCTGCTGTCCGCGCTGCTCACCGTAGGACTCGTGGCTGTGACAGCCGCCGGCCGAAGTCCGGTTCCCGGGAGAATGGCTGGCAGGATCATTGGAATAGCCGGTTTGATTGCAGCCCTTCAGCTCGTCTACCGGATGAACGCTGCTCCCTTCGGCGCCGACGTTCCCGAGCACGTGGGAATCTTCGGCACCTCCTGCCTGTATTATTGCCTGCCGTCGCAAGCCAAAGCGGCCGACGTGCTCAGTGGCATGTGGATCGCGCTGGTTGGCTGCATCCTCGCCGCAGTGGGCGGCATCGCCCATGCGCTCTGGTTCAAAGACCGGCATGCTGTTGCGCAGCCCTGGCTCGCGTTGGAGCAGCCCGGCATGACGCCTTGGCTGGGTCTGGCGGGGCTCGGCGCTGTCGGGCAGTTCGTATTCGGCTATACCTTTTTCACGTTCTACCGCACCGTACGTGCGAACGGCGTGCCGACCAGCTGGAGCGGTTGGCTGCCTGCGCCGCATACGGCCTGGTTGGTTCTCATGATTACCATTGCCGTCATCGGTCTAGTGTGGCTCGCCGCCCGCGAACGCGCGCCGCTCAGTCCTAAAATTCTCGGAATGGCGATTGCTATGCTGGGTGTTTTGTCAGCGGGGCGGATGGCCTACCGGATGTATCAGCCGCCGTTCCGCATGGATGCGGAGATTGGACCTGCCGCATATCTTGCACTCATCTCAGGATTGCTGATCGTCGCCGCGGGCTGCGTGCACGCAGGTGTCCTGCCGGGCAAACGTCACGCGCCCTGACCTGTTGCGTTTTGCGAGGAATGGCAAAGAAAATTGGCATCAACAAGCTGGACTGCCCAAGCTATGGATTGAGAGTTTCGACCAAGCTCATTTGCCGAGCCGAGCCGAGCCAGCCCGGCGCGGGCAAGTCTAGGGCGCGAGCCCGAGATCGGCGCTCAACCCCTGCGGAACGCTCGTTGCCTCTGGAGCAGCCGGTTTTCCCCAAGTCTCAAATATTGAGCGGCCAGCTGCGAAAAATATTCCCAAGACCGCGATGAGCATCATGCACTCGCTCATTTCGGGGAAGCCGAGCGGATCTACCAGTCCGGTGACTGCGAGACCTACCGGAACGTCGCAGTAGAGGGTGTTCTTTGGCATGAGCACGATCCTCGCAACCGAGCGGCTGAATAAATTAACGCTAGTCCTCCGCTTCAGACTTCGCAAGAACAATGGGGTTCGCCGGCAATTTTATCTCGTGTTGAGTGCAAGCATTGGCGATGCGCCCTGCGCATCAAGACCCTCGTCGCCATCGTTGCCACTGCGCGTATATCATTGCCGGATTTTGAGGGCCGGTATCCTGGCTCGCGTGTCCAGTTCGCTCCACCAAATTGACTTCAGCCAAAGTCTTGTTGCATGTCGGACACGCAGCCGCACTTAAAATGCTCAGGACGGGGCAATAGACCTTGCCCCGGGACATTAACCCGCGGCAATGTGCTTCTTGACCTTGGGGAGGGTCATTTTGTTTTCGATTCGCCCGGGGGCGTTCTCGACAACCTTCGAACAATAAAAGTCGTCCGATCTCACTGGTGCGTCGCTTGCTGCGGGCCGGCGCGGATGAGAAGCCGCGTCTAAAACGCAATCCGTTGAGGAAGCAAAAAAACGAACGGCCATCTGCACTTGATTTGAATGTTGAGCGTCGATCAACGGGGGGCGTCATGGACAAGGGCAGAACTGCAGTTCGCAACGCATCGCTATTTCTAGCGTATGTAACGGCAATATCGCTGCCCGCATTGGGTCAGGACGCACCCAGCGAGGGCAAAACGACCTTGCCGCCGGTCGTAGTTGAGACCGACACGGCGAAAGCCCCCAAAAAGGCAGCCGCCGCTAAAAAGCCCAGTGCACCCAAAAAAGCCAGTGCGCCGAAACAGGCGAGTGCGCCCAAGCCCGTCAGTCCGCCTGAGCCCGTCGAAGCACAGGCGAGCCCGCCCGCTGAACCTTCCGATTCGGCCGAACCTAGTCTTGGCTTGCCGCCCATCTCAAAGACGAGCTACGTGCTTGGGATTTCAAAGTCCGAACTCTCGTCCAGTCAGGCAGCCAATCCATCGTCCACCACGGTCATCCGATATTCGGAAGAGACCACGCGACTTGTTCGAGATTATCAATCATTGCTGAAACCCATTGCCGGCGTCTCCGCCAACGACTTTGGGCAGAACGGCGTCGGGTTCGGGTTGACGCTGCGCGGCTTCTCCTCGCGCTCCAACGGTTCCAATGTCGCCGTGTACATCGATGGCGTGCCCGTCAATCAGGCGAGCCACCGCTCGAGCAATGGCAACGGCGACCTCAGCCCGCTCATTCCAGAACTCGTTGATAGCTTCGAGCTGACTCGCGGGCCGTTCGATGTCCGCGTCGGTCCCCATGCGCTCGCCGGATCGGCGCACTACACTACTGCGGATGAGCCAACCTCCGGCGTCCTGGCCAAGGGCGGCAGCTTCGGATATGCCCGCGGTGTCGCCGTGTACGGTTTTGATGCCGGGGAAGTGAAAGGCTACGGTTCGCTGGTGGCCTCGACGCAAGATGGCTACCGGGATAACTCCGATTGGGATCAGGTCAATACGTTCAACAAATTCCTGTTCCCCATGTTCGACGGCACGGCCTCGCTGCGCTTCCAGATCTATGACAGCGACTTCGGATCGCCAGGGTTCACCAATCGCGCCCGAATTCGAAACGGAACGATCAGCGAGAAACAGGCCAGAAGTCCGACCGACGGCGGCTCTGACAAACTTCAAAACCTAGTCTTTAACTATCAGGAAAAGGGCGACCAGCCGATAATCGCCAATGCTTACGTCGTCCATAACGACTACACGCGAATCGCGTCACGCGCGGGTATCGGAAACGCCGCCAATCCGCTGAACGATCCGACGCTTCCCCTCACAGGGGCCCAAATCAATACACCGGGCGTCCAGTTCATTACCGAGGACGACCGGATTCAATACGGCGGCAAGATCGAGAAGTATGCGCGTTCGGAGCTGCCGGCCGGAATGGGCATCGACCTGCTCGTTGGTACCGGCGTTGCTGTTGACGATACCGAGAGCAACGAATTCCGCAGCGTCGCTGGAAACAAGACGATACCCAATGTCATTTGTATTACCGGCACTGCCAATGCGGTGGGGGGTTGTACAGCGGGCGGCCGCGCCACAAATGCCCTAGTCGACTTCACGCTGGCCAATCCGTTCGCCTACGTTCAGAGTAATTTCAAGCCCGTCTCGTGGCTGAAACTGACGGGTGGGTTGCGATACGACAAACTTTATTTCGATATTGATGACCGCACCAACCCGGCGTTGACGACCAACGTCTCGACGGATCTTGGCGTGCTGCAGCCAAAAGCGGGTGTAACAGTGACGCCGTTCGTAGGCTTCGATGTTTTCGCTAATTATGGCGAAGGATTCAGGCCTCCGAGTGTGATCGGAAACCAATTGCTGAGGGACCCCAACACGCCGGAGTCGATACTTGAAACGCAGGAAGTCGGGTTCCAGTACAATTCTGCTGATGGCGTGTTGCATTTCCTGGCAAGCAGGTATCACACAACATTCTCGAACGAAATAACGGTGAACCAGGCAACCCTGTTACCGCTTTCCCTCGGGCCGTCAATTCGCGAGGGTTACGATATCGAAGGGCGTGTGCGCGCCTATCAGCAGGGCCAGACAGCGCTGTCTTTCTACGCCAGCTACAGCCCTGTCACAAAGAGCGATCTCGTCAATCAGACAAGCGGAACGGTCATTCCCGATATCGCAGAATTCTTCGTCAAGTATGGGTTTGATCTGACGGTGCCTATCGGCGGCGACTTTTCTCCGCACCTCCTGACCTTATCGGTCGGCCAGGTGTGGGAAGGGCCGAGGTCCTTGACTGCGAACCCGGCTCAAGTTCCTCTCGCGGGGCAAGGTCCGTACCGCACCGAAACATATTCCCGGATCGACGCTGGACTGACTTACACTAATACCGATTGGAAGGGATTTAGCGTCTTCGTTGACGGCACGTTCTATCCCGACAATCGTTTGGAGGAGACGGCCTTCCTCTTCTCGAATCGTGTCGGCGTCGCCGCAAAACCCGAGACGACGATCTCAGGCGGTGTGTTCATTCCGTTCTGACGGTTCGAACCGGATAAAGACGATGCTGCTTGAGGCTTGCTTGTGAGCCCCAAGTCACAAGCAGGTGACCGGCCGGACTGCGATTGTACGGTTACAAGCCGGCAGGCCCGCCACCAAAGTCGCGCAGTTCACCGTGAACGCGCGAAATTTGCGCCTCGGCACTCAAACCTTGCCCTTACGGCAATATATACAGATCGCGCGCAATCTGTGCATGTTAATGTTCTCAAAGCGGTCGCGCCAGATACCAGGGTTTGTACGAGCCCTCTGGACTGTAGCGATGGACCCGATCGGAGCGCCACGCGATGCAGAAGCAGAGCTATACGCCGCTCAGCAATGACCATACCGGCACGTTCGCGAACGAACTTGGCCCGATCAAGGAGGTTCACGCCTTCTGGTTGGCGGGCATGAGTTGTGATGGCTGTTCTGTGGCCGCGGTCGGCGCTCAGAACCCCAGCGTCGAACAACTTATCAATCAAGAGATTCCGGGACTTCCCAGGATCATACTGCACCACCCCGTCTTGGCCGTGGACGCGGGCGACGTCTTTATGGAGCCCTACTACAAGGCGGCGCGCGGCGAGTTGGATGCGCCGTTCGTCGTGCTTTACGAAGGCTCTGTCGCAGACGAGACGATAGCCGCAGACTTCGGCGGTTATTGGTCGGCCATGGGCATGGAGAAGCTGGACGACGGCACGTGGCGGCCGTATCCGACGGCGAAGATGCTGAGCGACATGGCACCCCACGCCGCGGCGGTCATCGCGGTTGGCACGTGCGCCACCTGGGGCGGCATTCCGGCGGCGCAGGGCAACGTCACCCACTCCATGGGCGCCATGGACTATCTCGGCAAAGATTATCGCAGCGCCTTGGGACTTCCCGTCGTCAATATCCCGGGCTGCGCGCCGGTGGGCGACAACATCACCGAGGCGATCACCGCCGTTCTCATGTTCCTTGCCGGCGTCGGTCCGTTGCCGGACTTTGATGAACTGGGCCGGCCGGCCTGGATGTTCAAATCGACTGTGCATCGCGGCTGCACGCGCGCCGGCAATTATGAGGAAGGCGTCTTCGCTAAGGAATATGGCGACCCGGAATGTCTCGTGGAACTTGGCTGCTGGGGTCCGGTGGTCCAGTGCAATATGACCTCGCGGGGCGCGCTCGGGCACAACGGCGGCTGCATGAATACCGGCGGTATTTGCATCGGCTGCACCATGCCAGGGTTCCCCGACGCCTTCGCGCCGTTTTACAAAGCGCCGCCCGGCAAAACGATTTCGGGGACGGCAAGCCGTATCGTCGGCAGTTTTATTCGCCCGCTGCGCCGAATATCGCAGCGCAAAGGCAACATGACCAACCGCTGGAACAAGACCGGCCATATTCCGAGCGGCTGGGGT
>JANNSR010000142.1:0-15894 GCA_031402935.1 Hyphomicrobium sp. | reverse complement strand
GATCCAGTCCAACCTGCGTGAGACGACGACGCGGGTTCTGGCGTCTCTCACGCCGCGCGAAGAACGCGTCTTACGCATGCGCTTCGGCATCGGCATGAACACCGACCACACGCTGGAAGAAGTCGGCCAGCAGTTCTCGGTTACGCGCGAACGTATCCGCCAGATCGAGGCGAAGGCGCTGCGCAAACTCAAGCATCCGTCGCGGAGCCGGAAGCTGCGGAGTTTCTTGGATAACTAAGGTGAGGCCCGCCATCACTTGTAGGTTGGGTTAGCGCGGGCACTAACTTGCAAGTGAATGGGATCAGCCGATCCGCGCGCAACCAAACAACTTTGCCCGCGGCATGAAAGTCGTTGGGTTACGCGCGGATTGCTTGATTTTTTCAAATCGCGAAGCTGATGGCCGCGCTAACCCAACCTACAAGGTTGCGAATGCCAATTCCAAGTAATGAACTACTTACAAAGGCATACCACGACGCACAGATCTTACGGATTCAAGCCAACAGAGCTCGGATCGTAGAACGAGATGCGACCGTATCTGCAGGCCGCGTAATTCCCGATTCTGATGATCTGGAGATCAACACGGGCCGCCGCCTTGAAGCAACCGTGCTATTCCTGGACATTTGCAATTTCTCTCGCCGCTCAGCGGAATCCACCGAGGAGCAGGAACTGCTTCTTCGTATACTGAATCTCTTCTTCACCGAAATGGTTCACGTCGTCGAGAACTACGGCGGCGTTGTTGAGAAAAACACCGGCGATGGGCTTATGGCCTACTTTGTGCCCGACGGGACGCGAAAGGGCGACGTTCGTCAACGCTCGGTGGCCGCAGCTATGTCCATGTTCTACGCAGTCGAGAATTTCATCAATCCCATTCTATTCGCCACACCTACCGAACCGCTGAGCTTTCGGGTTTGTCTTGACCATGGATGGATAACCGTAGCTAGGGTAGGGGCCGCTCGAAGATTCAACAACATCGTTGCTGTTGGAACAACTGCAAACATTGCCTGCAAGATGCTAGCACGAGCTGAGAACGATACAATCTTGCTTGGCGACGGCATGGTGGCCGGTCTGCCGCGAGAGTGGGGCTCCTTCGTTACGCTCAAGGACTCCAACACGGGGTGGGTCTGGCGTAGGACAAGCGAGCCATATCGGTACTGGACTTTTTCGGGTCGCTGGAAGGCGCCAACAGAATGAGCAGCGAAAATTTAGTCCCGGCTTTGCATGGTCGAACTGGGACCAGTGCCGTCGCCTCGCAGGATGGGCTCGGAACTCCGCCGCCGCCATGGTCAGCAGAAATTGCCGTCGTGGCCGGAGACAACTTAACGCCCGCCCATGCGGAGTTCGCGAATTTTCACGAAGGTTACGTCCGTAATTACATAGCACTCGCAGACTCGAAGGCCACTCTCGCTTTGGGAGTGACCGCAGGGCTCCTGACCTACCTTTTTAGCCTGCCCAAGTTTCACGATCTGATCGTCAGCCCAGTGTGGAAAGCATTAGTTGTGCAGGCCCTTATATCTTCGTTGTTTTTGGCGCTTTCATCAGCATGTGCTGTGCTTGTAATCACTCCGCGGCTCACTCCAACGGGCGAGGAAATCGTCTTTTTCGGGTCAGTCGCAATGTATGCGTCGAGCGACAGCTACATGAAACAGATAGCGCGACGAAGCGATGCCGAACTCACTGCCGCGCGCATACATCATTGCTACGAAATCTCGAAGGTTTGCGTTCGGAAATACGATATGCTTCGTAGGGCTATCTGGTTCGGTTGTCTCGGCGTGGCGTCATTGCTTCCGATCCTCAGCAGCATATAGTGTATGACGCGGTCGAGCCCTTGTACCGCCCTGAATTTGCGCCGGTGCCTGTCGCAAGACGGGGAATTACCACCCGGCCCAGTGCCGCGGCCGGGCTTAACCCGCCCTACCCCCGTCACACCACCTATCGTGACGCCAGGGCCGCGAGGCCTTCGGACACGAGCTCGGACTGTTCAAGCGATAGATCGCCGGCTTGCGGCAACAGCTTCAGGCCGCAGCGCGACAGGCTTTTCCAGGCGATCGTGCAGGCGAACCGACCGATGCCCGCAAGTTCGAGAATGAGTTCGCTGCCGACCGCGCCAGATATTGCGCAGTTCAAGCCGAAACCGCCATCAGAAACATCGGAGATGCGGACATCGAGCGGTGGCTGACCATCCAAATGGCAGCGCGCCGCGATGTCGGTTGCATACCGGGGATGCTGGCGGCGCTCATCGGGTGCCAGCGCAGTATCGGCGGTGATCGTGGCCAATCCGAAGTGTGAAGGATCTTGCATGGAGACTCATATGCTCGACCGACCGCTGGCACCGGCCAACAGATCATGCCTAAACCATCTTAGGTCGATTAGCTATTTCGCCACTATCCTAGATGGCAGTTATTACCAATCGATGACCGGGAGCGGTCAAGTTGTATAGTCCGGCTCTTGGCACCCTCTACGATGCGGGCCGATGCGCTCGTCCGAGCCGAATGAGCGTTCATCGCGGAGTTCAAAGCCGGCTCGGTGTGCTATCGTCGGGGACCGGCGCCAACTTGACGTCACCCCGCGGCGGTATACCCAAGGCGGAGCCGACCGATGACACTGACCCAATTGATCTATGCCTCCCGGCCGTTCGGCTTCGACGATCTGGCCTTGACCGGTATTCTCTCGTCGGCGCGCCGCAACAACATCCGCGATGGCATTACCGGCGCCCTGATTTGCCGCGAGGACCTGTTCCTGCAGCTGCTCGAAGGACCACCTGAGGCCGTCAACGAGGCGTTCGCCCGCATTAAGCGCGATGACCGCCACACCGATGTCGTCAGGCTCGTTTCGACAGACATCACAGACCGCCTGTTCCCCGAATGGGCCATGCGTCACGATCCGGCAACGAGCTGGATGTGGACGGCGGACCAGGTGACTGCCGGCGCCGTCGCGAGCGCATCAGAAGCCGAGGTGACCGGCGTCTTCAGGCGGCTTGCTGGCGAACCGCCGTCGGCGCCGCAGACCTGCCCCTTCAGCGGATCGGCCTGACGGAACCGCGTGATCACGCGATGCCGATGATCTCGGCGTCGCTTGTGCCCGCGCGCACGCTATCGCCGATGCGCTTGCCAAGCAGCGCTTGAGCCAGAGGCGACACGTAGGAAATCGAGCCCTTGGCCGGATCGGCTTCGTCTTCGCCGACGATGGCGTAGGTCTGGCGGCGGCCATCCTCGCGCTCGAACGTCACGCGCGAACCGAACTGCACGACGCCGTTGGCCTTCGGTGCGGGCTGAAGTTCGGCGGAGGCGCGGCGCGCGGTCCAGTAGCGCAAATCGCGGGCGACCTTCTGCAATTGCACGCGATCTCCTGAGGCCTGCGCTGCCGCATAGGCTTCGCCGAAGCGCGCGGCCTCGGCCTCGATGGCCGCAAGGCCGTTCGCGGTCACGAGGTTTGCGTGTTCCGAGATCAGCCGGTCGGGCAAATCCTCATTGCCGACACCGCCGTCATCGTCCCGAACAAAGGCTCTGCTCATGGGATTAGTTTAGCGCGGCTTGGCGGCAAGGCGCTCGGCAAATTCGATCACCACCAGCCGGTCTTCGGGCGGCTCGATCGCCGCGAAGGTCCGGGCCAGGCGCACACTCTCCTGGAAGCGGCGGGTATCGCGCGATGCGGAAACGTCCCCGCCCAGTGCGAAAGCCGCCGGGGCCTCGCTGAATCCGTCTTGCGTGCCGCTTGTGCCGGCAGCGCGCGGCCGGCCGCTGCGTTTGCTCTTTGAGATTTCTGTCTTGCGGACCATGGCGGCGCGATGTCCCTACTCGCGCTCAATGTAGCGCGACCAGCAGCAATTGCGCCCGAAAACATATGTGCAATCAATAGGTTGCCTCATAGGTGGGCCCGCTATCTAGGGTTGCCGGGAGTGAGGACCCAGAGCGGCGTCGCTTTTCAAAGCGGCGTGAGATGTATATCCGGCTGCAGCTTCGTGTCTGTCTGAGGCGCCATTCGTGGCGGCAGCCGCAGCGACAACGCGGCATGCGGATCGAGATCGGCAGTCAGCACCCGACCTGCTAGAAACCGGCGCAGGATAGTCGAGACCGCCGAGGAGATGCGCCCATGACCAACATGATTAACGACAACATTGAGTCCCAGGCTCGCGCTGAAACCGCGTCGCTGATCCGCGACTACTACCTCGCGTTCAACAAGGGCGACACGGAAGGCATGCTCAAATACTTGAGCGAAGACGTCATCCACGACGTCAATCAGGGCGAACGCCGCCAGGGCAAGGACAAGTTTCGCGCCTTCAACGCCCGCATGACCCACAACTACACGGAAGAACTCAAAGACATCGTCGTGCTGATCTCAAAAGACGCCTCTCGGGCGGCGGCCGAGTTCAACGTCCACGGCGTCTACAAGAATTCAGAAGAGGGCCTGCCGCCCGCCAAGGGCCAGAAGTATGTGCTGCCGGCCGGCACGTTTTTCGCTATCCGGGACGGCAAAATCGCGCGCGTCACGACCTACTACAATCTAACCGACTGGATGATGCAGGTTGCGGGGTGATGGCCGCGGACAAGAAGAATCTCGATGTCAAATCGGTGACGGGCCCGGACATCCCTGCCGTTCTGCCCGATCTCGCGCGGCTACGCATCGCCGTGTTCCGCGACTGGCCGTATCTCTACGACGGCACGCTCGATTATGAGGAAACGTATCTGGCGAAGTTCGCCGCCGCCAAGGGCGCCGTCGTCATTTGCGCCTACGACGGCGCGTTGATGGTCGGCGCCTCGACCGCTGCGCCGATGATCGAGCACGCGGATGAATTCGGCGAGCCGTTTCGCAAAGCCGGATACGATTTGGCGAAAATTTTCTATTGCGGAGAGAGCGTGCTTTTGAAAAGCCATCGCGGCTATGGCCTGGGCCACGCATTTTTCGATGGCCGCGAGCGCCAAGCGGCGAACCTCGGCGGCTTTACGCATTCGACGTTCTGCCGCGTCGTCAGGCCTGATGACCATCCGTTGAAACCGGCGGACTACGCCCCACTTGATCCGTTCTGGACCAAGCGCGGCTATGCGCAGGTCGCCGGTCTCGTCGCGACGTATGACTGGAAAGACCTCGACCAGCAGGCTGAGACCACGCACCAGATGCAGTTCTGGATGAAACACCTCTGATGACCAAACCCCACAGCCTCAAAGTCGCTGCCGCCCAGTATCCAATCGGCCAGCCGAAAACGCTTGCCGCATGGGAGGACAAGATCGCGCTTTGGGTCAAAACCGGCGCGGCGACGGGCGCGGAGCTTTTGGTATTTCCAGAGTACGCTGCGATCGAACAGGCGGCGTGCTTCGGCTCCGAGGTCTACGGCGATTTGCAGGTGACGCTGGCGAAAGTCGCGGAGCTGGCGGCCGCGCGCGTGCAACTTCATCTCGATCTCGCGAAACGCCACAACGTCCACATTCTCGTCGGCTCGGGCCCGGTGCTGAAACCGGATGGCCGCTTCGTCAACGCGGCCCAGTTCGTGACGCCGCACGGCGCCATCGGCGAGCAGGAAAAGCTGATCATGACCCCGTTCGAGCGCGATTGGGGCATCTCAGTGGGCGGCCCGCCGCGCGTGTTCGAGACGCGCATAGGCACGTTTGGCATTGCAATCTGCTATGACAGCGAATTCCCGTTGCTGGTGCGTGCGTTTGCCGAAGCGGGGGCAGACGCCGTGCTGGTGCCGTCATGCACCGAGCGCATCTCGGGCTATCATCGCGTGCGCACAGGCTGCCTCGCCCGCGCGCTTGAAAATACAATTGCAACCATTCAAAGCCCGACTGTCGGCGACGCACCATGGTCACCGGCTGTTGATTTCAATGCGGGTGCAGCGGGAATTTACGTGCCGAGCGAACACGGTATCTCCGACACCGGCGTCTTGGCCGAAGGCAAGCTCAATGCTGCCGAATGGGTGACGGCGACGATCGATCTGGCGCGCCTGCGCCATTTGCGCGACAGCGGCGAAATGCGCAACTACGCCGACTGGGCAAACCAGCCCGGCGCGCCGATGGCGCATGTGAAGGTTGAGCGGGTCGTACTGATGTAGCTTCGCCTAACGTTGTCATCCCGGAGCTTGTCCCCGGGATCCATCGCGCCTCATGCGCCAGCGGGTGGGTGATCATGGATCCCGGTAATAAATGCCGGGATGACATCCGAGCCTACTTCAACTTCCACGTTGCCGTGACGCGCGCTTCCAGCATCTGCGAGCCGCGCTCGACGGGAACTGCCTCGGCCGACATGGCCTTGGCGCGGCCGAACATGACCGGCTGCGGGCCCGTGTACGATACGTCCTCCGAAATCTGCATGATCTCGCCGATCTCGGCGCCGCCGGCGGCCGCGAATAACTTGGCGCGGCGCAGCGCGTTCGCCATCGCCTCCTTGCGCGCGTCGTCTTTCAGCGTCTCGGCCTTACTGACCTCGAACGCGATGCCGTTCATCTGATTGGACCCGGCGGTCACGAGCTGGTCGAGCACATCGCCGAGGCTATCGAGTTTGCGCACACGCACACCGACGGCATTTGTGACGCGATAGCCGGTGATGTTCGGCGGCTTGCCTTCTTGCGGGTAGACGTAGACCGGCTCGACGTTGAACTGCGTCGTCTGGATATCTTGGGGGTCGACGCCTTTCGCCTTCAATTCGGCGATGACCTTTTTCATGGCCTCGGTGTTTTTGGCGAGCGCCTCCCGCGCCGTCTTGGCTTCGCTGGTAACGCCGGTCGAGATCGTCGCCTCGTCGGGTTCGGCATTCACCATGCCGGTAGCTGAGACTGTGACGGTGCGGTCCATGGGCTTTTCCTCGGCTGAGACGGGTGCGGACAGGGCGCCGAGCATCAGCGCGGCTGCGGCAAGACAGGAGATGAAGCGGGTCATGATCGAAAATCCTCGGCTTATCGAGACGGGCGCATACCGGGGTTTGACGTAAAAATGAAGGCCGTCCTTGGGCCGCGCGCGGCTTTATTTTGCGAGGCTCGCGGGCGCCAGCGAACTCTGTTATGAGGCAGCCGTTCCCCTTAGGGGCAAGTGGGGCCCGTAGCTCAATGGTTAGAGCTGACGGCTCATAACCGTCTGGTTCCAGGTTCGAGTCCTGGCGGGCCCACCATTTTACATGGGCGCTTCCGACTCGCGTTCCGCGAGCCTGCCGGAAGCGCGGGCGTGTGCCGCACCGGAGCCCAAAAGGCGAAGGCGCACTGGTTGCCTCGCGCTAAAGTCTGTCAAGCCTGCGTCAAATCCCGTCAGTTCCTGCCATGGAACCATCCGTTTCGCTTGGCGTTGGAATGGCAGAAGGTTGTGTTCCAGCCCAACGTCGGGACAGCCCACAGCAACCAGTGAGTAGGCGTAAACGAGGTGCCAGTCGTGACACGTAAGCGAGTTGACAGACACCGCTCTCAGAGGCCGGAACTCAACGCCGGCGAAGATTTGTTTTTCGCGTTCGTCGTGGCCTGCTTGAGTTCGTTGCTTGCGATGACGGTGGGCTTGTACTTGGCAGTCATCGTGTGAGGCGTACTGTGCGGGTCGATGCATATTTAGCGATTATCGTTTCAGCAGTTTGCTCCGCTGCACCGGTTGCGATCGGGAAAGCACTTGGCCCAACCTTGGCGGACACCGCTCCGGTCACGACCCAGCTACCCGCCGCGGGCAAGCTGGGCGCTGAACCTCCGCCATCCGATCCGCAAGTCCCGAATACAGATG
This sequence comes from Hyphomicrobium sp., assembly GCA_031402935.1. Classification (GTDB taxonomy): domain Bacteria; phylum Pseudomonadota; class Alphaproteobacteria; order Rhizobiales; family Hyphomicrobiaceae; genus Hyphomicrobium_B. The sequence continues at coordinate 8,206 of JANNSR010000142.1, read as the reverse complement.
ATGGGGTCATTCGTCCGCCGCCCTATATCGATCGGGAGTTCGTCAAGCCTGCTCCGCCCGTCGGCAGTAACATGCCCGTCATCCCGCCGGTTGCCACGCCTCCAGGTCCGGAGAAGAAATGAACTCGGGAGCCAGGTCCCGAAGCCGCACGCGGGACTACCCCTCAACATGCTCCACACTCACCACCGCGCCGGCATGCACGCTTTTGAACTGGCGCACGTCGTCGAGGGCTTCCGCCCAGATGTTGCAGGGCGAGCAGAAACGAATTTCGCTTTTGGATCGCGATAAGGGCGTCGGGCCGAAGCCAATGGCGATGGCATCCCCCTCGGGCCAAAAGGCGATTTCGCCGGCCTTGACGAGCGTGCGCGCATCGGGCTCGGCAGCGGATGACACGGGCGCATCGAAATAGACTTCCTGGCCCCAGGTGCGCACTGAAGCTTGAATCGGCAGCGCCTCCCAGATCCGCGCCGCCGTCGGCGTATCGAGAAGCCGGGCACGGATTGCCACACCACCGGCCCGGATCACAACTTCACGCATGACGACGCCCTCGCCTTGCCTACACTGCGCGCGCCGGTTACTCCGCCGCGGTGGCGATACTGTCACCCGGCGCAGCGTTGTTCAAGCGCGACACGTCGCCCGGCACAATTGTACTCGTTTTACAAAGCGTTGATTGCAGACGGGGAGACTACGCCGGCGGCGGGCCGAACACGAGCACGGCGTTCAAGCCGCCGAAGGCGAACGAGTTCGACATGGCGTAGGTGACTTGCTTGCTGCGCCCCGCGTTCGGGACGTAATCGAGATCGCAGCCTTCGCCCGGTTCATCCAGGCCGATGGTCGGCGGCACCCAATTCTCCTGCATGGCCTTGATGCACGCCACGGCCTCGATGCCGCCACCGGCGCCGAGCGCGTGGCCGTGCATGGACTTCGTCGACGAGATCGCGAGTTTCTCGGCGTGGCCCTTGAACACGTTCCGGATAGCCCGCGTCTCGTTAATGTCGTTGTCGGTGGTCGCGGTGCCGTGGGCGTTGAGGTAGTCGATGTCGGTCGTGGCAATGCCGGCATCATCGAGTGCCATCTGCATGGCAACGCTCGGGCCTTCGACCGTCGGCTTGACCATGTCCTGGCTATCCGACGCCATGCCGAAGCCTGAGAGTTCGGCGAGGATAGTGGCGCCGCGCGCCATCGCGTGCTCGTAGCTCTCGAGCACCAGAATGCCGGCGCCTTCAGCCAGCACGGTGCCGTTGCGCTTTTTGGCGAACGGGAAGCAGCCTTCGGGCGACAGGACGTGCAGCGCCTGCCAGGCCTTCATGGTGCCGTAAGTGATGACGGATTCGGACGCGCCCGCGATCGCGATATCAACAACGCCGTCGCGGATATAATCGCGCGCCAAGCCGATGGCGTGGGACGCCGTCGAGCACGCCGAGCAGGTCGCAAACGTTGGCCCCTTGACGTTGAATTCGATGCCGACATGGGCGGCGGCGGATGAGCCGATGATGCGCAGCAGCGTCAGCGGGTGGGTGGCGCGCTTGTTCTCGATAAAGAGGTCGCGATAGGCTTTCTCGAAGGTGACAAGCCCACCCGCACCCGAGCCGATGATGCAGGCGGCACGGTATGGGTTGGCGAACGGCACTTCCAGGCCGGCCATCGTTACGGCTTCGTCGGCGGCGGCAGCGGCAAACCACGAATAACGGTCGGCCATGGTGATGATGCGGTCGCGCTTGAAAGACTTGAGGCGGGCTTTGTGATCGAAGTCCTTGATCTGTGCCGCGATCAGGATTTTGAGGTCTTCGAGCGGAAAGCCGCCGAGTTCGGACACGCCGGACTTTCCAGCCTTGATGCTGTCCCAGAACTCAGGAACCGTGGTCCCGATCGGCGTCACGACACCAATTCCCGTCACCACGACGCGGCGTCCGTTCTTAGTGCTCGCCATACGCTCTCAACTTTCTTTTGTGCGCTGTCTGCAGAGCGCAGGTGATCGAACCGCCGGACGGCAAGCTTGGTGTGTCACATAACTTGGAGCGGCCGCTGCGTGGCGCTACCGCGTCAGGCCTTGGCGGCTGACGCGCCCTTGGCGGCCATGAGTGATTTCACCCGTTCGACAACCGAGCCGACGGTCTTGAAATCCTCGACGTCTTCGTTGGCGTTGTAGGGGATCTCGATGCCAAACCCGTCCTCGATGTCGAATACGATCATAGCCAGGTCGAGGGACTCGATCTTGAGGTCCGTCAAAGCAGTGTCGAGCGAGATGTCGTCGCGCGGCTCTTTCATATGCTTTTTGAGAATTTCGGTAATCTTTGTCGCGACTTCGTCCATATGCCTCTCCCACCTTCGCGGGCAACCGCGACAGGCCAGTTTTGCTTGGGCTCTACCTAATTCATGCGCCGGTTACGGGCAAGCTCTTGGGGCTCATATCCTTAAACGCCATTCAAGTCCAGTTACGCACCGTCGCGGGCGGCGAGGTTAATCGTGGTACAGGAGGTCCGCGAATTGGCCCCAGTTAATCCTTGCGCCGCGCTGGACCGGCGCATGGATAGCTCATGCCGGTGCTGGCCAGGGCCCGCGAAAAGGTGTTCAATCGGTCTGGACGACCGCCGTATTCATAGGCGGTTGCCGCTGCCGCCTATTAACCACAATTGCTGCGCGCCAGACCCGGACCCGAGCCCACATGACATCACACCAACCGTCCGCGCGCGACACGACCGCCTACCCCTGGCTTGCAAAATACCCGGCGGGTGTCGATTGGCACATGGCCATCACGCCGCAGCCGCTGACCCAGCTGCTGACAGACGCCGCCCGTCAGTTTCCGCAAAACGCCGCGATCCGCTTCATGGGCCGCAACACGACCTATGCCGCGCTTGCTGCCGAGGTCGACCGCGTTGCCGCAGGGCTGCAGCAAATCGGCATCGTGCGCGGAACCAAGGTCGGCCTGTTTTTGCCTAATACGCCGACGTTCATCGTTTATTACTACGCCATCCTCAAAGCCGGAGGCACGGTCGTCAATTTCAACCCGCTCTACACCCACGAAGAGCTCACCTTCCAGGTCAAGGACAGCGAAACGGAAGTCATGGTCACGCATGACCTGAACGCCCTTTTCGGCAAGGTCGATGCGCTGCTGACGTCAGGCATTCTGGCGCGCGCAATCGTTGTGCCGTTTGCAAGCGTGCTGCCGCGGACTAAGGCGGCGCTGTTCAAGGTCTTCAAGCGCAAGGAGATCGCCAACGTTGCCGGCTCGCGTGCCAAAGACCGGGTCATCGACGGCCTGGCGCTGGCACACACCAAGGCCACGCTAAAGCCAGTCGGCATCGACCCGCACGAGGATGTCGCCGTGCTGCAGTATACCGGCGGCACAACCGGCACGCCGAAGGGCGCGATGCTGACGCACGCCAACCTCTACGCCAACACGGTGCAGGTTCATTGCTGGGCGGCAGATCTGGTTCAAGGCAAGGAGCGCGTGCTCGGCGCACTGCCACTATTCCACGTCTTCGCCATGACGGCGGTTATGAACCTCGGCATCGCCAAAGCCGCGACCATGATCTTGATGCCGCGCTTCCAGCTGGCCGAAGCCTTAAAGCTGATTGACAGCGAGAAGCCGACTTTGATGCCGGCCGTGCCGACGATTTTTACCGCCATGCTGAATTTCCCTCAGATCAAGAAATTCAATCTCTCGTCGTTGCGGTTTTGTATTTCCGGCGGCGCGCCGCTGCCGCTTGAGATCAAGCTCGGGTTCGAGGCGCTTGCGGGCTGTAAGGTCGTCGAGGGCTACGGTCTTTCGGAAGCGTCACCGGTTTTGACCTGCAATCCGATCGACGGCCTTGTCATCCCGGGCTCGATTGGTCCGCCGGTGCCCAATACGGTTATCTCGTTGCGCTCGCTCGATGACCCGACGCTCGAAGTGCCGCCCGGCGAGCGCGGCGAACTGTGCGCCAAGGGTCCGCAGGTGATGAAAGGTTACTGGAATAAACCGGCCGAGACGGCGAACCAGTTCGTTGGCGACTTCCTGCGCACGGGCGATGTGGCGATTATGGACGAGAACGGCTTTTTCCAGATCGTCGACAGAATCAAGGATATGATCATCTGCTCGGGTTACAACGTCTATCCGCGCCGCATCGAGGATGCGATCTACGAGCACCCGGCGGTCGAAGAAGTGACCGTTATCGGTATCAAGGACAGTTATCGCGGCGAAGCGCCCAAAGCATTCATTAAGTTGAAAGCCGGTCAGACCGCAACGGCCGCACAGATCCTCAAACACTTGGAACCGAAAATCTCCAAGATCGAAATGCCGGCCGAAATCGAGTTCCGGGACGCGCTGCCGAAAACAATGATCGGCAAGCTGTCGAAAAAAGAACTGATGGCAGAAGAATCGAAGCGTGCCCAGTCTTCCAACGCAACAAAGTCCGTATGACCGCGAAAGTCAGCGCGAAGCCTGCCGCCAAAGCGCATGATGCCCCGCGGGACGGCGCGACCTATTCGATCTCCGAACTCGCCAAGGAGTTTGCGATCACGCCGCGGACGATCCGCTTTTATGAAAGCCGCGGCCTGATCTCGCCGGAGCGTGTTGGAACCTCGCGGCGCTATTCGAAACGCGACCGGGCCCGCTTGATGTTGATCCTGCGCGGCCGCAATCTCGGATTTACGGTTGAGGACGTCGGCGAGTATTTGGCGCTTTACGACAGCGACCCGGGCCAGCAGGCACAAACGCAACTGCTGCTCGACAAGGTTTCAGCGGCGATTTCAGACCTTGAGACCAAGCAGGCGGATATCGGCAAGGCCCTCGCCGACCTCAATGAAATCCGGTCCAAGTGCGAAGCGCATTTGAAAGCGCGGGGGCGATAGCTGGCTTCCCCCTCTCCCCGTTCCTGCACTTAACGGGGAGAGGGTCGGGGTGAGGGGCGGCTGCGCATTCGAATGTATGGCCGCCCCTCACCCTAGCCCTCTCCCCATTCGCGCTATCGAGCGCGATGGGGAGAGGGGACAACTTCACCTATACAAATCCGCCCGCGTCGGCGGCAATGCGGGCGGGCGTTTGGCGGACTTTGAAGCAAGCGTTTGAAACAGCCGCAGCGTGCCGCGCGAGAACGCCAAGCTGACGCCGGCCAGATACGCCACCCAGATGCGGTATTTCTCTTCTCCGACGAACGCAATTGCCTGTTCGCGGTTTGCGGTCAGGCGTTCGCACCAAAGCTGGCAGGTCCGCGCGTAGTGCAGGCGCCAGCCCTCGACGTCGTGGACCTCGAACCCGGCCCGTTCCATCGCAACAATCGAATGGCCGATGTCGTCAAGTTCGCCGCCGGGAAAGATGTATTTTGCGATGGCTTTCTTCTCGGGCCGCATCCGGCCCTTGAGCCACGTCTTGCCCTTCGGCGCCCGGCGGGCGATGGCGTGGTTGAGAAACAGGCCGTCTTCAGTCAACAATGAGCGCACCTTGTCCATGTAACCGGGGATATTCTTCAAGCCTATGTGTTCGTACATACCGATCGAGGCAATCTTGTCGAACGATCCAGACATTGACGCTGGCATCGACTGATAGTCGCGGAGTTCAAGCGTGACACGGTCTTCAAGCCCGAGGCGCTTGACCTTGGCGCGGGCAAAATCGAGCTGTTCTTGGCTGAGCGTGATGCCGTGCACCGTCACGCCGTAGTTTTTCGCGGCGTGGCAGACGAGCCCGCCCCAGCCCGAACCGATGTCGAGAAACTTTTCGCCCGGCTTCAGGCGCAGTTTGCGACAGATCATGTCGAGCTTGTCGGCTTGCGCCTGTTCGACGCCATGCGCCCAGTCGGTGTAATAGGCGCAGGAATAGACCATCTCGGGATCGAGAAAGAGAGCGTAGAAATCGTTCGATAGGTCGTAGTGAAACTGGATGTAGTCCTTGTTCTCGGAGCCTGAACGCTTTTTCTTGCCCGTGATATCGCCGGCGAAACCTTGATCGCCTGCTTTCGCATCCCCCTTCTCGAACAGGAATGGCGTCAAGCGGCGGCCGATCTTCAACGCGTCGAGGCCGCGGACCTTCAGTGCCTTGTCGCGCCTGTTGATCTCGCGGCCGAGATCGACCAGCGTGCCGCCCGAAAAATCGAGACCCTTTTCGACATACTGGTGAATGATCGTATCGAGCGTCGGCTTACGCAGGATCGTGCCGATGACGGCGGGCGAGGCGATGCTGATTTCGAGTTCGGCCGTTGGCACACTGCCAAGCGGCAGTCGCGAACCATCCCACAGCCGCACCCAGGCATTGAGATCGAGCTTGAGCGCCAGATCGCGAACAAGCGCGCGGGCGGCTTCGAGTTGTTTGTCGGATTTAGTGGGCACATTCCCTCGCCGTCGTTTCTGCGGGGCTCGGCATAACGTAATTTGGGGGAAACGTCACTCGTAGGTTGGGTTAGCGCGGCCCGAAATACAATCGTGAACCACCGGAAGCCATTCCGCGCCTAACCCAACCTACGGTTCTTTGCCTTGGCGCGCATTTGATCGGGGCTTGTTATGCCGCCTTGCTCATCTCGGCCGCCTTCGCGCTCTCGAGGATCGCCGCGACGCCCATACCGCCGGCGGTGCAGACCGAGATCAACCCGCGCCCGCCGTGGATCGACAGAAGCTTTGCGAGATTGGCAACGATGCGCGCGCCTGTCGCCGCGAATGGATGCCCGAACGCGAGGCTCGAGCCCTTCACGTTCATTTTTGAGCGATCGATTGAGCCGAGCGCCTGGTCCTTGCCGAGATATTTCTTGCAGTACGCCGGGTCTTCCCACGCCTTCAACGTCGCCAGCACCTGCGCCGCAAAGGCCTCGTGGATTTCATAGAAATCGAAGTCCTGAAGTTTCAACCCGGCGCGGTCGAGCATTTTCGACACCGCAATCGTCGGCGCCATCAACAGCCCTTCGCCGGCAACGAAGTTGTTGGCTGCGTGCTGCGAGAACGTCAGATACGCCAGCACCGGAATACCGTGCTTCAACGCCCACTCCTCCGACGATAGCAGCACACACGACGCGCCATCGGTCAGCGGCGTCGAGTTGGCCGCCGACAACGTGCCGCGATCCGATTTCTCGAAAGCGTTTTTCAAGGTCGCGAGCTTGTCGAGTGAGATGTCCTCGCGCAGGTTGTTGTCCCGGTAGACGCCGGCGCACGGCACGATCAAATCGTCCATATAGCCCGAGGCATAGGCTTCAGCGGCTTTCTTGTGGCTCTCAAACGCGAGCTGGTCTTGCGCTGCGCGCGGGATGTGCCACTCCTGTGCCATCAGCTCGCAGTGCTGACCCATGGTGAGGCCCGTGCGCGGCTCGGCAACGCTCGGCGGCTGCGGCGTCAGTTCGCCGGGGGCAAAGCCCTTGAACACCTTCAGTTTGTCGAGCGCCGATTTCTGCTGGCCGACGTCGACGAGGCGCTTGGCGAATTTTTTCGAGAATACGATCGGCGCGTCCGACGTCGTGTCGGACCCAAGCGCGATCGCGCTTTCGATTTCGCCGGTCGCGATCTTCGCCGCCGATCCCATGGCTGCTTGCAGCGACGTGCCGCAGGCCTGGACCAGCGTCACGCCGGGGGTGGACGGCGCCAGCTTGGTCGAAAGCACGGCCTCGCGTGCGAGGTTGAAATCCTTCGAATGCGAGACAACCGCGCCGCCGACGACTTCGTCGATATGCTGGCCCTTGAGCTTGTATTTGTCGACAAGGCCATTGAGCGCTGCCGCCATCATGTCGAGGTTCGACAGATCGGCGTAGAGCGTGTTCGAGCGGCAGAACGGAATCCGCGTTCCGCCCAGGATCGCGACGCGGCGCAGTGTCTGGGTCATGAAAGTTCTCCATCTTCTATCCCCTCTCCCCGTCCTTCACGGGGAGAGGGTCAGGGTGAGGGGCGGCATCTCGCACTGAACAAGCGGCTGCCCCTCACCCCAGCCCTCTCCCCATCGTGATAGAACGATGGGGAGAGGGTGAATTGCTATTCCGCTGCCGCGCGTTGCGGCACTGCTTCCGATTTCGTCAAATTAGCGTGGTAGTGCAGCGGGCCGCCGCGGAACGGCGCGAAGCCGGTACCGAAGATCATGCCCGCATCGACCAGATCGGCGCTTTCGACGACGCCCTCGTCGAGCGACTTCTGCGCTTCGCGGATGATCGGCGCGATCATTTCACGCCCGAGTTTGTCGAGGTCGGCCTTCGAATACTTGGCGTCAGACTTGACCGGCTTGCCGTCCTTCCAGACGTAGAAGCCCTCGCCGGTTTTC
>JANNSR010000141.1:0-1812 GCA_031402935.1 Hyphomicrobium sp. | reverse complement strand
TGCGGCTGCTGCGGTTACGGCGAACCCGCTGCTGCTGGCTGTCAGCCTCGCGCCGGCAGCCGCAACATACTACAATTACCCGCTGCTTGAGACCGGCCGGCCGCGGCTTGGCGCCGGGCAGTACGGCATTTTCATCGAGGGCCTCGGGCTGATCCAGTGGCGCGCCATCGCCGATCTCGATCTTGTGGCGAACCCGATCCGCGGCGTCGACCATCGCGAACTCAATATCACGCTGAAGATGCCGGTCGCGGAGGCGCTGCTGCTCGACTGGCGGCGGCGGCCATGGCTGCGAGCGGCGATGCGCCTGCCATGGAGGCTCGGCAAGGACGATGTCATTCGCATCGCGCTCGAGGTGTTCGACCAGCCGACGGCTGATATTCACGGCAAGCTTGACCGCATGTGGCGGTATTTCCGCAAGCAGTAGGCGTCATCGTGCTCACATCGACTTGCCGAATTTGGCCGCCGCACTTTGATTAGCGTTGTATGCACCGCAAATGAGGATTACACTGTTAGCTATTGAAATAGACCGTGCGTTTGCGTTCGTGCTGGGGGTCTATTGCCATGGATATTCGACGCTGCTGCGCGTTTGGCGCAGCGGTCACGATTGTAGTTTTCAGCGCGCAAGCCAGCGCCGGCGGCGATATTCCAACGCCGCTCAACACGCCGCCGGTGGCAGCGCCCCCTGTCAATCAGTCAAGTCCGTCTCAAACAACGCCGCCGAAGCGCGTTGTTGTGCCAAGTTTCAAGAGGACAGCGCCAACTGCACCCCCACTGCGGCCCGCAGCCAGCGGACAGGTCCGCACGCAGTCCACCGTCAACAGCAAAGGCGACACGACGATCCAGATCATCGTGCCGGACAGCAAGACTTCGGACAACGGCAAGTCCGATAAGACAACTCCCAGTATCGAGGCCTACTCGTCCACGCCCGCAAGCCGCAGCACGCTGATGAATATGCTGCGCACGATCTTCGGCAACCCGGCGGGGTATCAATGCGCCACAGACATGAGCGGCGGCACCAACGACTTGGACGGCGACGGCCACGACACGGTTCAGTGCGGTGGCGATGATTGCGACGATAACGATCCTGCGCGCTACGCCGGTGCGGTCGAACTCTGCGATGCCGCGGCTAAGGACGAGGATTGCGACGTCACAACGGTTGGCGTTCGGGACACTGACGCGGATGGGTATATCGATTACCAGTGCACCAATACAGGTCCCGACCGGACCGTTTACGCGGGCGACGATTGCAACGATGCAAATCGGTTCGTCAACCCGGGAGCAGCGGATTTTTGCGATAACGGCGTTGACAACGACTGCAACGGCATTCCCGATGAAGGTCCCGATAGGGTCGTGCTCTACCGTGACGATGATGGGGACGGCTTCGGCACCCGCCAAAATATGGTCGAAGGTTGTGCCCGGCAATTGAGTGACGGATGGTCGATGTATTCGACCGATTGCGACGATGCGAACCGCAACAAAAGCCCTGGCGCCGGTGAAATACGGGGCGACGGCCTCGATAACAACTGCGACGGCAATATTGACGAGGCGCTGTCACGCTAGTGCCACTGTGGCGCGCCTGCAAACGATCAGGTGCGCCCTCAGCATGTGACTTCGCCGCCACGCTCGTCACGCAACAAACACACTGCCGCTATGTCACCCCATTTCCGCCGACGGACGGTCAAGGTCTGCGGCACAACGGATACGCTCGCGCGCGGGACATGTGCGTCCGCCGCTCCGTGGAGCGTTGCATGAAAATCGAAACCCTTTTTGAAGCCTGGCACGGCAGCTGTGTCTATTGCGGCACGAAGCTCA
>JANNSR010000140.1:0-31210 GCA_031402935.1 Hyphomicrobium sp. | reverse complement strand
GTGACTTTGACTTTATCGCCGATGTTCATGGTGTCCTCGCCCGGGGAGTTGTGAGCGCCGGACATAACACGCGCGGCCATGGGTGCAAGTGTTTGACCGCTGCATTGCTCGTACCCACGCCACAGATGTCATGCCGGGGCTCGTCCCCGGGATCCAAAGCGCCACGAAAGCCAAAGTTTGAGGTTGGCTGGATCCCGGCAATAAATGCCGGGATGACAATTTTGTATTGTTGACGAATCCTACGCCGCCGACTTCAACAATTGAAGGGCTTCCTTCGCATCAATCCGCCCATCATACAGCGCCCGGCCAGTGATGGCACCTTCGAGCATACAGTATTCGGGCTTGAGCAGAGCTTTGATGTCGTCGATCGACGCCAGTCCGCCCGACGCGATGACCGGAATTTTTGTTGATCGCGCCAGCTCGGCGGTCGATGGCAAGTTCAGGCCTTTCAACACGCCGTCGCGGTCGATGTCGGTATAGATGATTGCCGCGACGCCCGCATCCTCGAAGCGGCGGGCGAGGTCGATGGCCGTCAGCTCTGACGTCTCCGCCCAGCCTTCGACGGCGACCCGGCCGCCCCTGGCGTCGATACCGACTGCAACTTGGCCGGGGAATTTTTTGCAAGCTTCGCGAACCAGCGCCGGATCGCGCACGGCAACCGTGCCGAGGATGACGCGGCGGATGCCCTTGCCGAGCCAGGCTTCGATGGTGGCGAGATCGCGAATGCCGCCGCCGAGCTGCACCGGCATTTTGACCGTTTTCAAAATCGTCTCGACGGCCGCGCCGTTGACCGGCTTGCCCGCGAACGCGCCGTTCAAGTCGACGATGTGCAAGTATTCGAAGCCCTGGCGTTCGAATTGCAACGCTTGATCGGCGGGATCGTCGTTGAATACGGTCGCTTGCGCCATCTCGCCAAGCTTCAGGCGCACGCAACTACCGTCTTTCAAGTCGATGGCTGGGAAGAGGATCACGTGAATCTCGCTTGGTGGCGCTTGTCCCTCTCCCCATCCTTCATGGGGAGAGGGCTAGGGTGAGGGGCTGCAACACGTCCGGAGCAATTGGCCGCCCCTCACCCCAACCCTCTCCCCGTTAAGTGCAGAAACGGGGCGAGGGAGCCGTGCGCGGCCACAAGTTTGCTCATCTTGGGTGGGATCAATAGGGTATCGGTTCCCTCGTCAAGACGACGTCTCAGCGTCAGAGTTTCTCAAGTCCGAGTTCATTGGTCATGGCCACCGCATTTCTCACCGAACCACCTCCCGCGCTGGCCCGCCGGCCTCTGACCGGGGACGACGCGGTCGATATCTGGATCGCACGCTGGCTGCGTGTGCGCCCAAAGCATCTCGTCGCCCGCTACGGCTGCGATCCGCGCCGCCTTTACGAGATCTGGGAGGAGACACGCTTTCCAGGCAGCCGGGCGAAGGCGTTAGCGTTACTCCGCGAGCGTTATCCTTACCTCGAGGCGCGAATCGACCCTGGTGCGCACCGGCGGATTTCATTCGCGCCCGACCCCCGCCAGCTGATGCTGTTCCCTGAGCCCGCAGCAGCCTCCTGAGCGCCATATTCGGCATCTGGCTGGTTGTGCAACCCGGGACGGGAACGCGGACCAGCGGTCAAATTCAGCGGCTTAGCTGCGTCGCGGAACCTAAAGAGAACGTTTTTAGAACAATGGCTGGACAGAGCCGATGATTCGTGGCATGTTCTACCTATGTTCACGGCCGCCCTCAAGGAGGCCAGATCGGGGTCTATCGTAGCGTTCTCTCGACCCCCCAGCTCACCGAAGGAGAGACACCCATGCGCACCTATCTGATCTCGTACGACCTCGCCAAGCCGAACCGCAACCAGCACGTTCTCGCGCAAATGATCATGGGTCTGGGCGACAAGTGGGCCCGGCCGCTGTCGAACACCTGGTACGTGGCGTCGCCCCGCGACGAGGGTGATCTGGAAGCCGATCTGCGTGACCTTCTAAGTGATGAAGACGGTCTGCTGATCCAGGCGGTCAAGCGCGAGGCGGTTTTGACCAATACGTCGCTGCGCTGGTTCAAGCAGCGCCGGCCGGATCTCGACATCGCGCCCGACAGCAACATCATCGCCTTCCCGACGCCGCCGCAGCCCGAACCGGCCGAGCCCGAGCTGCCGTTCGCACGGGCAAGCTAAGCAGGCACTTCCGGCGAGCCGGGGTGATCCGCAAAGCCGCCCGCGCACCAAGCGGCGTACTGCAAAGACTACTTTGAGCGGGGCGGGCTTCTCCCCCAACCTGTCCCCACAGGCCCGTCCCCACGGGGCCTGCCCTGCTCAAAGTCTCGTGATGGCGATGGTGATCGTCAAGAGTCGGGGACCTTCTCCCTCGGTCCCCGGCTCCCATCTCCCGCGTTCGCGTGTTCCGAGTGGTTTGTAGTCTGTGGCGTCAAGGCGTTCTCCCCCCTCCACGCCCGAGCCCTCTCCCCCCCGGAACCCGCCCCCATGAAAACCTTTTTGCTGCATCACACGCCGAAGTCGCCCGCTCAGGACACCTGGGCCGTGTCGTTCTCGCTGCCCTACATCGCAATGGAATATGCCCGCGCCGGCGACGGCGTCTGGTACGTCCGCACTTGGCTGACAGCCGACCAGATCGCCAAGCGTCTGGCGATTTTATTTGATTCGAAAGACGAGCTTCGCGTCCACGAAATCGGCCGCAAGGAAGCTTCCTTCAACAGCCGCCTGCAGTGGCTTGCCGGGCGGCTCGAAGACGAAGACGCGGCTGATGTGCTGAATGGCCCGCGCGTGATGTGGGAAGCCCTGCAAACTGCCGTGCAGTCGTTCGTGTTCACGCGGCCGCATAGAGCCGCGGCGTAGTGCAGGTGTCATCCCGGGGTTTATCCCCGGGACCCACTGATCAGCACATAACCGACGGCTGTGGCGCGTTGGGTCCCGGCAATAAATGCCGGGATGACAGCGGTGCTACACCCGCCATGCCAAAAAATTCGCAAGCAGCTTGAGGCCGAGGGTCTGGCTTTTCTCAGGGTGGAACTGCGTGCCGGCGATGTTGTCATCAGCGACCATCGCCGTCACCGGCCCGCCGTAGTTCGTTTCCGACACCACCACGCGGCGTTCGCTTGGCGCCAAATGGAACGAGTGCACGAAGTAGGCGTGCAAGCCGTCCGGCCCTGTTGGAATATCTTTCAGAAGCGCGTGCGGCGTCACGGCATCGAGCGTATTCCAACCCATGTGCGGGATCTTCAACGCCGCATCGTCCGGCGCGATGGCGCGGACCTCGCCCTTGATCCAGCCGAGCCCGGGCGTCACCTGGAATTCGAGCCCGCGCTCGCTCACCAACTGCATGCCGACGCAAATGCCGAGAAACGGCCGTGCCTTTTTGCGCACCACATCGTCAAGCGTAGCAAGCAGCCCCGGCACCGCATCGAGGCCGCGCTTGCAATCGCCATAGGCACCAACGCCTGGCAGCACAACGCGGTCGGCAGTCGCAACATCTGATACCCGCGACGACACGATGATCTCGGCGTCAGCTTCGCCCTCGCGGGCAGCGCGCTCGAAGGCCTTGGCCGCGGAATGCAGGTTGCCCGAACCATAGTCGATGATGACGACGCGCTGCATGGCTTGCTGACTGGCTCGCTATCGGGCTCAGACCTTAGCGCCGAATGGCCAGCCAAGGCTGCGGCGCTGGTCCGGTCCCGCGTGCGCTGCCGGCTTGTTGCTTTGGATGATCGGCTGCGCCGGCAGCCAGGACTCGAGGAATCGGCGTTCGCATTCAGCGAGGTTGCGGCCGCTGACTGTGCCAAGCGTTGTCCAGCCGTTCGTGTCGAGCGACCAGCGCTTAAGGGTCGAAAGCTCGAAGGCAAGATAGATATTCAAGGCGATGACAAACAGGCCGAGCTGCGTTTCGGACACACCGAGCTTCGCAAGCGCCCAAACGATCACCGACACAAAAACCAGATATGCCAGCGCTGACAGCCACAGACTGTTGGCCGCGTACCCGAGCGGCGGGAACAGTGCCGTCAACCACGAAAACCCGTCCTTGACGAACTGAAGTTCGTCGGCGCGATCGAGACGATCGCCCTGCGGGCCGGCCGCCTCATGTACGGTGTAGGTCACCACGGAGTTCAAACTCCCTTCACGCGAACCAAACATCATTCCTGCTTTTTTTAAAACCGAACAGCTTTGATTAGCCTGCCAGCGTACCCTTGGTCGAGGGGATCCGCCCGGCTTGGCGCGGATCGAGCGCGATCGCAAGGCGCAGCGCACGCGCCAGCCCCTTATAGCAGGTCTCGGCGATGTGGTGATTGTTCTCGCCGTAAAGGTTTTCGACGTGCAGCGTGATGCCGGCATTCTGGGCAAAGGCCTGGAACCACTCGCGGAACAGTTCGGTGTCCATCTCGCCGACTTTGTGACGCGAGAAGTCACACCTCCAGATCAAGAACGGCCGCCCCGAAACATCGACGGCGACGCGGGTCAGCGTCTCGTCCATCGGCAGATGCACATCGGCGTAGCGCACAATGCCGGCCTTGTCGCCGAGCGCCTTGGCGATGGCCTGTCCGATGACGATGCCGGTGTCTTCCGCCGTGTGGTGGAAATCAATGTGCAGGTCGCCCTTGGCCTTCAGCGTGATGTCGATCAGCGAATGCCGCGCCAGTTGTTCCAGCATGTGGTCGAGAAAGCCAATTCCGGTCGCAATATCGTAGGCGCCCGTACCGTCGAGATCGACGCTCGCCGCGATTTCGGTTTCCTTGGTCTGGCGGGTGATGGTCGCTTGCCGCTTCAAAGGCTGTTATCTCCGCGTCTCTTGCCGCCGTCTGTGCCAGCGTCTATGGCCCTAGCGTCTATCAGCAGTCGCGGTGCCTCGGAAGGGGCGCCATGCTGGAATTCGCTGTCTTGATTGACGGCAAACGCCGCCTATGTAACCGCTCATACCCATGACCATACCCCCATCAAATGCCGCCGATTCGTCTTGGCACGCCACCACAATCCTTACCGTGCGCAAGGCCGGCCGCGTTGTCATCGCCGGCGACGGCCAGGTCAGCCTCGGCCAAACGATCATAAAATCGAACGCCAAGAAGGTCCGCCGCTTGGGATCCGGCGATGTCATCGGCGGATTTGCAGGGGCAACCGCCGACGCCTTCACCCTGTTCGAACGTCTCGAAGCCAAGTTAGAGCAATACCCGGGCCAGTTGACCCGCGCCGCCGTTGAACTGGCAAAAGACTGGCGTACCGACCGCTATCTGCGCCGCTTGGAAGCGATGATGATCGTAGCCGACGCCGAAACGACGCTGGTGCTGACAGGCACCGGCGACGTGCTGGAGCCTGAGAACCACTGCATGGGCATCGGCTCGGGCGGCAATTACGCGCTGGCCGCGGCTCGCGCCCTGCTCGATCAGCCGCTCGATGCAGAGACAATCGCGCGCAAGGCGATGGCCATTGCCGCCGAGATCTGCGTCTACACGAACACCAACGTCGTTGTTGAAAGCCTCGAGTCTAAGTCTGCCGCATGACCAGCTTCTCGCCCCGCGAAATCGTTTCCGAACTCGACCGCTATATCGTCGGTCAGGGCGACGCTAAACGCGCGGTCGCGATCGCGCTGCGTAACCGCTGGCGGCGGCAGCAGTTGACGGGCGAGTTGCGCGAAGAGGTTCTGCCGAAAAACATCCTGATGATCGGCCCGACCGGCGTCGGCAAAACCGAAATCGCGCGGCGATTGGCAAAGCTCGCCGGCGCGCCGTTCCTCAAAGTGGAAGCAACGAAGTTCACCGAGGTCGGCTACGTCGGCCGCGACGTCGAAAGCATGATCCGCGATCTGGTTGAAGTCGGCATCGGTCTCGTCAAGGATGTCAAGCGCAAGGACGTGCGCGCCAAGGCCGAAAAGGCGGCGGAAGAACGCGTACTCGATGCCCTCGTCGGCGCCACATCATCGCCCGCCACGCGCGAAAGTTTCCGCAAGAAGCTGCGCAACAACGAGCTGAACGACAAGGAGATCGATATCCAAGTCGCGGACGCGGGTCCGCAGCTACCGGCCTTCGACATGCCGGGCGGCGCCTCGATGACCACGATCAACCTCGGCGAGATGCTCGGCAAGGCACTAGGCCAGCGCACGAAAACACGGCGGACCACGGTTAAGGACAGCTTCGACGTTCTCATTGCGGAGGAAAGCGACAAACTGATCGAGGCCGATCAGATCGCCAGCGACGCCGTTGCCGCAGTCGAGAACAACGGCATCGTCTTCCTCGACGAGATCGACAAAATCTGCTCAGCCCGTGACGGCACGCGTGGCGGCGCTGACGTGAGCCGGGAAGGCGTGCAGCGCGATCTATTGCCCTTAATCGAGGGCACAACGGTCGCGACCAAGCACGGCCCCGTCAAGACCGACCACATCCTGTTCATCGCGTCAGGCGCGTTCCACGTCTCGAAACCGTCGGACTTGCTGCCCGAACTTCAGGGCCGTCTGCCGATCCGCGTTGAACTCAAGGCGCTTACGCGTGACGACCTGCGTTCGATTCTGACGGAACCGCAGGCGAGCCTGATCAAGCAGTACGTGGCGTTGATGCAGACCGAGGGTCTGACGCTCGACTTCACGCCCGACGCCATCGACAAAATCGCCGACACCGCCGTCGAAGTAAACGCCACAGTCGAGAACATCGGCGCGCGGCGCCTGCAAACCGTGCTCGAGCGGGTGTTGGATGAGATCTCGTTCGAGGCCTCCGACCGCAACGGCCAGGCCGTCACGATCGACGGCGCCTATGTCACGGCACGTGTCGGCGCGCTGGCGAAAAACGCCGACCTCAGCCGGTTTATTCTCTGAGTGACGACGCCGGCACGGAGGCAATGAGCACGTCGCGCGCGGCCCTGAAAGATCCGACCAAGCGCTCACGTGCCGTGACGGCATGCCCAGGATTCAAAGCGGCCCCGAGTTCCAGCGGCGGGTCCTGCCGCAGTGCCGCTCTGATCACCGCCACGCGTTCGGCCGCGACGCGCTTGTCGAAGAAAATGAAATTGTTCAGGTAGCGGCCGACCTTGACGGATTGGCTCAGATTGGCGACGCATTGATCGCGCGTGACGTCGTAGTCGTCGATCGATTTCAATATCAGGCCGTCGAGATAGAAGCCGCAATAGCCTATGGATTCGAGATGCGATTGCACGCGCGCAACGCTGCCAGAGCTGTGGCGCTCTTCGACCTCGACAAGCACAGCCGGACGCCATTTCTGCAATGTCTGCTTCGCACCTTCGAGCACCGCCAGCTCGTGGCCCTCGACATCGATCTTAATCAGCGACACATCGGCAAGATTAAAGCTATCGAGCGTCCGCAACGACACCGTATGCGTTTCGACGTCCGCCGTTGTCGTCCAGGTCTCGGCCGTATGGGCTTCGAGACTGCCAAGTTCGTTGTAGCCTTTCGGCAAGCGCAACGTCGCGGCACCTTCTGCATTCGAAAGCGCCATGGCGTGCACGACGGCATTAGACGGCGCCGCATCTCGCAAATAGCGGGCAAGAACGGGAAGCGGTTCGAAGCCGATCACGCGCCGGTAATTTCGGGCTAGATGGTAGAGATAGACGCCCTTGTTGACGCCGGCGTCGACCGCGATCCCGTTTCGGCGGCCGAGCAGCGGGACCAGCGCCACCTCGGGCTCAAGCACCCATGTGCGATGGGCGAGCGCGGCAAGTGTGAATTTGGGTAAAAGTCTCTGACTAAGGCCTCTCAGCCACCATTTGATTTGACGCATGATTCACCTCGCCAACGCTCAAATTCCGTAATGAGCGACAAGGCTAACACGACAATGCGAATAGCTGATAGCGTCACTTACATCAATTCTCGGCGCCCGATTGGAAGCGCTGAAGCTTGAAATTGCGGACTTCGTCTCACACGTCATGTGAGCCGGAGCGGCATAAAAACGGCGCCGGGCATCGCTGCCAAGCGCCGTTGTTTTGAAAGGCCTCCGTGTTGCCTCAGGTCAGGATAACATCGTAGGCGAGGACGTGCGACTCGACGCCCTGCAGCACCGTGACATCAACCCACGCGTGGTTGACGAGGCCCTGAACCTTGGTGTCGCTGCCGGCATCGACGAAGCGAACCGATTGCGCGTAGTTCGTGTGGCCTTTGAGGAAGTCACGCATGTCGAGGCGATCGACGCCGACCTGGAAGTCGGTGATCGTATCGACGCCGCCGCCGGCCGTATCCTTCTTGAGGTAAGCGAAGGTATCGGCGCCGTCGCCGCCGGTCAGCTTGTCGCTGCCGCCTTTACCGCGGAACCAGTCGCCGGCGTCGCCGCCGATGAACCAGGTACTCGACTTGTCGGCGCCCTGATAATGACCGGCTGCGTCGTTGCCGACGATGACTTCAAAGCCCTTGACCTTGTCGGTCGTGACTTTGCCGCCCGATCCGAATGCCGCCGTGCTCTTGGAGAGGTCAACATTGATCGAACCGACGATGCGCGAGAAGTCGAGCACGTCGCTGCCGCTGCCGCCCGAGTAGACATCGGTGCCGCTGGAGACGAGCACGGTGTCATCGCCAGAGCCGCCGAAGACATTGTCGTTGCCGCGGCCGCCGTCGAGCCAATCGTTACCTGACGTGCCGCTGAGCTCGTCATTGCCTGAGCCGCCAAGCACGATGTCGTCGCCGGAGTTACCGTTGACGGTGTCGTTGCCCTTGCCGCCGGCAGCAATATCATTGCCTTTGCCGCCCGAGACCCAGTCGTCGCCTTCGCCGCCGCGGATCGTATCGCCGCCTTCAGTACCGTACAGCTTGTCGTTGCCGGTATCGCCGAAGACCACATCGTCGCCGCCGCCGGCCCAGACATAGTCCGAGCCCTTGCCGCCGCGGATCGTATCGGCCTGCATGCCGCCGGCGATGTCGTCGTCGCCGCCATGGCCCCAGACTTCGTTCATTTCTTTGAGAAGGCCAACGAGCGTGTCGGCATTCTTGGTTCCGTGGATACTCATCTACTCAGCTCCTGGTGTCTGTCGGCCAATGTGACCCTGAAGGACGGCGTTTCCGAAAAACCGTTTAACCTTCGAGGAAAGTCTGCGAATAATCCTTGTCGTAGTTGTCTTGAAGCTAGACCGCCGTGTTCACCCCTGGTTTAGAGATTGGCAGCGAGCGATTGAGAAAAGCCTCAATTCGATTGTTCAAATTGAAGCGAATTTGCTGCGAATTTTGCGGCGAGCACTGAAGCTAGCGCCTGCTTGATGCGTGACGTCGCCCCTATTCACGGGACTTTTTCGCAGTTAAGACACGCACGCAGCCCGAAGATGAGAAGCCATCCCTATGGTTACCGCCGCGGAAACCACAATTTTTTTGGCCGAACCCGGATTAACACCGAAGCGTTCGCTCGCCGGTTTGACGCGCGACGCGTTGCATACGGCGCTCGGCGAAGCGGGCGTGCCTGAAAAACAGCGCCGGATGCGCATTGGCCAGCTTTGGAGCTGGATCTACGCCCGCGGTGTCACGCGCTTCGACGACATGACGGATGTCTCGAAAGACTTGCGCGGCGCGCTTAGCGCTCAGTTCACACTCGATCGTCCCGAGATTGTGTCCGAGCAGATCTCGATCGACGGGACGCGCAAATGGCTGCTGCGTCTTGCCAAACGCGGTAATGACGCCCGCGCCCCCGAAATCGAGACGGTCTACATCCCCGAAAGCGATCGCGGCACGCTATGCATTTCAAGCCAGGTCGGCTGCACGCTGACCTGTTCGTTCTGTCATACCGGAACCCAGCGCCTGGTGCGCAACCTCGAAGCCGAGGAGATCGTTGGCCAGATACTGCTCGCGCGCGACCGCATCGGCGACTGGCCCGGGGCTGCGGGGCCAGAGGATAACCGGCTGCTGCCTAACGCCGAACGCAAGATCACCAACGTCGTGCTGATGGGCATGGGCGAGCCGCTTTATAACTTTGAAAATGTTAAAGCGGCGATGGCGGTCGCGTCCGATGATGCCGGACTGTCGCTGTCGAAGCGGCGTATTACGCTATCGACTTCCGGCGTCGTGCCGGAAATTCCGCGATGGGGGGATCAGTCCGGCACGATGCTGGCCATTTCGCTGCACGCGACCAATGACGCGCTGCGCGACGAGCTTGTGCCGCTGAACAAGAAATACCCGATCGCCGAGTTGATGGAGGCGTGCCGCAACTATCCGGGTCTCTCCAATGCCAAGCGCATCACGTTCGAGTACGTCATGCTAAAGGGCGTCAACGACAGCCTTGCGGAAGCCCGCTCCCTGGTCCGCCTGCTCGCCAACATCCCCTCCAAGATCAACTTGATCCCGTTCAACCCTTGGCCAAACACCAAGTACGAATGCTCGGACTGGGAAACGATCGAGCGCTTCGCCGAGGTCGTGAACCGTGCCGGTTACGCAAGCCCCGTGCGCACGCCGCGCGGCCGCGATATCCTCGCCGCCTGCGGGCAATTGCGCTCCGAAAGCGTCAAGCTGCGTGCCAGCGCGCGAGCAGCAAGCAGCGATGCGGCAAGCTGAACCCCGCCACAGCCATTTGGCAACCGCATGGAAACGACGAATTTCCATTGAGAACAAGCGGGATCGGCCTGTAAGCTCGCGTCGACTGTAAAGGAATACCTGGTTCGCCCATGGCTACACACATTGCGACGCGATTAATGGCGACCTTTTCCCGCGTGCTGTTGGGGTTCACCCTAGCGTGCCTAACGGCCGGTTTGGTGCAGGTGCTTTACGTCATCACGCCATCGGATCTTGCCGGGTCGCCGGGCGGCCTCATTGCCGAACGGCTTGGCGGAACGGCAGTCCTTGCGCTGGAGACGGCGACGCATTTCGCGATTTTTGCGTTCGCTTTCACGCTGATTGCGACCGGTTTCGCCGAGTGGTTGGGTATAAGGGCCTTGCCTTACTATCTGGCTGCAGGGGTATTGATCGCGTTGCTCGGGTTTGCGGCTCAGTTCTCGAGCGAAGCCGGCGGCCAGCCATCGGTGCTGAACAACTATGCCCTGCAGGCGTTCATCACGACCGGATTCTTTGCGGGGTTGGTCTATTGGCTGATCTCCGGCCAGTTTGCTGGCGGACAGGATGCCAACGACATCGCCGGCGATCCGACGACGGGCGTGCCGGCTCCAGCCAAGGCAGGGAACCAGCCCCGCATTCTGGTGCAGCCGAGCCCGACTTCGGCCGCGAAAAAATCAGTGTCACTGTCTGAACGTTTGATCAAAGGCATCAAGCCAGAGGACTCGAAACCAGCGGTCATGGCAGCGGCCAAGCCGCCGTCGCCTGCCGACGGGCCGGGTAAAGGCCCAAAGACGGGGTGAATGCTGCCGCCATTCACGCACTTGTGCTGTAGCGCACGCACCGCTTCTTGCTGCGCTGCAGCAATTCTGCTAACCTCGATTTTTGGGGTTATTCAGCCATGTTCGATTTCGACCTTCAATGGCGCTTCTGGCGTAGCGCGACCGATGCGGCAATGGAGTGGGGCCAAGCCTCCATGGCTGCGACATCGGAATGGCAAAGCCAAGCGATGACCCCGTCCCGCCAGTCTGCAGCGAGTCTGACCTTTCCGCCTTTCAACATGTTTGAAACCCAAGCGCCCGCCAATCCTTGGGGCTGGGCCTTCGCCATGTGGCAGCCGCAGTCGCAATCACCTTTAGCGTGGCCTGCTGCCAGCAGCACCCCATTCGCCAACCCGATTATGGCGTTCTGGGCCCCTTATCTGAACACCTGGGGCGGCGCATCCTCAGCCGCGTCGTGGCCAGGGATCGTGCCGGGCTCGATGCCGGCCATGATGGACGCGTTCATGGCCTGGCGCATTTTGCCCTGGGCGTTCTATCAGACGCCGCTAACCGCCATGATGCTGTCTGCTGGTTTGCCGTATGCGGTCGCTGCGCCGGCGGCCCGGGCGAGCACAGCAACCATGGACGCCGCCGAGGCAGCGCATCAGCAAATGCTGAATGTGTTTTCGGCTTACCGCAGCGAGGGCGGTCACGGCGCCGCGCACATCTTCCGCCAATAGTCAGTTCAAACAAATCTCACACGGCAGCCGCTATTGCGCAGGCGCGGGTGCAGGCGGCGGCGTTACCGTTACCTTCGCCGCGGGCGTGGCTGGCGGCGAAACCGCAACCGGCTTCGGTTTGGCGGCAACTGCATCGGGTGCTGTGGCGCCCGTTTTCGCCGTGTCGGCTGGTGCGGCAGTTTTCACCGCGAGCGGAGCTTCGGTTGTCTTAGGTTTGACCGTTATTGCCTTGGCTTCTGCGGGCGCTTGTGCGGCCGTATCGGCGGCGGGCGCTGCAGCGGGTTTCGCAACTGGCTTTTCAACCGTTGCTGTCGCCGCGGAGGGGTTGGCGACTGGTTTACTTGCTCCAACGACTGCGACCCGGCCGCAATGCGGATCCGGCACCTTGCCAGTGGTTTTTACGACATCCTTGGGCTTGTACCACTTGCACGCTTTCTTGCCGCCACAGGACTCTTCATCAAGGCCTTTGCACGGTGAGACCGCGACCGTTTTCGGTGCTGCCGGTTTGGCAGGTGTTACAACGGAGTCCTCGGCTTTCCAGACCGGCTTTTGAGCTGAAGGCTTGGCGGCATCTTTGACCAGGGCTTTGGCAGTAGGCTTCGCGGCAGTTGTTTTTGCCGCCGCCGGCTCGTCGGCCTTCCAAACGGGTTTGGCTTCAGCCGCCGTGGCAGCCGGTTTCGCAGCCGTGGTCGCGGGCTTCGGTTTCGGCTTCGGTTTGACGTCAGCCGCTGGCTTTACCGCATCCGTCTTTGGCGCTTCGGCATTGGCCGGCGCCTCGACGACAACCGGCGGCGCCACGGCATCTTCGGCGCTCACAAACGCCGGAACAACTATGATTGCAAACAACGCAGCGAAGGCGGAGGCAACCCAGTGACCGGGGCCCGCATGAGACGATTTTGTCACGTCCGCTCTCCCACCAGAGGGTTCGAAACTCTGTACCGCAACTTTTTATTAGACCGAAAAGGCGGCAAAGTGATGATTTTATTGTCATCGGGTTAAGCAGACCGCCCTGGCGCCGGTCTCCCGCGCGCCGCCGCCGGCTGCTTGCAACGGCATTTGGGCCTGTTATGAGTGCCGCGCCGCGACCGGCCCCCAGCGGGGGCTCTCGAATTCAGGAACACAGCCATGGCCCAGAAGGGCAAAATCAAAAAAGTCGTACTCGCCTATTCGGGCGGCCTCGACACCTCGATCATCCTCAAATGGCTGCAGGAAACCTACGAAGCCGAAGTCGTGACCTTCACCGCCGATTTGGGGCAAGGCGAAGAACTGGAACCGGCACGCAAAAAGGCGCTGCTGCTCGGCATTAAGGCTGAGAACATATTCGTCGAGGACCTGCGCGAAGAATTCGTCGCCGACTACGTGTTCCCGATGTTCCGCGCCAACGCCGTCTACGAGGGCGTTTATTTGCTCGGCACATCGATCGCCCGCCCGCTGATCGCCAAAAAGCAGATCGATATCGCGCGCAAGGTCGGCGCCGATGCGGTGTGCCATGGCGCAACCGGCAAGGGCAACGATCAGGTCCGGTTCGAACTCGGCTACTACGCGCTCGAGCCCGGCATCAAGATCATAGCGCCGTGGCGGGAGTGGACGTTCAAGGGCCGCGAGGACCTGTTGAAGTTCGCCCGCGATCATCAGATCCCCGTGGCCAAGGATAAGGAAGGCGATAGCCCGTTCTCGATCGACGCCAACCTGTTGCACTCCTCATCCGAAGGCAAAGTTCTGGAAGACCCGGCGACGAAGGCGCCGGAGCTAGTCTATCAGCGCACGATTTCGCCGATGGCGGCGCCGGACAAGGTGACGACGATCAAGATCGGGTTTGCGAACGGCGATGCGATGTCGTTGAACGGCAAGACGCTGTCGCCCGCAACGCTGCTAAAGGCGCTGAACGATCTCGGCCGCGACAACGGCATCGGCCGCCTCGATCTTGTCGAAAACCGTTTTGTCGGCATGAAATCGCGCGGCGTTTACGAGACGCCCGGCGGCACCATTTTGCTTTGCGCCCATCGCGCCATGGAAAGCATCACGCTCGATCGCGGCGCGGCGCATCTCAAAGACGAGATCATGCCGCGCTACGCCGAGCTGATCTACAACGGCTTCTGGTTCTCGCCCGAGCGCGAGATGCTGCAAGCTCTGATCGACAAGAGCCAGGACCATGTCGAGGGCGAGGTGACGCTCGAACTCTACAAGGGCAACGTCATCGTCATTGGCCGGGAGAGCGCGAAATCGCTATATTCGCCGACGCTCGTTACGTTCGAGGATGACAAAGGCGCCTACGACCAGAAGGACGCGCAAGGGTTCATCAAGTTGAACGCGCTCAGGCTACGGACGCTGGGGGTCAGAAATAAGGGGAAGAAATAAGCCCCGCGCAGGGTTGGCTTTAACCCCGTTGCCGCAGGGCCGTCACGAAGCGGCCCAACGGTCTGCTATAAGCCAATCGTTGCCGTACACTTTCCGTCCGAATTCGACGCGTCCCAGGACTCATGACCCGCAACTCCGTCAACCGCACACTGTCGCGCCTGTACTGGCTGCTGTTCGTGGCGCTGCTGGTGCTGCTGGCAGCCAAGTTCGCTGACGACGTTGCGGGCGTGCCACCTTTCGTCGTCAACATCGCCGGCCAGTTCTACGAATTCATGCGGGATATGTCGCTGCTGATCGCGACCGGCGGCGTCGCGTATCTGTCGAATATTTTCCAGAAGCGCTCGAAGTTTGTTGAAAGCCTGGAAGAGGAATGGCGCAATATCGTGCGCACCAAATCGGTGCTGCTGACGTTTTGCGAAAAGCCATACCAAGGCACCGACGATTATTTGGCCGCCTTCAGCCGTATCAGCGAGACGATCGACACCATGCGGATCGTCTACCGCAATGCCGGCGAGACAGAGGGACTTGTCGGCCTCTACCCGTTTGCGCCACTGCACGACATGCGGCGCGCGTTGCAGACGCTCGATCCGCGCGTTGTCAGCGAAGCGTCTCAGGTGCAGAAAAAGCTGGTGCGCGACGCCATCCTTCAAGCGTTCTATGCGCTGCGCGAAACGTTCCTCGAAGAACTCGATCTTGAGGAACCGACAACGCCATTGCTTATTTCAGGGGCGAGGCGTCTGAAGGTGCCAGGCGCCGATATCGCAGCCATGGTGCTGCAAGATCACCAACGCCGCCGGCTTGAGCGCGATCCCACGCCGCGTCCAGATATCGACGAGATGCTGGCTGAATTGCGCGCCAAGGAAAAGGATCCAAGCGGCGGGGCAATCGAGAAGCGCTGACGTTTGGCGCGCGGAATTTTAAGCGCGTTGCGGCGACGTAAAGATCGGCTTGGCCTTTTCGACTTCGGCGCGCTTCATGGCCTGTTGCGGTACTTCAAGTGCGTGGTAGGCGGCGTTGATGCGGCGCGCCATGGCGGCGAGATATTCGCGAACCTCGCCCGGCAAAGTCACGCCGGTGAACAGGTCGGGATGATAGACCTTTGAGAGCTTAATGTAGGCGTGGCGGACTTCCTCCCAGGAAGCAGACGGCTGGACGCCGAGCACGGCATGGGGATCGAACGTATCGGCGTCGCGGATGCGGGACTTGAGGCCGCTTGAAGACGGCAGCGACACAATTTCAATCGCCGCCAGCGTCGCCTTCGAAATCAGCGACCTGCCGCCGTCATAGGTCTCGAACTCGAGAAATTGGGTTTCGCCATTCAGCACGTCGTATATCGAGCGCGACGCATTGATGAGAAAGCGGCCCTTGAGAACTTCGCCACTGACAAGCGTGATTTCGGCCGGAACGGTCGATTGCTGCAGGCTGTTGTCGACTTTATTGCGTTCGAACATGTGTGCCGCTCTGAAACGTAGGTGTTATGCCGAACCGCCTCGCAAATTCCGTGCTAGCGCCCGTTAAGCCGCACCTCGCCGCCGAGTATTCCGCCTAGCCGGGCCAGTGGCGGCCATGCTAGGTCCGGCAGCAGATTTTGCGCCGCAGCAAGCGGGCGCGTTAACCTTCAGGCCACAGCATGAAACTCCGCAATATCGCGATCATCGCGCACGTCGACCATGGCAAGACGACGTTGGTCGATGAACTCCTCAAGCAATCGGGCGCCTTCCGCGAGAACCAGAAGGTCGCCGAGCGGGCGATGGACAGCAACGATCTGGAACGCGAACGCGGCATCACGATTCTTGCCAAGTGCACGAGCGTCGTCTGGAAGGATACCCGCATCAACATTGTCGATACCCCTGGTCACGCCGATTTCGGGGGCGAGGTTGAGCGTATTTTGAACATGGTCGATGGCGTCGTCGTGCTCGTCGACGCGTCCGAAGGGCCGCTGCCGCAAACCAAGTTCGTCGTCTCGAAGGCCTTGAAGCGCGGCCTACGCCCAATTGTTGCGATCAACAAGATCGACCGCCCGGACGAACGCCACCAGGACGTGCTGAACGAAATTTTTGATCTGTTCGCCAATCTCGATGCGACCGACGAGCAACTCGATTTCCCTGTGCTCTATGGATCAGGCCGCAACGGCTGGATGGCATTGGCCCCCGAAGGTCCGCAGAAGGATCTAGCGCCGCTGTTCGATCTGGTGATGGCGCATGTACCGCCGCCCGCCGTCGATGACGGCCCGATGACCATGCTGGCGACGACGCTGGAGGCCGACCCGTTCCTCGGGCGCATTTTGACGGGGCGCATCACGTCTGGCACGCTGAAATCTAACATGGCGCTGAAGGCAATCCGGCACGACGGTTCGCTGGTTGAAACGTTCCGCGCCACTAAGGTGCTGGCGTTCCGCGGCCTTGAGCGCGTGCCGGTTGAGGAAGCCAGTGCCGGCGAAATCGTCGCCGTTGCCGGTATGACGGACGCGACCGTCGCCGATACGCTGTGCGATCCAGTCGTCGAAAAGCCGCTTGTCGCCCAGCCAATTGACCCGCCGACTCTGTCGATGACGTTCCGCATCAATGATGGCCCGTTCGCCGGCCAGGAAGGCAGTAAGGTGCAGAGCCGCGTCATCCGCGACCGGCTATTGCGCGAGGGCGAGCGCAATATCGCGATCAAAGTTTCGGGCAGTGAGGAAACGGATTCTTTTACAGTCTCCGGCCGCGGCGAACTTCAGCTCGCGATCCTAATCGAGAACATGCGGCGCGAGGGCTTCGAGCTGACCGTTTCGCGGCCCAAAGTCGTGATGAAGACCGACGACGCCACGGGCCAGAAACTCGAACCGATCGAAGAAACCATTATCGACGTCGATGACGGGCATACCGGCGTCGTCGTGCAAAAGCTCTCCGAACGGCGCGGCGACTTGATGGAAATGCGTCCCTCGGGCGGCGGGCGCACGCGCATGGTGTTCCTGGTGCCGACGCGCGGCCTGCTCGGCTACCAATCGGAATTGCTCTCCGACAGCCGCGGCACCGCGGTGATGAACCGGTTGTTTCACGCCTACGCGCCGTTCAAAGGCGAAATCCAGGGGCGCCGCACCGGCGTGCTGATCTCGAACGGCGTCGGCGAAGCGACCGCATACTCGATTTTCAATTTGCAGGACCGCGGCATATTCATGGTTGGTGCCCAGGCACGAGTATACGAAGGTATGATTGTCGGCGAGCACACGCGCGACAACGACCTCGTCGTCAACGTCGTGCAGGGCAAGAAACTGACCAACGTGCGCGCGTCCGGCAAGGACGAAGCATTAACGCTGGTGCCGCCGATGCGCCTGACGCTCGAGAAGGCGATGAGTTACATCACCGACGAAGAGCTGGTTGAGATCACGCCGGAGAGCATCCGGCTACGCAAGCGCTGGCTCGATCCCAACGAACGCAAGCGCCAGGAACGCAAGCGCGAAGCCGAGCGCGAAAGCGGCGCGGCCTGATCAAATATTGGTCACGCAACTGCGCGCGGCCGAGGTGCGCCATTGCCGGCTCGGGAAAAAATCCCAGATCGATGTTCTGGTGCGAAGCCCGCATTTCAGCAGGACTGATTGTTTCAGCCTGAAGGAGATAACTATGAACCGTCTTGCAATCGCAGCCGTTGCCGCTGCGCTTTTTGCCGCGCCGGCATTTGCCGACGACAAGCTTTCCGACGATGAAGCCAAAAAGGCGATGGCTGCGGCCACGGCCTGGGGCTGCGAAGGCGGCAAGTGGGAAAAGGAATCGGGAAGGTACCGGCGTCTTCGAACTTGACGACGCCAAGTGCAAGGATGGCGCCGCCTACGACCTGAAGTTCGACAAGGACTACAAGCTTTGGGCGATCATCCGCGACTAACCCCAGCACGCAGGTCACATTCGACAACGCGAGTCGGCGGAAAAGCTGCCGGCTCGCGTTTTCATTTTCAGCAACTCTCACCAAAATGTTAAACATTGACGCTTAGGATTTGTTTTTGATTTTGTGCGTACCGGCGCGGTGCCGGTGAAAGGCTGATGCCAGTGCAAGCCGATGCCGATAGCGTAGACTTTGGCGTGGAAAGCCCTTCCACGCGTCACCAACTCGCGCTTGCTCCCATCTTGATGGGATTGGCGGCGCCGGTTCTGGTGCTACTGCTGATAGACGCCAACGCACTCTCCAGCGCCAGCCTCGTGATTCAGCTATATTTGTACGCCATGTTTGCGATCGCGACAGGCGCATATATCGTCAGTATTTTTGAGACCGGTGACGTCACGCGCGTAACAATGGATCGAAAAGCGCGGCTGTATCACGTCGAACGTACGGGGATCTTGTCAAAGTCGGTCCACGAAGTGCCGTTTGCCGACGTCGCAGCCGTACGCATCGAAACACGCTATGACGATGATGGGTATCAGACGCCGATGCCAGTTCTCGTCTTGACGACGCGAGAAGTGGTTGCGCTACCGGCAGGGACAACCGAAAGCGATGTCGTGACCATGCGCGCGATGATGAAACGCGGCTGATTCTCGCGGCCCGCCCAAAAAAACGGTTCATACGTGCAGAAATGGCGTGGCCCCTTCCTGGGGAGCCACGCCATTTGACAAAGGACCGCGCAGGAGGCACGAGCTTCTGTCTGCGATCAAATTAAACCGCGTTTATTAACGAGACGTTTGCGAAACGGAAAATCGACGCGGAAAGTCTCACGCCGATCTTTTTGTTGCGGCATGGATAGGTCGCGTGCCGCGACCTGAGGGGATACAACACCTTGGCCGACCACGCGCCCGCTGATGCAGCCGTGACCGGGCTTGAGCCGATGCGCTGGCCGGATGGCGTGACAGCAACGGCCGAGTTCGCAGCCGCCCGCCGGTTTGTAGCGACGGCAGCAGGCCACCTGTTCGTCACCGGCCGCGCCGGGACCGGCAAATCGACGCTATTGCGGGCGCTGCGCGACGAGGCAAGAGCCACCATGGTCGTCGTCGCGCCGACCGGGCTTGCTGCGATCAACGTCGGCGGCCAGACCATCCACTCGTTTTTCGGATTCCCGCCGCGCCTCATTCAAGCCTCCGACATCCGCCGCAGCCGCAACGGACGGCTGATGCGCAAGCTCGACCTCCTCGTCATCGACGAAGTGTCGATGGTGCGTTCCGATCTGATGTGGGGCATCGATCAGGCACTGCGGATCAATCGCGGGCGGCCGCGAGATCCATTCGGCGGCGTGAGATTGCTGATGTTCGGCGATCTGCACCAATTGCCACCCGTGGTGCAGGAAGGCGAGGTCGCGGCGCATCTTGAAGATGCCCATGGCGGCCCGTTTTTCTTCTCCGTACAGGCGCTGCGCGAAGGGCCAGGAACGGCGCTGCTTGAACTCGATCACGTCTTTCGCCAGTCCGACGACAATCTCATCAAAGTGTTGAATGCCATCCGCGACGGCGACGTCACGCGCGAAGAGCTTGCCATTCTCAATCAACGCGTCAGTCCAATTCGCACCCTTGCCGAAGGCGAACCGTACGTGATCCTAACCCCAACGAACGCCGCAGCACGGCGCATCAACATTGCCTATCTCGAAGCGCTGGCCGGCGACACCACACGCTTCAATGCAGGCATTACCGGAGATTTTAACGAGAATGTTCAACCGGCAGAAGCTGCGTTGGATTTGAAGGCCGGTGCCAAGGTCATGATGTTGAGGAATGACTCCGATAGGCGATGGGTCAACGGTTCGATCGCGCGGATCTCGCGGCTGACGGCAAAACAGGTCTGGATCGAAATCGGCGGCCGTGAGTACGAGGTCGAACCGGTGTCATGGGAGCACCGCCGCTATGCCTATGATCAGGCGGCTGAAAAGATCGTCGAGACGGTCGCCGGCACGTTCAAACAATTTCCGTTGCGCCTAGCGTGGGCGTTGACCATCCATAAAGCCCAGGGGCTGACGCTTGATAAGGTCTATGTTGATTTAGGACGCGGAACCTTTGCCCATGGCCAGACCTACGTTGCCTTATCGCGCTGCCGCTCACTCGAAGGGCTGGCACTAGCTCGCCCGTTGACCCCGGGCGACATCCTTTTCGACCGTTCCGCAATGGCCTATCGCGAGGCATTTCCGCAGCTTGCATAGCCATCCTGAGATCACGCTTCATCTCGCAACCGCGAGCAGCGAAGTTGTATCTGGCGCTCATTTCAGAGCTTTGGGGGGCGATATGCTGACCCGCGTTCAACCAAGTGCGACATAAGTACTGAATAATTGGGTGCGGAGCAAAAAGATGTTGCACTGCACCATCGCTTGTCCTATATACTTATCGTCAAGTTCAAACGCTGGGCCGCGAGCTCGCGTTGACCATTGCAAGACCATCACGAGCCAACATCCCCCAGGAGGACACCATGAGCGACGCTTTCACACGTCAGGTTCAGGACTTTACGCGCCAGGCCCAGGAAATGTTCACGGCCGGCAAAGATGCCAAGGTTCCGGAAAACATGTCGGCATTCGCCGAAGACGCAGTAGCCAAGTCGCGCGACGCCTTCCACAAGATGAGCGCCGCTGCCAAGGATAACGCCAAAGTTGTCGAAGACGTGATGCTGACCACCCAGGCCGGCGCCAAGTCGATCGGCGAGAAGATCATGGCGAACACGCTCGCCAACACGGAAGCCGCCTTCGAAGCCGCCCAGGCAATGGCACGCGCCCGCACGTTCCCGGAAATCGCCCGCCTGCAGGCCAACTACTGGCAGCAGCAGTTCGCTGTTGCCGGTTCGCAGTCGAAGGAACTGTTCGAACTGTCGAGCAAGGTTGCCAAGCAGACCTTCGAAACCGTCGGTTCGGCCACTGCAAAGTCGTTCGAGCAGATGAAGCCGCAGGGCTAAGCCTTCGACCACTGGTTGATGGTTGAGATATCTGGGCGCCTGTGGCTTCGGCTGCAGGCGCCCTTTCTATTTCCCAAAACGGCAGATCGGGCGGTGCGGGGCAAGGCAAGACCGGCTATAGTCTGTAGCATGATCCGCGACAGTGCCCTGATCAAAGTGCGTATCGCCAAGGCGTCCGACGGCGACGCGCTCAACCGCGTCTTCCGGGAGGCGTGGCGGCAGGCCTATACGGGCATCATCCCGCCGATGCATCTCGAGCGTATGATCCGACGCCGCGACGCCCGGTGGTGGCGCAATGCCATCAAGACCGAAAGCAACCTGCTAGCGCTTGAAGTTGCTGGCGTCATTGCAGGCTATGCCTCATGCGGCGCGGCGCGATGCGGCAAGGCGGCGTGCGGCGAAATCTACGAAATTTACGTTTCGCCCGTGTATCAGGGCGTCGGGCTTGGCGAGCACCTGTTCGAAGCCTGCCGCCATCAGCTCGATCTCAGCCACTTCGCCGGGCTTCTTGTATGGGCGCTCGCTGACAACGTCGAAGCCGGCGACTTCTATTGGCGGCGCGGCGGCCGCCCGATCGCCCACGCAAAAGAACGGTTCGGAACGACGCAGCTCACCAAAATCGCCTACAGCTTCGGTTAGCCGCGACGAAAGCCGCGTTGCGCAACGCTAAGTTTCGCGGCATGCCTCGGCGACCTCACTCAGTCTGCCCGTAAGGACGCCAATATGCTGCTCGACGCCCTCAAAATCGGTCAGAACCCGCCGCACGACATCAACGTTATCATCGAGGTGCCGGTTGGCGGCGAGCCGATCAAGTATGAGATGGACAAGGCCTCCGGCGCGCTATTCGTCGATCGTTTTCTCTATACGCCGATGCGCTATCCCGGAAACTACGGCTTCGTTCCGCATACGCTTTCGGCCGACGGCGATCCGATCGACGTGCTCGTCTGCAACACGCGAGCGATTATGCCGGGTGCGGTGATCAATTGCCGCCCCGTCGGCGTGCTGGTCATGGAGGACGACGGCGGCGGCGACGAAAAGATCATAGCTGTGCCGTCAACCAAGCTCACCAAGCGCTACGACGCCGTCAAAACCTACAGCGACCTACCGAAGATCTCGATTGAGCAGATCGAGCATTTCTTCGCCCACTACAAGGATCTCGAACCCGGCAAGTGGGTTAAGATAGACCACTGGGGCCATGCCGACGAAGCCAAAAAGCTGATCGAGGACGCGATATTACGTGCCACCAAAGGTGGCAAGAAATAGTCCATAGAAGAGGCGTTTTTCGCGCTGCGCAAGACCCTTCCACATGTCTGCGTGAATTCGGCGCCGTTATACTTTTGTTTCGCGATGCGGGTTGCTATATCCCCGCAACACACGCCCCCTGCCTCGCGCACGACAACCCCACCGGGAGCCGAAATGAAAATTGCCGTCATGGGCGCGGCCGGCCGCATGGGCCGGGAACTGGTTCGCGCCATTTCCGCGACCAACGGCTGTGCGGTGAGCGGCGGCACTGAAACGCCGGGCTCAGCCGCGCTCGGAAAAGACATCGGCGAATTCGCAGGTGTGGGGTCACTGGGAGCCATGATCTCGGACGACGCAGCCGCGGTCATCTCTGCCGCCGACGCCATCCTCGATTTCACGAGCCCAAAGGCGACAGCAGCCTTCGCCGAACTGGCGGCGGCGTCCGGCACGGTGCACGTGATCGGCACCACCGGCTTCGACGCCCAGTGCCGCATGGCCATTGAAATGGCAGCGTCCCGCACGGCCATCATCAAGTCCGGCAACATGAGTCTCGGCGTCAATCTGCTCGCCGCACTGACAAAGCGCGTCGCAGCTGCACTTGGCGAGGACTTCGACATCGAAATCGTCGAAATGCATCACCGGCTCAAAGTCGATGCGCCGTCAGGTACCGCGCTTCTGCTTGGTGAAGCCGCCGCCAGCGGACGCGGCGTCTCGCTGGGCGACAAAGCGGTCCGCGCTCGAGATGGACATACAGGCGCCCGCAAAAGCGGCGATATCGGATTTGCGACGCTGCGCGGCGGCAGCGTTGTCGGCGAACACACGGTCATTTTCGCGGGCGACGGCGAACGCATTGAGTTGACGCACCTTGCCGCCGACCGCGGCATTTTCGCGCGAGGCGCCGTCAAGGCAGCGCTGTGGGGAAAAGGCCGCGCGCCCGGTCTCTATTCGATGGCCGACGTGTTGGGTATTTGACACCACGAACGCGCGGAACAGCGAGCAGAGGCAGCCAACGGCAAGATGTCCGACGCATTGACCGACAATGTCCTGGTTCTCGTCCGCCACGGCGAAAGCGAGTGGAACCGCCTCAATCTGTTTACCGGCTGGCGCAATCCGGACCTCACCGAAAAGGGCCTAATCGAAGCCCGTGTAGCGGGGCGCATGATTCGCGATCACCGCATCAAGTTTGACATCGCTTTCACGAGCGGCCTCAAGCGGGCGCAGCACACGCTCGACATCATCCTCGCCGAACTCAACCAGCCCGACGTGCCAATCACGCGCGATATAGCTTTGAACGAGCGCGACTACGGCGAATTGTCAGGTCTCAACAAAGACGAAGCGCGCAAACGCTGGGGCGAATCCCAGGTTATGCAATGGCGCCGCTCCTTCGACATCGCGCCGCCGGGCGGCGAAAGCCTGAAGGATACCCTGGCGCGCGTGAAGCCCTATTACGACACAGTGATCTGGCCGCAGATCGCCATGAGCAAGAACGTCATCGTGGCGGCGCACGGCAATTCTCTGCGCGCGATGATGATGATCCTCGAAGGGCTGTCAGGGGACGAAATCCTGCAACGTGAATTTGCGACGGGCGCACCGATCCTGTATCGCCTCGGGGCCGACGGCCGATCTATCGACCGCAAGGATCTGCTTCCCGCGCGCTCGCTGGCGGCCCCGCCCGAAGACCGGATCATGTAGCTCGCAACACTGTCGATACGTTAAGGAGTACAGCAATGGCTTGGGATCAGCTTAGCCGCGATGCCGATCAACAAAATATGCGCCGGCGCGATAAACTCGTCGGCGTTTTTATCGGCGTTCTGGCGGTCATCTTAGCGCTGTGCAGCTTAGGCGCCGGCAACGCCACGCAAGAGGCGATGCTCAAGAATATCGAAGCTTCCAACATCTGGGCGTTTTTTCAGGCCAAGAATGCGCGGCGGCAAGCGCTGCGGCTTAGCGCTGACGATCTCGACATTATGCTGGCTGCGACTCCGGCATTGGCAGACGACGTCAAGGCGCTCGTCAAAAGCAAAGTCGCCGACTACCGCGAACAGGACAAAAAGCTGACCAGCGACCCCGAGCGCAACGAAGGCCTCGATGAATTGTGGGTGAAAGGTAAGGCGCTGGAAGTTTCGCGCAACGAGGCGCTGCGCCGAGGGCCGTATTTCGATTACGGGCAAGCATTGCTGCAAATCGCGATTGTGCTGGCATCCGTCGCGATTATATCGGGCGGCAACGCAATATTGACCGGCAGTATTCTGGTCGGCGTGCTTGGCGCTGTCGCAACGCTTGGCGGGTTTACTCTGGCGTTCCCGTTGCCATTCGCGACCTAGACATCAGCGCATGTCGTGTGTGCCGACAGCGGCGGCAATGACAGCGCCGTCACGCACGATTTCGACGCGGCCCTCATAGCGGCCCGGCGGCCAAGGTGCGTCCTTGCGCTTCTTGCCGGCGTAGGACGTAAACGACGCCTTGTTGCGATCGATTGGATTTGCCAGCTGCTCGACAAGTGTGCCGCCGGGACCGGTAATGACAAGGCGGACGCGGTCGCCGGCCACGAGATTGACGAAGCGGCCGTAGAACAGCAGCGCCGGCGATGTTGGGCCGAGTGGCGCAACGCGCGTGTGATCGGACTCGAGCGCCGCGTGGTCCGGCGGTTCGCCGGTAAAGCCGCTCATCAGGATCTCGCCGTTTTTGTAGGGAAACGACGCCGCTGCCGACGGCAGCCACATGCCGCTGCCTATGGCCTCGCGCTGGCAGGCGCCGTCAACAGCGTCAGGCAAAAACGGATCGATGACTTTTTCGTTGTGGCGAACGGAGAGGTGGACGTGGGCAAAGTCGGCCAGACCTGAAAAGCCGACATCGCCGAGGCGGTCGCCGCGCTTGACCACTTGGCCTTTTGAAACCACGACGCTGCCTTGCTTCATGTGACAGTACTGGGTTTCCCAGCCGCTACCGTGATCGACGACGACGCCATTGCCGCACTCTTTTCCCTTGATGGCGGCCGGGTCGCTTTGTTTTGCAAAAATGTCGGTGACACCATCGCGCACGCCTTTGATAGTGCCGTCGGCGGATGCCAGCACCGGGACGCCGGACTTGGCAGCTTCCGCTGACAGCACGCGAAAATCGGTGCCTTCGTGTTTCTCATACGTCGCCGTACCGCACGAAAAGTCTCTGATGCCCGGGCCGGAATCGAGATCGACGTAGCTTTGAACGAAACAGGTCTTATGCGGTTCGCAGGCCAGCGGGAGCGACAGTTCGGGCCGGCCCTGCGCGCTGGCCTTGGCAGCGGCAATTGCGATCAGCGCCGCCACCAACGTAAATTTTCTCGTCATCGTGCCTGCCTATGCCCTGCCGCCGTCTCTGCGCCAAAGTGCCGTCTATCGCGTCCGCCGCCTCGCTTGCGGGGCGGCGTCCGAGAGGTTAGCACTCCCGGCAGACAAATTCGCTCCCCAAGACAAGTCAACAGGATCGCTATGACCACCCATTCCCTGCTGCTTCTGCCCGGCGACGGCATCGGCGTCGAGACCATCGCCGAGGTCGAACGGCTCATCGCTTTCTTCAATGCCCGCAGCAACAAGGGAAAATTCGCGATCGACCGCGATTTGGTCGGCGGCGCAGCCTACGACGCGCACGGCGTTGCGATTACCGATGCGGCGATGGCGAAAGCGCAAAAGGCTGATGCGGTCATGTTCGGCGCCGTCGGCGGGCCGAAGTGGGACAAGGTGGCGTACGCGCACCGCCCCGAGGCCGGCTTGCTGAGGCTCCGCAAAGACCTCGACCTGTTCGCCAACTTGCGGCCGGCGATCTGCTACCCGGCACTCGCCGACGCTTCGAGCCTAAAGCGCGAACTGGTCGAAGGCCTCGACATCATGATCGTGCGCGAACTGACGGGCGGCGTCTACTTTGGCGAGCCGAAGGAAATCGTGACGCTGGAGGACGGCAGCCGGCGTGCCGTCGATACGCAGATCTACAACTCGCGCGAAATCGAGCGCATTGCCAAGGTCGCCTTCGACCTCGCGCGCAAGCGCGGTAACAAAGTGCATTCGGCGGAAAAGCGCAACGTCATGAAAACCGGCGTGCTGTGGAACCAGGTGGTTACCGAAGTCCACAAGGCATACGCGCCCGATGTGACCCTCGAACATATTCTCGCCGACAACTGCGCCATGCAACTGATCCGCAACCCGAAGCAGTTCGACGTCATCGTCACCGACAACCTGTTCGGCGATGTCTTGTCGGATGAAGCCGCCATGATGACAGGCTCGCTCGGCATGCTGCCATCGGCGTCTCTCGGTGCGCCTGATGCCAAGACCGGCAAGCGTAAGGCGCTGTATGAGCCGGTGCACGGCTCGGCGCCCGACATAGCCGGTAAGGGCCTCGCCAACCCGATCGCGACGATCGCCTCGTTTGCCATGGCGCTGCGTTATTCCTGCGATATGGGCGCTGAAGCCGACCTCGTCGACACCGCAATCGCGCGCGTTCTCAACAAGGGCATGCGCACGGGCGACATCATGCAACCGGGCATGCGCCAGGTCGGCACGACAGAAATGGGCCAGGCGATCGAAGCCGAACTGAAAGCGGTCGCCGCTTAAGCGCCTCTGCAACCATTAAGAAATGGTTGACAAATCAACCTCT
Organism: Hyphomicrobium sp.; assembly: GCA_031402935.1. Taxonomy (GTDB): domain Bacteria; phylum Pseudomonadota; class Alphaproteobacteria; order Rhizobiales; family Hyphomicrobiaceae; genus Hyphomicrobium_B. The sequence continues at coordinate 4,211 of JANNSR010000140.1, read as the reverse complement.
TCGCTTGCGTCCCTCATCGTGAGACAATCGGCTAAGTGATTCGGGGGATTGGGCGCCGCAGCAACGCGCGTTGCGCTTAAAGCGGGCGGGGGCACGCGACGACCATGACGACGCCAAACGAACTGCGCGCAGGATTGCTGGCTGTGGCCAAGCGATCGGTCAGTATCATGACCGCCTGCAGCAATGAGGAAAGCACCAAGCTCTATCTCGTCCTGCCGTTCTTGGGCCTGCTCGGTTACGACTACGCCAACCCGTATGAGGTTTATCCGGAGCACGCGGCAGCGGCCGATTGCAAAACGGACTTCGCCATTCTGCGCGACGGAGCGCCTGTCATCGCCATCGAAGCGCGCAAGGCCGGTGCCGATCTGAACTCGGCGCGCGATGGTTTGGCGCGCTACTATAACGCCATGCCGGGCGTCAAACTTGCCATCCTTACGAACGGCACGCTGTTCGAGTTTTTTGTCGACTCTACTACGCCGAACGCGATGGATGGCGAACCATTCCTGACCGTTGATCTCGAAACGATTGCCAGGGCCGGAGTAGCAGACGAAGTACTCGAAGCGCTTGTCGCAGCGACGAAAGACCATTTCGACCCGGACTCAATCGCCGAGGCCGCGCACGTGCAACTGGTCAAAAAGCGTCTACGCGGCGTGTTTGTCGATGAAGCCAAGGGCCCGTCGGAGGACTTCTGCCGCTTTGCGCTGACACGCATCGGGCTTGGCTCCGTGCGGCCAACCGCGATTGCGCGCTACTACGCGCCGATGATCAAAACCGCGTTCGAGGAAAGCCTGATCATACCTGTCGTTGAGCGCTTGAAAACGCAGACGGCAGGCGACGGACGCGCGAGCCCCGCCGGCATGCATCAGCTCGGCCAACGTATTGCGACGACGGAACATCAACTCGTCATCTTCAACTACGTCCGCCGGCGGCTGGCCTATCTTGTCGAGGACGAAACGATGTTCAACGCGATCGAAAACGTCCGCTATAGCGACTATGTCGGCCGCATTTGCGTCTACTACGACCGCGAACGCAAAGGCCGTCTGTTCGACTACATCGAGGGCGCCGACGGTTACGACAAGTATATTTTCCCCGATCCGATTGGTGAAATCGTCTCGAACAACGTTCTTGAGATCGACACAGCGCTGAAAACCGTTTTCACGGCGCGCGTGCGCGAACTTGGCGGCCTTTCGCAGCACCAAAGGCTCGCCCGCATCGCCTAAATATGCAAATCTCCCCGCGGCTATTTTAGGCACGGGGTTGATATGGCCAGCAATCTCTCGACCATAGGATTTGTCTTCGCGGATGAAGATGAATTCCGCGCGACAATGGTGCGCTATGCAGCCGAGGCAGCGGCGCTGGCCGCGTGCGAAACCGGACGTTACGGAATCTGGCGATCACGGTCTGGCGCCGAAATCTGGTTTCATTTCTCAGCATCAGACAACGGCGCGACCGAAATCTGCGGTTTGACGCCGTTCTTCGACGGCCAGAGCGACGTCGAAATCCAGATCACAAAAAGCATCCGGCGCGACGGTGACAATGCCTTCGAAGGCAGTTTTCATGGCTGGGTCGGCCCGGACGAAACGGGCGAAGGAAAGTATCCGCTCGTCTTCGAAGCAGTCGATTTTGCCGTGCACGCGAACGGCCCTTGGCCAAAGACCCGCCGCGTCCGCCTGTCGGCCTTCGCACGCGAGCTGACAGCTTTTGCAGACGACGCCGCTTTTGCGGCCCCACGCGCGGATGACAGCAAGGAATCGCTGAACCTCGCGCCAAAAGCGTTTATTCCCGTCGGGCTATTTGCAGCGGCGATGTCGAAAGAGGATGGCCTTGAGGCTACCACACCATCACCTTCGGCATTGCTGACCGGAACCGTACTTGAGCATCGCACGCTGCAGAACGAAGCGACCGGCAAAGCTTTCGAATGGCTGCTTGTTGATTCGCTCGACGCAACCTTTGACGTCATTGCCGACCCCGACGTCGTGAGCGGCACGATTATCGAAGGCGGTACGGTTGAGGTGATGGCGACGTTGTTCGGCCGCTTCCTCGATTGAGACTTAGCGCCGTGCGTCACACATTGGCGCTGTCGTCGCAGGCCGACGCCTGACCGCTCACCGAGCCTCGTGCGGTCCAGGACGGCACGGCGTCCTCCGGTCCCGGCGCTGCCGCTTCCGTGCGCGAGGCGAAATAGAATTCAAAACAGTTACTGCCGACGCGCGTGACGCGGAAACACCCACCCGCAGGGTCGGTATCGTAGATCGTGCAGAGCGTGCCGGCCGTTACCGACCAGTAGCCGCCGATCGTCCGGCCGCCTTCTATGTATTCGATGCGGCCATCGTCGAGATAGCGCTCGGTGAAGGCCTTGCCCGAGGCGTAACGGCCTTCGAGGGTTTTGCCCGCTAGGGCTGTCGCGATATCGCGATTCTGAAGCCAGTCGGCATCGCCAGTCTCAGCCGCCACGCCACTGCCGGCGGCAAGAGCGGCGCATCCAGCCGCGGTGACCAAGATTTTGATTGCCTGTCGAGTCATCACGCTGGCCGGTCCGTTGCTCCGCCGCTTCTAACCTTAAATCTAGACGAGGAAAGTGGCGAAATTTCTCGCGATTTCGGGGCTTTGAACGATGCGACCTGCCTCGGCCACAGCCGGCAAGTGCCTTGAAAATCCGGGTCGACACGGCTAAGTCTCCGCTCAATCATCCTTTCATCGGCACAGCAAACTGCAGGCCGCCTCTCAAGGACACCTTTATGGGCTACAAAGTCGCGATCGTCGGCGTTACCGGTAACGTCGGACGGGAAATGCTGAATGTGCTGTCCGAGCGCAAGTTTCCAGTCGATGAACTCATTGCGCTGGCCTCCCGGCGCTCGATCGGCACGCAGGTCTCGTTCGGAGACAAAACACTCAAGTGCCGCGATCTCGAAACGTTCGATTTTTCAGGTGTCGATATCTGCTTGATGTCGGCCGGCTCAGCGGTCTCGAAGGAATGGTCGCCGCGCATCGGCGCCAAGGGCTGCATCGTCATCGATAACTCATCGCAATGGCGCTACGACCAGGACGTGCCGCTCGTGGTGCCTGAAGTGAATGCCGACGCGATCGCCGGGTACACCAAGAAAAACATCATCGCCAACCCGAACTGCTCGACAGCACAGTTGGTAGTGGCACTAAAGCCTCTACATGACGCGGCGACGATCACCCGCGTCGTAGTCTCGACCTATCAGTCCGTATCTGGCGCCGGCAAGGACGCCATGGACGAGCTGTGGTCGCAGACCAAAGGCAAATATGTACCCGGTCAAGAAGTCGAACCAAAGAAGTTCCCGAAGCAAATCGCATTCAATTGCATTCCGCACATCGACGTCTTCATGGAAGACGGCTACACACAAGAAGAATGGAAAATGCTGGTCGAGACGAAAAAAATCCTCGACCCCAAGATCAAGTTGTCGGCGACGTGCGTGCGCGTGCCGGTGTTTGTCGGCCACTCGGAATCGGTCAACATCGAATTCGCCAAGCCGATTTCACCCGATGAGGCGCGCGAAATTCTGCGCAATGCCCCAGGCATTATGGTTATCGATAAGCGCGAACCAGGCGGCTACATAACGCCGATCGAAGCAGCCGGCGAGTTCTCGACTTTTGTCTCGCGCATCCGCGAAGACGCGACGGTCGAAAACGGTTTGGCAATGTGGATCGTCTCGGACAATCTACTGAAAGGCGCAGCTTTGAACGCGGTGCAGATCGCTGAAACGCTAATCAGCCGGAAGCTGATGCCGAAAGCAGCGTGAGTTTCGATTCGAGAATTCAGTTTGGCGCTCAACGCTTGCCGGATTGTTCTTTCTGCTGCATCCGGCTGAGCATCTGCACAATCGCGTTCAAGTCCTGGATCATCCGGTCGCGTTGGCCAGCAGGCAATCCAGACAAAATGCGCTCGTCAACGCGGCGAGCCAGCGGCTCGGCTGATTTCAGAACGCGCGAGCCTTCTTCTGTCAGCTTGACTGCGTAGGCGCGGGCATCTTCGCGTGTGCGGCGGCGTTGCAAAAGGCCCTTTTTGATCATGCGGCGAACGATATCTGCAAGCGTCGACCGGTCGATTCCGGTTCGCTCAACCAAGTGGGTCTGACTGAGACCCTCATTTTGCGAAACAGTCACCAGCACCGCGAACTGACGCGGGGTCAGATCGCCCGAACCAAGCTCGGTTTGAAAGATTTCCGCCGCGCATTGCCCGGCCC
>JANNSR010000139.1:0-1835 GCA_031402935.1 Hyphomicrobium sp. | reverse complement strand
CCTAAACGCTTACCACGGCGACGCGTCCGCTTGCCTCGTTCGCGATGGAGTTATTGTAGCTGCGGCCGAAGAAGAGCGCTTTCGCCGTATCAAGCACTGGGCGGGCTTCCCGGCCAATGCGATCCGCTACTGTCTAGTGTTCTGACTCATTCATAAGGTACCCGCCCGGACTTGCTCCAACTGGGTGCGGGCGCGTTCGTTCTTGGCGAGGATCGTGGCAGCCCGGGCGGTCCATTTGAAGGGCTTCGGGTTGGCGTTGCGATCATCAATCCAGGCCGCGATGGCTTCTTTGAGATCGTCGACGCTTTTGAAGACGCCACGGCGGATGCGCTGGCGTGTGATCTCGGCGAACAGCCGCTCGACGAGGTTCAACCAAGACGACGACGTGGGGATAAAGTGCAGCTTGACGCGCGGATGTTTGTCCAGCCACGCCTTCACCTCCGGCGTTTTGTGGGTGGAATAGTTGTCGCAGATGGCATGGATCGCGAGGCCCTTGTCGACGACACGATCGATCGTCTTCAGAAAGCGGATAAACTCTTTCGCACGATGCTTTGGCAGGCATTCCCCAATGACCGCGCCGGTTTTCACGTCGAGGGCTGCGAACAGCGTCGTGGTGCCGTGCCGCTTGTAATCGTGCGTCATCGTCTCGGCACGCCCCTTCTTCATCGGTAGGCCCGGCTGCGTGCGATCCAAAGCCTGTATCTGGCTCTTTTCATCGACGCACAGCACGACTGCCTTGTCCGGCGGATGCATGTAGAGGCCAACAATATCGACGACTTTCTCGGCGAATTTCGGATCATTCGACAGTTTGAACGTTCGCGTCAGATGCGGCTTGAGGCCGTTTTCTTTCCAGATGCGCTGCACGGTTGTGTGGCCGACGCCCATCGCCTTGGCCATCGTGCGCGCGCTCCAGTGCGTCGCGGCGACCGGTTTTTCCTTGGCGGTTTTGGTGACGATGGCCAGCCGCACTTCGTCGCTGATCGGCTTTTTGCCAGCGCGCGTGCCTTTGTCCTTGTCATGCAAGAGGCGCTCAACGCCGCCCGCCATGTAAGCCGCTTGCCAGCGCCAAACCGACGGCTTCGAGACGCGCGCCTCGCGCATGATGGCGACCGTGCCGAGCCCGCAGCCCGACGCCAGCACGATGCGCGCACGCGCCGCGATCTTCTGTGCCGTCTTGCCATCATCCGCCAACCGCGTCAGCGTCGCGCGATCCGCCGGGCTGACGTACAGGCATGCGCTGATGTTCCTCATGCCACCCATAAATCTGATTTGCGGGCCAATGGGAATCCTATAAATGGGTCAGAACACTAGTGATTCCCCTTATATCCCAGGGAAACCTCGGATTAGGACGGGCTCCTGGTGCCGCGTTGTGCTCGGCCCAACTCGCTCGCCGGGGTGGCGTTTCTGAAAGGTCGCAATTCATTGTCATGCCGACGCGCGAGGATCGCCGATGTCGGACGCGCCGACCGTCCCATCCAATCCCGTCCGAATGGCCATGACGTCGATCGTCGTGGCAGTCCGACTCTGAGGGCGAGTTCTCCGTTCACATTGAACCTCGCACCCCCACCGGCCACACTGTCGGCGGCCCCGAGACTCTGCTATGGACGGCGGCATGGGCAAGCCGAAACGACCCGCATCCCGTCCGCAGCCCGCATCGACCCCGCCCGGCGGACTGCCGACGCGCGAGGAGATCATCGACTATCTCGGCAAGGCGCACGGCAAAATCGGCAAGCGCGAGATCGCACGTGCCTTCGGCATCAAGGGCGGCGATCGGATCGGCCTCAAATCGCTGCTGGCCGATATGACCGCGGACGGATCGCTGGTCGGCAACCGCA
>JANNSR010000138.1:0-9539 GCA_031402935.1 Hyphomicrobium sp. | reverse complement strand
TCGCTATCGCACCGCAGCGCGCGTCGCGGCAGGCCGGCAGAGTTCCCCAGGCCCGCTGATCTGGCTGGCGGCCCGGCATGCTCTCGTCCACATCCGTTGACCGCAGCTCGAGCCAGCGTCCTTCGCGTGTGGCGAGATGCGATGATCATGCGCGTGGGCAGAGGGGGCGGGGATAACTTTTTTTGGGGATTTTTTGGTAACGTTAAGGGCGGGGATAAGTTGGGCGCGCGTGCAATGGGCAGCCGGCAAAATATAGCCGCGTCGTCATCCCCGCGCCCGCGCATGAAATGCGCGGGGAGTGCGGCGGGGATCCAGGCAAGCTTCAATTTGAAAAGAAACTTTGGCGCGACGGCGCGGTTGCGTGTGGGCATCCGAAGCGCCAAGAAAATAAGCATCGGAGTCTTCGTGCCCCATTGACGCTTGACTGGGTCCCCGCCTGTCGTGCGTTCCGCACGATCGCTAACGCGACGCGGGGATGAAGAGGCTGAATCGTCGGCGCAATACACCACGGAGTGCTGTGCCGTGCCTATTGGCGCGCTACAGTTTCACATCGTCATCCTCGAAGCTGCGCGCCCCTTAGCGCGCTGCTTCGGGGATCCAGCGGAAAGAGCGCCGAAGGCTCGATAATTCTTGCGATAGGAATCTTGCGCTGGATCCCCAAACGCGCGTCGCAAGAGGGCGAGCGCGTTTGAGGATGACGGGTGGGCGCGAGCGGGGCATTTGCATCGCGCAGGCGCTGGCGCAGCGGGCCGGCGCGATGGACACGAGCGTCGGATGCGCCATCGCAAAACTGCGCCAACAAAAAAGCCGCCCCGTTTCGGGGGCGGCTTCATTTCGTGTCAAAGCTACAGCGCTACTTGAAGCAGCGCAGCGAGGCTTAGAGGGCTTCGATCGTACCAACGGCGATCTTGCCGGTGCGGCGATCTTCCTGCGTGTCGAAGCGAACCTTCTGACCTTCGCGGAGACCGCGGAGACCGGCGCGCTCGAGAGCGGTGGCGTGCACGAACACGTCCTTGCCGCCGTCATCGGGAGCGATGAAGCCGAAACCCTTTTGGTCGTTGTAGAATTTGACAGTACCTGGCGTCATAGAATTTGCCCTTTCAAGGCTACTTGGGTCCAGAGCCCGCGCGGAAGCGCGTACCCGGAAACCCGGTTTGTCGATGTTGGGGGAAGCTCTAGACGTCGCGCCTGCGAATGAGCAGGTGGAGCGGCCCTGTTGTCCGGCCTAATCGATGGGGGGCATATAGGCCCTCTTGGCGGCAAGTACAAGCTAAAGTTGGGGGGTGCTGCGCAGGCCAACTATTTCGCCACTCACCCCAGATTGAACACCCGCGTCGGGTGCAGCGCGCCCTTATCGAGCTCGCCGAGCGCGATCAGGCGCCCCTTCGAGGTGGCGAAGGCGGGGCCGGAGAGCACGGGCGCGTCGCGGCCGCGGATCAGGATGGCTTGTCCGCGTGCGAGACTGGCGGCGTCCGTTTGCGAGACCAGCAACTCGGGCAGATCGCAGAGCGCCGATTCGACCGGATCGAGGAGTTTGAAAATGGCGTCCACGTCGTCGCTGGCGCTGGCGGCCTGCAGCGCCTCGAGCGTGACGGCGCGGGCTTCATCGAACGGGCCGACGCGGGTGCGGCGCAGCACGATGACGTGGCCGAAGCAGCCAAGCATGCGGCCCATATCACGCGCGATGGCGCGAACGTAGGTGCCCTTGCCGCATTCGGCTTCGAAGATGCTTGTGGCGTCGTCCGGCTGCTCGACGAGGGCGAGGCGTTCGATCCGAACCGTGCGGGCTTCGAGGATAACCTCCTCGCCATTGCGGGCGAGATCGTAGGCGCGATTGCCCTCGACCTTGATGGCCGAGAACGCCGGCGGGACTTGTTGAATTTGGCCGATGAAGTTTTTGAGAGCGGACTCAATATCAGCGCGCGACGGGCGCGTATCGCTGGTTTTGACGGCCGAGCCTTCGGTGTCGTCGGTCGTGGTTTCAACGCCCCATCGGACCGTGAAGCGGTAGGCCTTCTCGCCGTCGACCGCGAAGGGCACTGTCTTCGTCGCTTCTCCGAGCGCGATCGGCAGGATGCCGGTTGCAAGCGGATCGAGCGTGCCGGCGTGACCGGCCTTTTGCGCATTGAAGGCGCGCCGCACGGCGCCGACCGCCTGCGTCGATGTAAGCCCCAAGGGCTTGTCGAGCACGACCCAGCCGTGGACAGCGTTGCCTTTTTTGCGGCGGGACATGGTTATTTCTTTTCCACGTCCTGGCGGACTTTGGGACTGTCGAGCAGGCGGTCGATGCGGGTGGCTTCCTCGAAGGTTTCGTCCTCGCGGAAGCGGAGGTCGGGGGCGTAGCGCAGGTTTAAGGTCTGCGCCACTTGGGTGCGGATGTACTTTTTGTGCCGCGTCAGCGCGTCAATGACCGGCTTGATGTCCTTGCCGCCGAGCGGCATGACGTAGACGGTCGCGATCTTCATATCGGGCGAGATGCGGACCTCGGGGATCGTGATGGATTGGCCGGCAATGACATCATCATGGATATCGCCGCGGATGAGCATTTCCGCGATTTTGTGGCGGATCAGCTCGCCAATGCGGAGCATGCGTTGCGACGGGCCATTTGCCGAGTGGGCGCTCGATTTTTTCCGGGTCATTTATTCTCCGCCGCGGGATCGGACCGCGCGCGGCCTCTAAGAAGGGATTAGGTTTTAGGGACTAGGGACTAACGACGGGCGAATCAATCTGCTTCCTTGGAAAGTTTGTCCCGCATCACGTTGAGCATCCGACCGAGTTCATCAGCGAGCAACATGATGGCGGATGCTTGATCGTGATTCGCCAAGTCAACGCGAACCGCCAGTTGCAGAAACGTGTCCACTTCCGCCACTGAACCCCGCGCGATACTGATGAAATGCGCGTAATCCCGGCGCGTGGCACGAGCATTTCCTTCGGCGATATTAGCGGGAACGGATGCCGCTGCCCGCAGCAACTGGCTCGTCAGCCGGTATTCTTCAGTCTTCGGGAACAACTTGGTAAGCTTATAGGCTGCTTCGGCGAGGTCCATTCCCTTTTGCCAGACCACAAGATCGCGATAGGAACGCACATCACCCATCTAGTCCCTAAAACCTAGTCCCTTATAGCGACCTGGCGATCGTCTCGACCTGGAAGCATTCGATCTGGTCGTTTTCGCGGATGTCCTGGTAGTTGGCAAACGACATGCCGCACTCCTGTCCCGAGGTGACCTCGCGGACGTCGTCCTTGAAGCGCTTCAAGATCGCGAGCGAACCCTCGTGAATGACGACGTTGTCGCGCAACAGGCGGACCTTGGCGCCACGCTCGACCTTGCCTTCGGTGACCTGGCAGCCGGCGACCTTGCCGAACTTCGAAATATTGAACACCTGTTTGATCGAGGCGTAGCCGAGGAACACCTCCCGTTTCGTCGGAGCAAGGAGACCCGACATCGCGGCTTTCACTTCGTCAACCAGATCGTAGATGATGTTGTAATAGCGGATTTCGATGCCCTGCTGATCGGCGGCCTGCTTGGCCTGCGAATTGGCGCGGACGTTGAAGCCGAGGATGACGGCCTTCGAGGCATTGGCGAGCGCGACGTCGGATTCGGTGACGCCGCCAACGCCGGTGTGGACGATGCGGGCGATGACTTCATCGGTGCCGAGCTTCTTGAGCGAGCCGATGATGGCCTCAACCGATCCCTGCACGTCGCCCTTGATGAGTAGCGTGAACTCTTTCTGGCCAGCCGCGTCTTTGAGCGTCTGCATCATCTGTTCGAGCGTGCGCGGCGTGCCGGCGGAGCCGAGCGTTTCGCGGCGCTTGCGCAGGCGGTAGCCGGTGATTTCGCGGGCGCGGGCTTCGTTCTCGACGACTGAGAACTGTTCGCCGGCTTCAGGTGCTGAATCGAAGCCGAGGACTTCGACCGGCACGGACGGCCCGGCGGACGGGATCGGCTGGCTGTGATCGTCAAGGAGCGCGCGGACGCGGCCCCACGCCATGCCCGCGACGATCAGATCGCCGACTTTGAGGGTGCCGCGCTGTACCAGCACGGTGCCAACCGGGCCACGGCCGCGTTCGAGCTTGGCTTCAATAACGATGCCTTCGGCGGTGCGGTTCGGGTTGGCCTTGAGGTCGAGAATTTCCGACTGCAGCTGGATCGCTTCCAACAGCTTGTCGAGGTTCGTGCGCTTCAAGGCCGAGACCGGCACGGACTGCGTTTCGCCGCCCATACTTTCTACGACGATTTCGTGCTGCAGCAGGTCGGTCTGCACGCGCTTGGGGTCGGCCGACGGCTTGTCGATTTTGTTGATGGCGACGATCATCGGCACGCCGGCGGCCTTGGCGTGATTGAGCGCCTCGACCGTTTGCGGCATGACGCCATCGTCAGCGGCAACAACGAGCACGACGATGTCGGTCACCTTGGCGCCGCGGGCGCGCATGGCGGTGAAGGCTTCGTGGCCCGGCGTGTCGATGAAGGTGACTTTCTGCCCGGCGGGCGTCAGCACCTGATAGGCGCCAATGTGCTGGGTAATGCCGCCGGCTTCGCCCGAGACGACGTTGGTCGAGCGGATGGCATCCAATAGCGATGTCTTGCCGTGATCGACGTGGCCCATGATGGTGACAACTGGTGCGCGGGGCTCCAGGTGATCGTCGATATCCTTGTCGCCGACGAGGCCGATTTCGACGTCCGATTCAGAGACGCGCTTCGGCGTATGGCCGAATTCCTGGACGATTAACTCGGCCGTATCGACGTCGATGACATCGGTGATTTTGTGCATCTCGCCTTCCTTCATCAGGTACTTGATGAGGTCGACGGCGCGTTCAGCCATACGATTTGACAGTTCTTGAATCGTAATGACTTCAGGAATAGTGACCTCGCGCGAGATTTTCTCGCGCGGCTGCTGAACGCCCAGGGCCTTTAGACGTTCCTTGTCACGCTTGCGCTTTAGCGACGCCAGCGAGCGCTGCTGGGCTTCGCGATCGAAGTTGGTGATCGAAATCTTGGTGCGTTCGCGGCCGGTGTCGAGAATTTTGACCGGCGGCCGCGTGATCTTGACACCACCAGGTCCACGCTTGCGGCTGTCGTCGTCCTCGGGCGCGTTTTGCTTGACGATGATGGGTCGTTGCACGCGCGTCGGCTTCTCGAGCGACGGATCGGCAGGAGCGCCAGCTCCGGCGCCAAGACCACGGCTCTGGCCGGGCAGGTCGATCTCGCGCGGGCGGCCGGCTTCGCGCGGCATGTAGGAATTGCCGCCGGGGCGCGCACCGGGGCGCTGAAACGATGGCCGCGCAGGCGCGCCAGTATCGCGCGCGTCACGCGGGGCTGGTGCGTCGCGACCAGTGCTTGGCTTTGCGGACTGAGGGGCAGCAGTGGTCTGCGGTGGCGCAGTATCCGGCTTGAACTGTGGCTCCGGCGGCCGCGGCACCGGCTGGAACATAATGCCTTCACTGGCCGGCGCTTGCGCAGGTGCGTTGGCGCGGGAGGCAGCGAGCGCAAGGCGCGCACGTTCGCGCTCTTCGTTGGAAAGAATACGCTGCTGACCACCGGCCCGCATTTCCGTTGCGGACAGCACGACATCGTCGGCGGCGTCGCGAACCGGCGGCTTGGCTTTTTCAACCACCGGCGGCGGCGGCGGCGCGTCGGCGATGATTTCACCGCCGGGGCCAACGAGCTTGCGGGTTTTTTTCTTTTCAACGACGACTTGCTTGGAGCGGCCGTGGCTGAAGTTCTGCCGGACAGAACCGGACTCAACCGTCTTCTGCAAGGTCAGCGGCTTGCGCGCCCCTGCGCGGAGGGTCTTGTCGGCTTGGTCGTTCGATTCCGTCATGCGATATCCGTTCAACCTTCGGTTCGAGAAACGTCCGGACTGGCGCCGTCCGCTGCGTCGTCATAATCGTGGCCGGAAACGGCCGATGAAGACCGGTAACGCGACACGCGCTCCGCCTCCCTCAGAAACCGCTTCGTCAGTCCTCCGGGTAATAGCCCAGCGTGTACCACACTTGGGCGGCCCATGGCCAAGCTCATTTCTGCGATTGTGAGGACACGGCAAACCGGCGCTGCCGCACCCCTGTCGCCTTGAATCGCCTTGAATTTCCGGTCGAGCTTGGCGCAGCCGTCGGCGGCGGCGTCGCGGCCATGCAATACCACTGCAATCGAAACCTTTTCCAGCGCGCTGTCGACCTGCTGGAAGCCGGCGACCGCAAGGCCTGCTTTGGTGGCCAGCGACAGGGCGTCGCTGGCACGGCGGGCCAGCATGACATCAAGCCGTTCCACAAGATCGGCTGGAACGCTGATGGCTGATTTCAGGCTGCGACCGAAAGCCTTTGTTTGAATTGCTTTTTTTACAATCTCACGGTCGCATGTCAGCCACACGCCGCGGCCCGGCAGGCAGCGTTCGAGGTCGGGCACGACGGTGTCGTCCGGCCCAAGCACGAAGCGGATCAGGGCTTCGGGGTTGCCGGCGGCGCGCGTGACGGCGCACAGACGCTCAGGACCGCCTGCTGGCGTTCCAGACGCGTCGTCGTCAAGCCTGTGCTGCCGTTTCGCTGCCACGTGGCTCCTGGTGCCTTATCCAACATTTCAACTCACGCCGGCGCGCCGGCATCGTCTTCGCTTGTCTCGGCTTCCGCTTCGTCAGCTGCCGGCACGAGGTCTTCGGCCTTGATCCAGCCTGCCTGCACGCGGGCGGCCATGATCATGCCCTCGATGTCGGTGCGCGACAGCTCGAAGCCGTCGAGGAAGCCTTTGTGGCGTACCGCCTCGGCGTCCTTTTCTTTTCTGCGTTCGGTCCAGCCGACAAGCTCGTCGGTTGCGCAATCGGCGAAGTCTTCGACGGTTTTGACGCCGCTCTCGCCGAGCGCGACCATCATGGCCGTCGTCATGCCCGGAATTTCGGCGACATCATCGGCAACGCCGAGTTCACGCCGCTTGGCGTCGCGTTCCGCTTCCTGCTGTTCCAAGTATTCCCTCGCACGTGTTTGAATCTGTTCGGCGGTGGCCTCATCGAAGCCTTCGATGTGGGCGATTTCAGAAAGCTCGACGAAGGCAACTTCTTCAATCGAGGTGAACCCCTCGGTGACGAGCAGCTGGGCAATAACTTCGTCGACGTCGAGGGCGTCCATGAGCAGCTGCGTGCGCTCGCCGAATTCCTTCTGGCGGCGTTCGCTCTCTTCTTGTTCAGTCATGATATCGATGTCCCAGCCGGTGAGCTGTGACGCCAAACGCACATTCTGGCCACGCCGTCCGATGGCCAGCGAGAGTTGGGCTTCCGGCACGACGACTTCGATGCGGTTGGAATCTTCATCCAACACAACCTTAGTGACTTCGGCGGGCGCGAGCGCATTGACGATGAAGCTCGCCGCTTCCGGGTTCCACTGGATGATATCGACCTTCTCGCCCTGCAACTCGTTGACGACGGCCTGGACACGAGCGCCGCGCATACCAACGCAGGCGCCGACCGGATCGATGGAGGAATCCTTGGAGATCACAGCGATCTTGGCGCGGCTACCCGGATCGCGGGCGACCGATTTGATTTCAACGACGCCGTCGTAGATTTCCGGCACTTCCTGCGCAAACAGCTTGGCCATGAATTCAGAGCGCGCGCGGGTCAGAAAAATCTGGGGCCCGCGCTGTTCCCGGCGCACGTCGTAGATGAAGGCGCGGATGCGATCGCCGAGCCGCACGTTTTCGCGCGGGATCATTTCATCGCGGCGGATGATGCCCTCGGCGCGGCCGAGATCGACGATGACGTTACCGTATTCGACGCGCTTGACAGTGCCGTTCGAGATATCGCCGATACGGTCCTTGAATTCGGCGAACTGGCGGTCGCGCTCGGCTTCGCGCACTTTTTGGACGATCACTTGCTTGGCATTTTGCGCGGCGACGCGGCCGAATTCGAGCGGCGGCAAGGTCTCTGCGATCATGTCGCCGACCTTGGCTTCGGGGTTGCGCTTCTGCGCATCGGCCAAGTTCACTTGCGTTGAATCGTTATCGACCAAATCGACGACGGCGAGCACGCGTGTCAACTTGGCTTCGCCGGTTTTCGGATCGATCTCGCAGCGGATATCGTTCTCGCCGCCGTAGCGCGCCTTGGCGGCCTTCTGGATGGCTTCCTCCATCGCCTCGATGACGATCTTTTTGTCGATCGTCTTTTCACGCGCGACGGCGTCGGCGATTTGCAAAAGTTCGAGCCGGTTGGCGCTAATACCTGCCATGGCCATCGTCAGTCCTCCACGTCTTTCAAGCTGGTGTCTTTCGATTCGGTGTCGTCGGTTACTTTGTCGAGATCGTTTTCATTGAGTTCAGCGCCATCGCCCGGACTAATGGCACCGGGCCGACTGCTATGGCGCTCTTTGGCGCGGGCGAGGGCTTCGCGGATCAACTCTTCCGTCAGCACGAGTTTGGCGTCGGCGATCAGGTGCACCGGAAAGCCGAGGTGCATGTGGCCAAGCGGGCCGGCCTCTGCCTTCAAGCGGACTTCGCCGTCTTCGAAACCTTCGAGCACGCCCTTAAAACGCTTGCGGCCGTCGACGGGTTCTGTGAGTTCGATTTTTGCTTCGTGGCCGGACCAGTCTTCGAAATCACTGGGTCGAACGAGCGGCCGGTCGATACCGGGAGATGAAATCTCAAGCCGGTATTTGCCGGACAACGGGTCGGCGACGTCGAGCACGGGCGACAGGCCCTTGGAAATCATCTCGCAGTCATCGATCGTGATGGTACCGTCGGGCCGCTCGGCCATGATCTGCACGATGCGTTCGACGTTGCCCGAGACCACGACGCGGACAAGGCGGAACCCCATGCCCTCTAGAACCGGTTCAGCCACGCGCGCAAAATCGGCCGCAAGCCCGTGCTCGCGCATGAAGCGGGATGTGCTTGGAGCGGCGGCCGGGATACCGGCTGATTTTGACGCGGCGTCGGCGGGCATTGCGGTCGTGCTGGTCCTTGGCAAAGGCTGTTTCCGAGCGGGCCCGAGGGGTCCACTCTGTAGATCGGCTGTTTGTTATTGGAATAATCAGGAGATAGGCCAAATCGCGCGAAAGCGCAAGTGTTGCGCGGTGTGTCAAACCCGCAAAATGCGAAAATAATAGCGCCTGCGCCCCTCGCGCGCGGCTTTGTTTTCATACCGCGTCTCGGGCCAGTCGGCAGGGCGCTCTCGCCAATCGTCAGGGCTTCCGGCATGCCAGCGCAATTGCGGCTCAGCAAGCACTGCGAGCAGCAGGGTACGGGCATAATCGCCGATGTCGGTGCCGATGCGGAGTTCGGCGCCGGGCTTCAGGACTCGCGCCAGCAGGGACAATGTCTGAGGGTTAACGAGGCGGCGCTTCTGGTGTTTGCGCTTCGGCCACGGGTCTGGGAACAGGATGAAGGCGCGCGCGATCGAGGCATCGGGGAGCGCGCGCAGCACGTCGCGGGCGTCACCCATGTGAATGCGGATGTTGCCAAGGCTGCCGTCTTCGATGCGGGTCAGCACCTTGACGACGCCATCTTCGAACGGCTCGCAACCGATCAGCGTGACGTGCGGATTGTGCGCGGCTTGCCAGATGAGATG
>JANNSR010000137.1:0-1546 GCA_031402935.1 Hyphomicrobium sp. | reverse complement strand
ATCCCGGGGTTTATCCCCGGGACCCAACGTTCAGCAACTGCGGAAAGGTGTTCGAGCCAAGACACGCTGCAACACAACTGTTATTTGTCAATTCTCGCGTCTGAATTTGCCGCGCGCTGGATCCCGGGGACGAGCCCCGGGATGACAATATCTAATGCACCAGCCGCTGCTTCGGTTCGGCAAGTACGCCGCCCGTCATTGGCTCTGGTACCCCCGTCGTTCCCGGGAACGTGATCGGCAACCCTTTCAGCGACCGCACCGCCAGATAGGCCCACGCCTCGGCTTCGATGCTGTCGCCGTTGAGACCGGCTGCCTCGGCTGGCACGACGGCGTGCTCGACGCGCCCTGCAATCATACTCATCAGCGTCCGATTGCGCCGCCCGCCGCCGCAAACGACCCACAGCTCGGGTTCTTCTGGCAGATGCTCGCGCGCTTTTGCAATCGATGCGGCGGTGAACGCCGTCAGCGTCGCGGCGCCATCCTCGAGGGACAGCCCTTCGACCAAATCCCAGAAGAACGCATTGCGGTCGAGCGACTTCGGCGGTGAAACCGCGAAATACGAATGATTGACGTAGAAGTGTACGACGTCCTCATGCACCTTGCCCTGCGCCGCCGTCCGCCCATCCTCGTCGTAAGCGATGCCGGCTCGCTTCATCATCCAGTCGTCGATCAGCGCATTGCCGGGCCCCGTATCGAAGGCGATCAAGCGCCCGTCGCGGCCGATCCAGGTCACGTTGGCCACGCCGCCGACGTTGACGATCGCCAGCGGCCGTTGCGGCAGGTTTGCGGCCAACGCGCGATGATAAACCGGCACCAGCGGCGCGCCCTGCCCGCCCGCCGCCATATCGGCGGCGCGCAAATCATAGACCACGGGACAGCGTGCACATTGAGCCAGCATGGCGCCGTCGCCCAGTTGTATGGTCAGACCCGGTATAGTTGCTTCGAACGGCTGGCCATTTGCTGTAAGACGCAATTCAGCAACGGCAGGCTTGTGCAGCACGGTTTGACCATGGAAGCCGATGACATCGATGCTGTCGCGCTTGATCCCGTGCCTGCTCAAAAACCCCGACACAGCAGCGGCGTGATGCTCGGTCAGCTCGCGCTCGGCGTGCGCCAATTTGCCCGGCCGCTCATCGCGGCGCGTCAAGCCTTTCGCGTCCGCGATCGCGGCGACCAAAAGCCTGCGCATCTCGGGCGCATAGGGGACCGTCATCGACGCCCCCCGCGACACGATATCCTCGCCGTCGGTATCGATCAGCGCCACATCGATGCCATCCATCGACGTGCCGCTCATCAACCCCACCGCCCGCTTCAAATCGCCCATAACTTGCCCATTTGACCCTTCCCGTGCAAGGTTCGGGCGCTTCCCGGCCCGGACCCTCGTCGTCAACTGCTGCGGCACACATCCGCTCCGAAAGTTCATCTACCCCATGACGACGCCGAAATCCGAATTCCTCGCCATTCTGACCGAGCGCGGCTTTATCCACCAGTGCTCAGATCTTTCAGGCCTCGACAAACTTAGCTCCAAAGGCCAGCTCACGGCCTA
>JANNSR010000136.1:0-3305 GCA_031402935.1 Hyphomicrobium sp. | reverse complement strand
AGCGCCGTCGCGCAATGCGGGCTTTTTACCTTAACAGCCGCAGCAGATGACAGAGCCGCACTGCTCGATGGCGTTAAGACCTGGGCTTATCAGCTCAAGGATGTGAGCCAGGACAAGATCGACAAGATCATCGCCTCGCCGTTCGACATGGTCATCATCGATTCATCCCAGTTCCCCGAAGGCAAGGAAATCCACCTGACGCGCGATCAGGTCGAGAGCATGAAAAAGAAGCCCGATGGCAGCCGCCGCATCGTCATCGCCTACTTTAGCGCTGGCGAAGCCGAAGACTTCCGCGACTACTGGAAGCCCGCATGGAACAAGAAGCGTCCCGGCTGGGTCTACAAGGCCGACAAGGACTGGAAGGGCGATTTCATCGTCAAGTATTGGGATCCGGAATGGCAAAAGATCATTTACGGCTCGCCGGACTCTCTCATCGACAGAATCATGGAGGCCGGTTTCGACGGCGTCTCGATCGATCGGGTCGATGCCTACTATTACTTTGGCGACACGGAAGAGCGTCGCGTTCAAATGATCGATCTCGTCAAGCGCATCACGACTTACATGCGCGCGAAGAATCCGCAGGCCGTGATCCTGGCACAAAATGCCGAAGAACTCCTCGACAAACCCGACTACATCGACGCCATCGATGCGACGGTGAAGGAAGACCTTGTGTTCGGTATCAGCCACAAGGAAACCGGTAACCCCGCCGGCGACATCACGCATTCGACGAAACTTCTCGATGACTCAAAGCTCAAGGGTAAGCGCGTGTTCGTCGTCGAATACCTGGCGAAGAAGGAAAACATCGCCAAGGCGCGTGAGTTCATGAAGCAGCACGATTTCGTGCTCTACGTCGGTCAGCGGGACCTGTATGAATTATCAGGCGTCGTCGGCGACGAGGGCGCATTGAAGAAAGCGCCGCCAATCAAGGACGCGGCCGGCGAATCCAACGTCAAGCCGAACTGAAGCTCCAAATTCTGGACGATTTGAAACGAAAAACGCCGCTTGCGAGGTTGTATCGCAGGCGGCGTTTGTATTTGAACGATCGTGCCGGGCAATAAGCGGCAATCAGACCGCCGTTCCAAGCTCCTTAAAGCCAATCAGGCGGTGGCGCTTTTCGTCCCACAATTTGAGGCCGGCGCACTTGAAGCTGTCGCGCAGCGTCATGCGGTTGATGGCCTTCAGCTCGGGGCTGGCGTCGAGGCAATCGAGCAGCCGGTAATTCGGGATCATACTGTTAAGGTGGTGAATATGGTGCAAGCCGATGTTGCCGGTGAACCAGTTCAGCACTCTTGGCAAATCGTAGAACGACGATCCGAGCAGGGCTGCAACCTGGAAATCCCAGCCTTCGGCTTTCTCCCACGTCGTTTCTTCGAACTGATGCTGGATGAAGAACAGCCATCCGCCCGCTGCTGACGCGATGTGAACGATCGGCAGCGCAACCCACAGCACGTCCGAGATGCCAAAGAAATAAATCAGCGGCGCATAAAAGGCAGCGATCGCCAGATTGAGACCCATCACGCTCTTCCAGGCTTCCGCGGACGTCAGCGCGTGAAACCAAGGTAGCCGCTGCAGCAGTATGAAGTAGGCCGGCACGCCGAAACCGAACAGAAAAATCGGATTGCGATAGAGCCGGTAGCTCAGTTTTCCGAAGGCCGACAGCTTTTTATATTCGGTAACGGTCTTGGTATCGATGTCGCCTGCGCCGCGCCGGTCGAGGTTGCCCGACGTCGCGTGATGCTGGGCGTGTTCGCGGCGCCAGACGTTGTAGGGCGCCATCGTCAACACGCTCATGCAGCGGCCGACAAAATCATTGAGCGGGCGCGACGCGAAGAACGAGCCATGGCCGCAGTCATGCTGGATGATGAAGGCACGAACGAGAAGTCCAGATGCCGGGAAGGCGAGAAGCAGCGTCACCCAGTATGCCGAGCGCACCGTCGCGAACATGGCGGCGACGATGAGCGCCAGCGGAATGAGCGTATTGGCGAGCTGCCTGAATGCGAGCCTCGGCACCGCGCCTTTGTAGAGATTGCAGTGGGCAGCTAACCGCCGGACTTTCTTTTTCGCGCTTTCAGGCAGCGGTGCCGCGTGGCCGGCTGCGGGCGATCGTTCGCCCCGGTCTGCCAGTATCGGCAGGTCCATCGTGTCATCCGCATAAAGCGGCTTGGTCAGGCTCAAGTTCAAGGTCTTGTCCCCGTATTTCCTACTGCGCTGGGTCGCCAGCAGCAGCGAAGCGGTTAGCATATTCGTGGGAGCGGTGCGAACGAAGTTTAACTGCTGCCGTGCACAAGTTTTGCTTATCGGTCCGGACTCAAACCACGCGCACCCCGGTGCTGCAACTCTAGCCGTTGTTTGTTACGCAAAAAAAGGGGCCGCATACCATGCGGCCCCCTGCGTCACGTCGCTCATGCGCTATTGTCCGGCACGGTCAGTGCAAGCCCCAGACTTCAACGATAGCCGAGCCTTTACCCGCACTGAAGATACGCGAGCGGTATTTCGCTTCCACGCGCTCGATGGCCTGGCGCCGTTCGCCCTTCAGATCGATTGGTCCGAATGTGCCACCGGCATCGACGCGGGTGCGGATCGGGATGGTCTCGTCCGTACCGTCGCTATAGACCACACGGATCTCGTTCAAGGTGATGGCCCGGTCGCGGACCGTTACGCGCAGCCGTTTGAAGCCGCCTTCGTTCTTGCCAACCGGAATGACGTCGCGGTCGAAGCCGACGAAGCCGGCAGTCTGGGCGCCGAGAAGCACCCAACCCTGATTGTATTTGCGTCCTTCGCCCTGCGGTCCGAGCCAACCCGGCGCGTACTGGCCGAAGACTTCGATACGGGCTTGACCGCGGAAGCTCGGCTTCGAGCGGTAGACCATTTGGATTTCTTTGATGAACCGGTCGCCCTTCAGGTCGATCCAATTGGTCCGCGAGTTTTTCGGAATGTCGGCATCAACGGCTAGCGCGTCGGTTTCGCCATTGGCGTAGACGACCTTGATTTCGTTGATGTGGATGTCGTTGTCGAGCACGCGCAGGCGAATGCGGTCGAACTTACCGATCTCATTGCCGACACGGATGACGTCGCGATCGACGCCAAAACCGACATATTGCGCGCCAAACAGCACGTCGCCGCCGTCGGTCGCGACGCCAGGCGCCGCTGGCGTCGGTGTCGGAGCGGTAGGCCTGACGGTCAGATCGCCAGTGAGAGCCGGATCGCGCGACGGGGGTGCCGTCGAAACGCCGCCGCCGCTGCTGTAGCCGCCACCGGCGCGATCCATGTTCCGGCCGTTGGAATCCTGAATACCGAGAATTTGA